>PLJN01000092.1 GCA_003140235.1 Acidobacteriaceae bacterium
GTTCTGGATCGTGAACTGCAGCGAGGTCGAACCGTGCAGCGGAACGCTCGGCGCTCCGAACGCCTTGCTAATCACCGGCGGCCCGACCACCGTGATCGAAGCACTCGAAGTATTGCCCGGCCCGCCTTCGGTCGAAGTTACGGTGACGCTGTTGGTCAGGACTCCTGCCGTGGTCCCGTTGACGTTCACCGAGAAGGTACACGAAGCGTTCGCAGGCAGCGTCCCTCCCGATAGGGTAATGGNNGGCAGAGTGTCAGTAAACGCAATACCGCTCAGCGCTACATTGGTGTTCGGGTTCTGGATCGTAAAGCTCAGCGCGCTGGCCGTCGCTGCCGTGCCTCCGCTCGATGTAGCGATGCTCGTGGGGTTAAACGATTTGGTGATCTGCGGCGGAAAGACCACCGTCAGGTTGGCCGAAGCGGTGTTTCCGGGCCCGCCATTGGTTGAAGTTGCGGTGACGAAGTTAGTGTATGTGCCGGACACCGCGCTGGTAACGTTCGCGCTGACCGTGCAGGAGCCATTGGCTGGTATGGTCCCTCCAGTCAGGCTGATGGTGTTGGATCCTGCGACTGCCGTCAACGTCCCGCCGTTGCAGGAACCTGTGGCGTTGCCGGGGGTGGCTACAAGCACGTTCGCCGGCAGCGTATCGGTGAAACCAACCCCGGTCAGCGCAACCGGGTTCGCAGACGGATTGGTGATAATGAAGCTGAGGACTGATACTCCATTCGGTGCAATCTGTCCAGGGTTGAAGGCCTTGGCGATCGAAGGCCCTACNNCCGTGATGTTGCTGGTGACATTGTTCTTGAGTCCCGACGTGATACCGGTCACGTTCACGGAGAAAGAACAGGACGCCGAGCCGGGCAGGTTCAAAGTTGACAAGATAATGCTCGTGCTCCCCGGATTGGCGTTCACCGCTGCTCCGAAGTTCGTGACGCACGTGCCTGTCAACCCATTGGGTGACGCCACGATAAGGCCGCTGGGCAGAAAGTCATCTAATTCGATGTTGACCAGTTCGGTTGTGGTATTCGGATTAGTAATGGTGAAATTCAACGACGTGGTGCCATTGACCGGAATGCTGGTGGCCCCGAACGCCTTGGTGGCCGTCGGCGGCGACACGGGTGGTCCCGCGGTCACCGTCAGGGTGGCGGTATTGCTGACGGCGCCGGGACCGCTCTCATTCGAGGAGACCGCTCCGGTCGTATTGTTGAACACTCCGGTGGTGGTCGGCGTGACCGCCACTGAAATGAAGCATGAGCCTTGCGCCCGGGGGGTCGCTTGCGTTAACCGCGGCGTTTTGGACTTCTTAACCGGGCGTAGCGAGGCGGGGGCCGGGTCAATGGACCCTCCCGACAGACTGATCGAAGATGAGCCCGGAGTAGCCGTGACGGTGCCGCCACAGTCGCTAGTCACTTGGTTGGGCGATGCCACTTGCAGGCCCGCCGGCAGGTTGTCCGTGAACTGGACTCCGGTGATCGTCACGCTGGGGTTCGGATCGCTATTTGGATTGTTAATCGAGAAGCTCAAGAAGGACAGCCCAGTCTGGGCAATCGTGTCGGGCAAGAACAGTTTGCTGATGGTCGGCGGCAAAGCCCCCGCGACGATAAAGATGTTCGCGGTAACCGTTTGCTGGTCCACAGTGGCGTCGGCGGAGCCAGTCCCCGCAACAGCGCCCGCATTGTAAGTCGCGGTGGCCTGACCACTTGACGAGAGCGCTTCTGGCTGAGTTTCGGCGATGGTGCCAAGAACGGGGTTGTTGAAGGTAATCGGCACGCCGCTCAGCACATCCAAATTGCCGGCCAAAACTCCCGTAGTCCCGTTATTGTCTGCGCTCATGTCCCCGGTCAGCGTCGAGCTCTGATTCACGCCAATGTTCGCCGGGTTGGGAGTGTTTCTAAGGAAGATGAAGGGATCGAAACTGACCGCTCCGCTGGCATCGAAAATAGTGCCTGCGGGTGAATTTGTACCCCACCAGTTATTGATGACATTGTCGGTGCTGTTCGCTGTGCCCAGGTTGGCAAGGTTGCTTCCGCTTGCCGCAGTATTGTTGGCCAGCCGGCTGAAATGCATTACCAGATGGCTGGTGTCTGCACCGGAGCTCGCCGCAAAAATGCCTCCGCCACAACTGTCAACGCAATTGGTGCCGTCGGCGCCGGTGGCCACGTTTCCGGTAATCGTCACTTTGGAAAGCGTCGTGGTGTCGTTGGTAAGGCTGCTCCACAATCCGGCGCCCTGGTCTCCCTGGTTGGTGCTGATATTCATGGCTGCGCCCGCGTTGTCAATAAGCAAGCCCTGGCCGGTAAAGATTCCGCCGCCATGTCCGGCCGCAGTGTTCGCGGAGATGGTGGTGCCGTGAATCGCCGACTGCGTGGTGTTGTTGCTGGGAGAACGGAGGAAGACGCCTCCGCCCTGGCCGCCGACCCCGCCGGCTGTTTGCGTGGCCTGATTGCTGAGGACTTGAGAGCCGCTGATCACAATCGGCGTGCCGCCGGTGACCCATATGCCGCCACCCAAGCCGGGATTGCCCGTAGAACTTTCCTGGGCGGAATTGTTCTGAACGATGCTGCTGGTCAGAGTGAAAGTGCCTGTACCTGAGCCAATCGCCCCGGTGGCTGAGTTGTCCGCGGCAATTCCGCCACCGTCACCGTCGACGGTTGAATTGTTGGCGATGATGCAGTTGACGACGCTCATGTTCCCGGTCTGAGCGCCTTCCCAAAACAAGCCGCCGCCGAAGCCGTGAGGAAAAATGATCGTGGCGGGGCCACCGTTGAAGCTGCCGGGATTCTTGCCGAATTGGATCACCAGATTGGAAAAGTGCGTATCAAAACCAGGATCGGCATTGGGATTGACCGCGAATACCTTGTCGATTCCATTGGTATTGTCGGTGCCCGCCTGGACGATGGTGGTCGGATTGCCGCCGCCGTCTACCGCGCCGTTGATGGTGAGTCCATGGAAGATATCCAGAGAACCGTACGCTGCGGTTGCGCCAGGTGTGGTCTCTTTGCTGGGTCCGGTCAGGGTCAGGGTATATGTCCCAGCGGGTACGTTGATGGTGTCATTCAGGTTGTCGGCGTTAGCTTCAATAATGGCTTCGCGCAAGCTGCAGCTATTGGCCACATTGTTCGCGCAGGCGTTGGCAACTACAACATCGTTCGTGGTATTGACATTGAACACCGGATCCGGCAGCGGCATCATCACGCTGGGCACACTCTCGCCCTGATGAAGCGTGACGATTCCGGGGCGGCCGTCGATGTTGACGCGCATGGAAACTGCCGCTACGGGGGATCCGGCATAAGGACGGGTCGCTACCAGTCCGGGCACGAACGTGCTTGCTCCTTGGGGCAAATTGGGATGGGAGATGACCACCATCTGGCCGGTAGATCCGTTCAGGACCATCACGTCATCGGCTGCGTTCGAGGAGATCCGGGTGCGGAGCAACACCGGCAACGGGCCGGGACCGGCTGAATCGAAACGTTCAAGGACCTTCCAACCTTCCTTCGGATTCGGCGCGGGAACCACGGGATTGGGCAGTCCGCGCGCGGCTGCCAGGAAAACTGCCTTGCGTTCCGCGGGCATCATAGGGCGTGAATCAATTCCAGAGCGGACGCCGATATTGACGGAACCGTCCGGACTCAGGACCGCCATCTGCGTGCGGCCCTCACGATCGTAGACGAACGAACCCAGCACGACCGCAGTCGCGGAAATCGGCAATGCAACTTTTTCCAATTGCATGGACGACGAACCCAGAATAAAGAGGTTGCCGTTGGCTACCACCGCGGCATCGGAGCCGGCGCCTCCGGTCAGGTTGCCAAAAGCGATGGAGGAAACGGGGCCGCCGAGAGGGAAGCTGGCCAGCAATTGCGGTCCCTGCGATGCCCCACGATAAACCAGCAATGACGCGCCATCTGGACCGGATACACCCACAATCAGGTCACTGGAAAGGCTGGTGCGGCCAAGCTTTCCTCCGCTCAGGGCCGTAACAGCGCCCGTCAGATTAACAGCCTGCGGTGCACGGAAGTTCCCTTTGCCGTCCGCGGGAAGGACGTACATAACACTTGCACCGCGCGTTGCCACAACGAGATCGTTGCTCCCTCGTTCGGTGAAATTTCCCACAGCCAGAAGATCTGGGGCGGCCGGTACTGAAAACACCCGGGCCTCTGGGAGGAAAGGCGCCGGAAACTCGCCGCGGCCAATGGCCCGGAATGATGCGTCACTCTGCGGAGCGAGGGCATCCAGGCTGCCGTAGTGCACGGCGATAATTCCGCCACCGCCGGGCGCGGCGTAACCGGCCGCGAGATCGGCGATACCATCTCCGTTGAAATCGGCGGAAACGAGCGTGAGAGCGCTGGCCTGACGTGAAGCGAGAATTCGCGCGGGTGCCGCAGCTTGCTGACGCGAGCCGCGGTCCTGGCTTGGCGGCTTGGCGCTAGACGAGAACGAAGACGCAGCTCCGCCGGCATCGACATAGTTCGACGCAATGGAATTGGGTTCTGCCAGCCAGATCCTGGCTCCCGCGCGCTGCGCGGATTGCTGCGCCGGCGCTGGAAGCGCACGTGCCGTTCTAGCGGGAGCGGGTGCAACCGCCGGCGCCGCCGTCTTCGGCGCGCGCGAGGGCGCCTTGCCCGCCCGTGGGGTTATGCCAGGAAGAAACGGTGTGGCGACGAAAAGAACCAGGACAAAAATTACCAGCGCGGTGTGGCGACCTGCATTCGCGCCGGCCGGGGCAGAAGTTGGCCAACAGTTCATCACGATACTCCTTCTTCGAGGTCGAAGAGTAGTTCAGCGTCCCGCTTAAGTGTTCCCGATGCAATAGCAGAACCTCAGGTGGGTCACGTGGTACACGCCTGTGCCGCGACTACTCTGCGAGTCTTGCTAAGCTTTGGGGGAGCTTGAACTGCCGGTCATTCTATATGTGTTTTTGCTTCCCTGAAGATTAAATTAGTGTTATCAGCACGCTGTTTCCATGCACACAAGATGGTGGCCGACTGGGCTCTACTTGTCCCATTTTGGGACAAGTTCCCAATTTGGAACAAACGATTGACTATTTAATACGGTCATACGGGAGAGAGCATCATCGGTGTTCTTGCAACGAGCGTAGAAAACCCGCCGACTTTATGCCCATGCTTCAACACAAAGAACAAACAGGAGTCATGGAGGTTTGCTCTTCGCTCGATAACAATCGTTATTTGTCCACAGTCGCCATGGAATTCTCCGGATACCGCATGCCCGCAGCCACGCCCTTTGGCGCAACCTTGTTAATGCTCGCCAGATCGTCCGGCGTTAGCTTGATGTTGATGGCCCCGAGGTTGTCTTCGAGATACTTGCGGCGCTTGGTTCCGGGAATCGGCACAATGTCCTCACCCTGAGCGAGCACCCAAGCCAGCGCGAGTTGGGCCGGCGTGCACTTCTTCTCGCGAGCAGTCTCCTCAATCCTGGCTACGAGATCGAGGTTCTTCTGGAAGTTCTCTCCCTGAAACCGCGGAGACAGGCGTCGGAAGTCGTCTGGGGCGAGGTCTTCGAAGCGCTTGAACTGTCCTGTGAGGAAGCCGCGTCCGAGCGGACTGTAAGGCACAAAGCCGATACCGAGTTCGCGCACAGTGGTCAGGAGTTCGTCTTCGGGTGCGCGCTCCCAAAGCGAATACTCAGTTTGCAGCGCGGACACAGGATGGACCTGGTGAGCGCGGCGAATGGTCTTCGGTGACGCCTCCGAGAGTCCGATGTAGCGAACTTTACCCGCGCGCACCAATTCGGCCATGGCGCCCACCGTGTCTTCGATTGGTATCTTGAAGTCAACGCGGTGCTGGTAGTAAAGATCAATCACGTCCGTGTCGAGCCGCTTGAGACTGGCCTCGCAGGCCTGCTTCACGTACTCAGGACTGCCATTCACTCCGAGGAACTCGCCCTTGGGTCCGCGCATGTTGCCGAACTTGGTGGCCAGGGTCACCTGATCGCGGCGGCCTTTGATGGCGCGGCCCACCAGCTCTTCGTTCTTGCCCCAGCCGTACATATCGGCGGTGTCTAGAAAAGTGCAGCCGAGTTCAAGGGCGCGATGAATTGTGGCGACGGATTCCTGTTCGTCGGTGGCGCCATAGAACTCTGACATGCCCATGCAGCCGAGTCCGATAGCGGAAACCGTAAGACCTTGTGTGCCGAGTTTTCTTTTTCGAAGCATGCATGATGTGATGAAGCGCAGACGGATCGAGACTCAGAAAGATTTGGTAAATGCGCTGGGATGACAGACTCGAGGAAATCCTGAAACTCGCGGGTGTTCCCGAAACCGTAGAAGCCTAGCTGTTCCCCCACAGCGCCGGGGTTCGCCTTGAAAAAACTAATCACCCAATTGAGCGAATCGTCGTCATTCAAAGGCGGAGGCCAGTTGGCAGGAACGTCGGCATCCAGCAACTCGGAGAATCTCTCGCGGTCATCGCGTTCGGCGAGTGCCAGTTCCAGATCTCCGGCCACCAGCAGTAGCCGTTCGGTTTGCCGACGAAGTTGGCTCATCAGAGATGGTTGCCCTTATTGTGGGTCCCAGGATGCGCATTCCGCCGCCGTTACCGGAGCGTGTACCACGCGTTCCTTGACGCGGACAATTGAGTCAGCAGTCGAACAGTAACTCTTGTCGCCTTGGCCCGGGACAGGTGCGGCTGTAATCACGTAATCGGATGGCGTTGGAGAGCCGACGCCAACAATGCTGTAATTGAATCCATCCTTTTCGCACCACAGCGTGCTTGTGCAGGCCAAAGTCCGGTCAACCAGGCAGGCGTGAGTTGCCGAAGCACTTGTCGGACATGTTCCTCCGGCCCCGGGGCCCAGGGTGGCGAGATCGGGAGCATAACCTCGTGCCGGATAGGTCGTTGAGTAGGTGATCTGGACCGTATTTAGCGTGCGGACAGTGGCGGCAGCCGCCGCGTTATTCGCCGATATCTTTGCTTTTTGAAAATTAGGGATGGCGATGACCGCAATCAGAAGCAGGGGAAGCGCAGCAACGCTGATGTATCCCATCACCAGCCCTGCCGTGGCCATGCCGGCTCCCTTCAGGCGTCCCATGCTTTTGTGAATCTCAGATCGAGAGATGTGTCCCAGCACGATGGCCGGAACAGCGGCGGCCACTCCTAATATGCAAGTGATCGCGAGAGGGATAGACAGTATACCCAGCACCAGACTGAAGATCGCTTTTCCGCTGCTCTTAGGTTCCACGGGCACCGGCGGCTCCGTGGACGCTGCAGGTGAGAGCGACGACGTATTGCGCTGCGTGGCCGTCGCCGATGCGGCGCCGCAATTCGCACAAAACTGGGCCTGGGGATCAATATTCTCACCACAATTGGAACAAAACATTAGCGCCTCTTCGGGTTGAGAATGTCCTTCGATCTGCAAGCTAAAAAGCAATCATCGTGTACGGACCATGCTCGCTATTGGATTTCCCAGGATTGACACTCTACTTCTGTGGCTGGCTCTTCCACCGTGCCCAGCCTGTAGTGGATCACGCTGTCGCCGGTCGAGCAGAAACTCTTGCTGCCTTGACCGGGGATCGGCGTAGCTGTGATTACGTAGTCGTCATGGCGAGGCGACTTTAGCGTGATGTTGTATCTGAAGGAATCTTTGGCGCACCAAGTGCTTGCGCAGCTCAGGGGAGCGTCAATAATGCAAGCGTGACTTGAATCGGGGGAACTGCAGTTTCCGGCGGCTCCTGCTCCCAATGCGGCCAGGTCGGCGAAGCCCTGCGTCGGATAGTTGACTGTGTAAGTGGTCTCCGCAATATTGAGAGTGCGGACCGTTGTGGCCCCGACAATGTCGGTCGCCGAAATTTTCGCTCTCAGGATATTGGGAATGGCGACGGCAATGATAATGAGAATAATGGGAATCGAAGCAGCACAGCTGATGTATCCCATGATCAGCCCGGCGATGGCCATGCCCTGGCCTTTCAATCGTCCCATGCTTTTGCGGATGCTGGACACGGACATATGTCCCAGGATGATGGCCGGAATACCGGCAATGACCCACAAGCATGTGACGGAGAGAATACCCAGCACCAGGCTGAAGATCGCTTTTCCGTCGTTCTGAGGTTGTACGGACGGGGGTGCTGGCACCGCAGACCTGACCTCGGACGGTGGTGAGAGCGTCGGCAGACTCGACGGAGTCACCGCAGGAGCCGGCGGATTGGCCTGTGTTGCCGTGGCCGATGGAGTGCCGCAGCGCGCGCAAACCTGGGTCTGAGGATCAATATTCTCGCCACAATTCGAACAAAACATGAAAGCCTCTTTCCTGGACTAAGTTTCTTTGATCTGCACCTAAAAAGCAATTGTCGGGTCAGCCCAACTTGGGTGAGCTTTACAGGCCCATGCGTGCGTGTTAGTCTTTTCATGTCACTAAAAGGACAAGTATTTAGATCAGGAGTGCATCAGTTTCAGTGCTAGCGAGAGAACAAAAAACAGAAGTCATTCACCGCTACCGTAGGGATGACTCGGACACGGGCAGCCCGGAAGTGCAAATTGCAATTCTGAGTACCCGGATCGCCGAGCTAGCGGAACACTTCAAGAGCCACAAAAAAGACCATGCCTCCCGGCGTGGCCTTCTCATGATGGTCAGCAAGCGGCGTCGCCTGCTGGACTATCTGAAAAAATACGACACTGAGCGCTATAAAGACGTCATTCAGAAACTTGGAATCCGTAAATAACCGATTCTTTGCCGGTCAAGTGTGCCGGAGTTTCACGCGGTCAGGAAAAGTGTTTTCGCTGGCCGTCGCGTGACGACTTTCGCTCAAGCCCAGGGAATTGACGGGCCTCCTAAGAAAAGAGGAATTGCATGAAACAAACAGCCACTGTCGAACTTGCAGGCGGCAAAACTCTCCATTTAGAAACCGGACATTGGGCCAAACAGGCCCAGGGCTCCGCAATCGTTCGGTTGGGCGAGAACGTCGTCCTCGGTACGGCTTGTTGCTCTCCTGAACCGCGCGTCGGCATTGATTTCTTTCCGCTGACCGTTGATTACCGGGAATACACATACGCCGGTGGACGCATCCCCGGTGGATTCATCAAACGCGAAGGCCGCCCCAGCGAACGTGAAGTGCTGACCTGCCGCCAGATTGACCGTCCCATTCGCCCGTTATTTCCTGAAGGCTTCAAGAACGAAACCCAGGTGATTGCCCTGGTCCTCTCCGCCGACAACGTAAACGACCCTGATGTACTGGGCATTAACGCCGCGTCTTGTGCGTTGACGTTGTCTGACATTCCGTTTGCCGGTCCAGTCGGCGCCGTTCGCGTTGGTTTAATTAATGACGCGTTCGTCGTGAACCCCACGTACGCGGAAATGGCCGAGAGCAAGATGAACATCATGGTGGTCGGCACGGCCGAAGGCATCGTGATGGTCGAGTCCGGAGCCAAGGAAGTCTCAGAAGACCAGGTGCTCGGCGCCATTGAATTTGGCCACGAGCAAATCAAGAAAATCTGCGCGGCCATCAACGAACTTGCCGCCAAAGGTGGGAAGGCCAAGCGCGCCGTTCCTCCGGTGGAATTTGACCAGACCTACTATGACCAGCTCAAATCCAAAATCGGCGAGCAGCTTGCGGACGCACTCGATACCGCCAAGTATCCCAAGCTCGAGAGCTACGAAAAAGTTAAGAAGATCAAAGATGAGCTCAAAGCCGCACTTCCGGCGGACGATGCCACAGCAGGTCCCAAGCTCTCGCATTACTTTGAAGCTTTGCGCGAACGCATCTTCCGCGACCAGGTGACACACAAGAAACGCCGTCCGGACGCGCGCGAGTTTGACCAGATCCGTAACATTTGGATCGAGGTCGGAGTATTGCCGCGCACGCACGGGTCAGCCATCTTTACACGCGGTGAAACCCAGGCACTGGTCACCACCACATTGGGTACGCCCGATGACTCGCAGCGCGTAGAGCGCTATGAAGGTGAGACCAAGAAGCGCTTCATGCTGCACTACAATTTCCCGCCGTTCTCGGTGGGCGAAGTGGGCCGCATGACGGGAGTAGGCCGCCGCGAAATCGGCCACGGTGCATTGGCCGAACGCGCCATCTCCGCTGTGTTGCCGGACGTGGAAAAATGGCCGTACGCCATGCGCGTAGTCTCTGACATTCTGGAGTCGAACGGATCATCGTCGATGGCAACTGTTTGCGGAGCTTCGCTCTCGCTGATGGACGCTGGCGTTCCGCTTTCGTCCGCGGTTGCTGGTGGTGCCATGGGTCTGGTGAAAGAGCCGGACTCCTATGCGATTCTCACCGACATTGCCGGAGCGGAAGACCACTACGGCGACATGGATTTCAAAGTCGCCGGCACGCGGAAGGGAATTACCGCGCTGCAAATGGACATCAAGGTCAGCGGCATCACCTCGCAGATCATGCATGAGGCGATGGAGCAGGCCCGTCGCGGACGTTTGTTCATCCTCGACAAGATGGAAGAAATCATCACCGGCGGACGCGAGAACATTTCCACCTTCGCGCCGCGCATTTACACCCTGCAGATTCCTACGGATAAGATCCGCGACCTGATTGGTCCGGGCGGCAAGATGATCCGCAGCATCATTGACCAGACCGGCGTAAAGATCGACGTGGACGATACCGGTAAAGTGAACGTGGCGTCCAACGATGGACCGTCCGCGCAACGCGCCATTCAGATGATCAACGATTTGACCGCTGTGCCGGAAGTCGGCAAGACTTATCTGGGCAAAGTTGTACGCTTGGCCGAGTTTGGCGCATTTGTGGAGATTTTCCCCGGCACCGACGGCCTGCTGCACATCAGCGAAATCGCCGAGCATCGCGTGAAAGAAGTAAAAGACGAGCTGAAAGAAGGCGATCAGGTCCTGGTGAAAGTTCTGGCGATGGAAGGCAATCGCATTAAGCTGTCACGCAAAGCGATCCTGCGCGAGCAACGCGCGAAAATGGCAGCCAGCGGTGAAGGTGGCGAAGGCGGCGAAGGTGGAGAAGGTGGCAGCGGTGATGGCGGGAGCGAATCACATGGCCACGCTCCTGCGCCCCATTCCGGTAGTGAAGAGACCATCACCATCGAAGGCGGCGCCGACTTCTCCGATGCCGACCAGGAGCCAAACTTTAACCGCGAAGAAGCGAATCGCGATACAGTGAACACGTCCAGCATTCGGCCTGACCGCCCTCGTGGCGACCGGCCTCCGGGCGGCGGCGGTGGACGAGGACGTCCCCGGCGCGGTGGCAGCGGTGGTGGACGCGGCGGACGGCCTGGTGATCGCGGCCCACGCGGCGGCGGTGGCGGAGGTCACTAAGCACTCGCCGTAAGTTTCCGAGCACATGAATATAGACGAAGGTCACCCGCAAGGGTGGCCTTCTTTGTTGGGTTGGGAAAAGAGTCACAACGTAGAGACGTGGCACTGCCACGTCTCTACGTTGAGATCCTTCCGATGTCGGCTGTTTCGATCAGATACACTGTTTTATTCCATGGGCCAAGCTGACCACGCGCGCGCATCGCTGACTCGTTTGCAGATTTCAGGTTACATTCTGCTTTGCCTGATCTGGGGAACTACGTGGCTGGCGATTCGTATTGTGGTCCATGATGTTCCACCGTTGAAGGCCGCTGCCATTCGTTTTCTGATCGCGGCCATTCTTCTACTCAGTTCAATTCTTTTTCGTAAGACAAAATGGCCGCAAGGTGCGAGCCAATGGAACGCCATTCTCATACTGAGTGTGACTGTGATGGCGCTGCCGTACGCGCTCCTGTTCTGGGCCGAGCAATATGTGACTTCAGCAATGACGGCGCTTTTGTTTTCCGCCATGCCTCTGGCGGTGGCCATGTTCACGCCGCTGATGATGCATCGCAAAGTCCCGCGCGGCGCTGTCTATGCCCTGGTGGTTGCTTTCGGCGGCATCCTAGCGCTTTTTGTTGACGGATTGTCTGCAAACCGGCGCGGTCTTTGGGGCGGCATTGCCGTGCTGACCGCGGTGGTCCTGAGTTCCTGGTCTGTGATTTTCGCCAAGAAGAGATTGCAGGATGTTGCTCCCGTTATTTCCACTGGCTTGCAATTTCTGTTTGCCGCGGTGCTGCTGTTCTGGGGAACATGGGCGCTGGAATCGCATCGCCAGACCAACTGGAGTAAGCAGGCGATAGCGGCTTTGGCCTTTCTAGCGACCTTCGGATCGGCGGCAGCTTTTGCGATTTATTATTGGCTGCTGAAACAGATGCAGCCATATCAGCTTTCGACCATCAGTCTGGTTGTCCCGATCATTGCACTGATGGAAGGCTATTTGCTCGGGGGCGAGTCGATACGGCTGATAATGATTGTCTCAATGGTCGTGGTGCTGGGCGCTGTAGGAATGGTCTTGCGAGCGGAAGCGGCCGAAGCTCTTGTGGGCGATAGAATCTTATTTGCTCGCGGTGAGGCAGAATGACTTTAGGCGTTGCATTCTTGTTGGTGGTGCTCGGCTTTCTGGCCGGAGGCTTCGGCGCGCTCGCGGGCCTGGGCGGTGGCATTATCCTTACGCCGGTGCTGGCCATTTATTTTCACCTGCCCATTCACCAGGCCATCGGTATTAGCTTGTTGTCGGTCATTGCGACGTCGACGGCAACTTCGTCTCAATACGTAGAGCATCATGTCACCGATGTCCGACTGGGCATGACGCTCGAATTGGCAACCACCATGGGCGCATTGATCGCGGCCCTGGTGGCCCAGCACATGAATCGACGAACTCTTGCGGTCCTGTTCGTTTGCTTTCTTGCGTACAGTGCGGCTTCCATGGTCAAAAAAGCGTGGGGATCGCGGCAGGAAGAGCACCAGACAACCGTCCCCGACTACAAGGTGCGAAATTATCCACTCGGTCTTGGGGCATCGCTGATCGCTGGCGGCCTTTCCGGTCTGCTGGGAATCGGCGGCGGTCCAATCAAAGTGCCCGTGATGTATCTCTTCATGAAGGTACCGTTGCGTGTGGCCACAGCTACCAGCAACTTTATGATCGGAGTAACGGCCGCAACGAGCGCTTACATCTACTGGGGACGCGGAGACATGAAGACAAGCGTAGCGATCGCGGCCCCACTGGTGGGCGGCGTTTTTGCTGGGTCGCTTTTGGGCGCGCGCCTGGCGCCCAAGGTCAAGACGTTTTACATTCTGGTGCTGCTCATTGTTGTGATGGGATGGCTGGCGGCGGAGATGCTCTATAAGGTCGTTACGGGAGGTCTTTCATGAAGCAAGAACGGGCAGCCACAGACCATATTCTTGCTTTGACGCTTAAGATTGGGGCTTACACGGCGTTCGCGTTGATTGTTGCCGGAGTGTTATTGCAATTTGTGACTCCATTCGGGAGCAAGATTACTCTCGCCGGCGTGCTGGTTCTGCTGGCTACACCCGTACTGAGGATCATCGTGGCCGGAGTCCAGTTTGTGCGGGAGCGGGACATGAAATACGCGCTGGTGTCGCTGGGTGTGCTGTGCATTGTGGTGCTGGCCTATTTCCTCGGCATTCAAACATAAGTTGCACGGTTATTCTTCCCAGTACAATGCAATAGTGAACACCTTAAAAGGCAAGACCGTCATAGTCACCGGAGGAGCGCGTCGCCTGGGCAAAGCCATAGCGCTGGGCGCCGCGGACGCGGGCGCACAAGTCGCTTTCACTTATCTGAATTCCAGTGAAGAAGCCGACCGTATGTTGGCCGAAGTGAAAGCCAAGGGCGCTGACGCGCTCTCAGTGCGCTGTGACGTGCGCGATGTTCGCAGTGTAGCTAGCGCCGCAGAAACACTGCTGAAGAGATTCGGCAAACTTGATGTCCTGATCAACAACGCAGGGTTCTTTGAGACAGCTGCGTTTGAAGAGTTGACGCCAGAGCAGTGGGACAACATGTTTGCCGTCAACGTCCGTGGACCCATGCTGGTCTCCCAGCAGTGCATTCCCGCGCTGCGTAAAAGCAACGGACGCATCATCCATCTGGGATCATTGGGAGGCGAACGGCCGTGGGCTACGCATGCGCATTATTGTTCATCCAAAGCTGCACTCCATATGCTCACCCGGGTGATGGCGAAAGCCCTGGCCCCGGATGTTGCGGTGAATTGCGTAGCGCCTGGCATGATCGATCTGCAGGACCAGACAGGCGACCTAGAGGCGTTCAGACGATTCGCTGCCCACACCCCCATGCGCAGAAATGGAACTGCAGACGAGATTGTCAGCGCCGTGATGTACTTTGCCACGGCGCCGCTGTTTGTTACCGGACAGGTCCTGGTTGTAGATGGAGGGCTAAGTCTTCGGTAGCTTTCGGAAGTCCGGAAGGTGGTTGCTGCATCACCTCAGCCAGCTTGCACCCGAGCTCGTCGCGACTGAAGGGCTTCTGCAGGAAGTTCATCGTCTGACCGTCAGGCAACGTTTCCGGGAGATTGCCCGACATAAAAATCACCTTCAGTCTTGGGCTGATCTTGCAAATCATCTCTGCCAACTCTCGGCCATTTGCTGGAGGCATCAGCAGGTCCGTCAATACAATGTCAATGCGTTCCTGATGTTTTCGGAATTCGATAACGGCGTCTCCCGCGCCGGTGGCAGAGAACACCTCATAACCCAAACTGACAATTAACTGGCACACGATTTCGCGGACCGTTGGGTCGTCTTCCACCAGCAAGATCGTGCCATGAAGGCTGGATGCACTGGCGGTCAAGCCCGCCGCCGGGTTGAGCGTGAGACTGTTGGTCATGAGCAAGAGCGGCAAGTCGAACTGGGCCGCACTTACATCATCGGCGAATCCCAGATATTCTTAAGCGATTTTGCTACCGTTGGCTGACGAAAGCCTTTACAGCGATGGCGCGAGGATTCTTGCCGAGAGGGACAATGGTTGCCAAAGAAGGAGCCTCCGGACGCGGCTTGCCCTTGTGGCCGGTGAGTTCGAGCACGGAAAGGTCTCCGCTGCCGGTGTTGACGACCAGCAGCCGGAGTTGATTGGGCGAGAGGGCCAGGGCTTCCGGATGGCTGCCCACGTCCACCGAGTTGGTCCAGCGACCGCGATCAATGTCGTAGACCGCGAGGGAGTCAGAGCCAAAATTGGTGACGTAGAGAAGAGCATTGTCGGGCGAAACCAAACCGCGCACCGGCTGTTTGCCGATCAGAAAAGTGTGGTTCACTTCGTTCAGGCTGGTAATAGCCTCGGAAATCGAGCTTGAATCGTAGTTGCAAACAAAAACCTCACCGCCGTCTGGTTTGAGAGCGATGTGGATCGGGGTCTTGCCCACATCCAGTAGAGTGAGAAGCTTGCTGCTGGTCACATCTTTGCCGTTTCCCAAATCAACGACGCCCACCTGATTGGACGCTGGACAAGTGACAAAAGCCTTGCTGGAGTCAGCCAGAATCACCAGTTCGCCGGGCTTGCCGCAGGTCTTGACCTTGTCCCGCAGCGTCAGAGTGCTTGCGTCGACGACGGCGACTGAGTCTTCGTCGCGTAGAGTAACCACGACCAGCTTTCCGTCTGGAGTCACGCGGGCCAGATTACTGCCGTTTCCAACCTGAATGGTCTTGATGATTTTTCGCGCCGCCAGATCAATGACCGAGAGGTTGGCCGATCCGGAATTAGCGACGTACGCTCGCTTGCCGTCGGCAGACACGCTGATGATATAGGGCGCGCGATGCACTCCAATCGTCGCGACTACTTTATTACTCTCGGCGTCAATCACGCTGATGCTGTTGGACTCGGTATTGGCAACGTAAATTTCGTTGCGCGTGGGGCTTGCCGTCACGCCGGTCGGGCTTTTGCCTACCGGGACAGTGACCAGAATCCGCAGTGCGCGTAGGTCCACTACCGTTACGTTGTTGCTGCCGCCGTTGGAAACATACGCGTATTCACGATAGTTGGGGCCGGGTTCGGGAACGTCATTGCAGCCGCCGAAAAATAGCGCCAGCAAGCAGACCAGCAACGGCAGACACTGGGAAGCAAGGGAACGCAACGATTATCCTGCGGCCTGGGCCAGTTTAGGTTGAGGCAGCGGCTTCTGAACGTTGCGGTGCACCACCGCGGCAATGAGCCTGATCTCCGCCACCAGTTCATCGAATTGGTCGGGATAGATGGACTGCATTCCGTCAGAAAGCGCGTGGTCGGGATCGTGATGGACCTCGACGATCAATCCGTCCGCGCCCACCGCCACCGCCGCGCGTGACAGTGGCAGTACTTTGTTGCGCTTGCCGGTACCGTGACTGGGATCAACCAGAATCGGCAAATGGCTGAGGCGCTGCACGGCGGGCACAATGCTCAGGTCCAGCGTGTTGCGCGTGTGGTCGGCGAAAGTCCGCACACCACGCTCGCACAGAATGACCTGGTAATTGCCTTCGCTCATGATGTATTCCGCCGCCATCAGGAACTCTTCCAGCGTGGCGGACATGCCGCGTTTCAGCAGCACGGGCTTGCGCGTGCGTCCTGCTTTCTTCAGCAGGGAAAAATTCTGCATGTTGCGCGCGCCAATCTGGATTACGTCGGCGTACTCTTCCACCAGGTCCAGCGATTCATTGTCAATGGCCTCGGTGACGATCCTAAGGCCAAAGCGCTCGCGGATCTCGGCCATGATCTTCAGTGCCTCAAGGCCGAGCCCCTGAAAGGCATAAGGCGATGTGCGTGGTTTGTAAGCACCGCCGCGAAAGAAACGTGCTCCGGCTTTGGCCACACGTTCGGCCACAGTGAACGCCTGTTCGCGCGTTTCAATGCCGCAGGGACCGGCGATAATGCCCAGATCGGTTGCGCCAAAGCTGGCGTCCGTGCCGGGGAATCGAATAACAGAATCGTCTTCCTTTACGTCCCGGCTGACCAGCTTGTACGGCTTGGTGACGTAAATGACTTCCTGCACCCCGGTCATTTCTTCCAGGCTGCCTGGTTCCACCGCGCCGCGGTTGCCGGTAATGCCGATGGCCGTCCGCGATTCGCCGGGAATGGGATGGGCGCGATATCCCAGGGACTCGATTTTCTCGCAAACGGCGCGCACCTGCTCTTCGCTGGCGTGCGCCCGCATGACAACTAACATGACACGTACCCCTCGTAAGAAGGTAGTGTACTTCGACCGAGGTCTCGCTAGCAACGGAGACCACGTAGCGCGCAATTTTTATCATGTTAAAATCGATTACTAAAGACCTGGAGCGGCCAAGGCCGAGCGTAACCCGATTTAAGCCAACATAATGCCCAAAACACGAGACATCACGGTACCCCCGCCGGAACAGCGCGAGCTGCGCTACGATCCGCAGCAGATCGAAGAGAAATGGCATGCGCGGTGGGAGGCTGACCCCGCGCTTTACGCCGCTGATCCGCCCACGAGTAAGCGCAAGAAGTTCTATGTGCTGGAAATGCTCCCGTATCCTTCCGGCGCGCTGCACATGGGCCACGTGCGGAATTACTCCATTGGCGACGCGTTGGCGCGGCACATGTGGATGCGTGGCCATAACGTGCTTCATCCCATGGGCTGGGACGCGTTCGGACTTCCCGCGGAAAACGCGGCCATCAAAAACCAGTTCCCACCCAAAGAATGGACACTTGGCAATATTGTCCACATGAAGTCGCAGATGAAGCGGCTCGGCTTCGCTTACGATTGGTCGCGCGAAGTTACTACGTGTTTGCCGGAATATTACCGCTGGAACCAGTGGTTCTTTTTGAAGCTTTACGAGAAAGACCTGGCCTACCGCAAAAAGAGCAGAGTCAACTGGTGTCCGGAGTGCGCCACGGTGCTGGCCAACGAGCAGGTCGTCGCTGGCTGTTGCTGGCGGCATGAAGAAACCCAGGTGGAACAGCGCGAGTTGGAGCAATGGTTTGTCCGCACGACCAAATATGCGGAAGAGTTGCTGGCCGATATCGAGAAGCTGAAAGACTGGCCGGAAAAAGTC
Organism: Acidobacteriaceae bacterium; assembly: GCA_003140235.1. Classification (GTDB taxonomy): domain Bacteria; phylum Acidobacteriota; class Terriglobia; order Terriglobales; family Acidobacteriaceae; genus Angelobacter. The sequence continues at coordinate 17,806 of PLJN01000092.1, forward strand.
CGTACCATGCAGCGCAACTGGATCGGCCGCAGCGACGGTACACTGATAGATTTCGCCATTGACGGCGATGGCAAGATCACGGTCTTCACCACGCGCATCGACACCATCTTTGGCGCAACGTCCATTCAGCTTGCACCGGAGCACCCGGTGGTGGCGGACTTCATCAAAGTAGATCCGACGCTGAAAGACAAAGTCGACGATCTCATCAGCCAGCGGGAAAAATCCAAGGGATCGGACGACATTGGTGCCCACGACGTTGACAAACACGGCGTGTTCACCGGCCGTTACGTTTTCAATCCGTTCAACCAGGAAAAGATCCCTGTCTGGGTGGCGAACTACATCGTGATGGGTTACGGCACTGGAGCAATCATGTCCGTGCCAGCGCATGATGATCGCGATTTTGAATTCGCGCAGAAGTACGGAATTGAGATCCGCGTGGTGATTCTGCCGCGGCGGAGCGCAGAGCCGCCGGAGTCTGGTCAGAAAGAGCAGCCGGTCCTTCCGTACACCGATACCGAGAGTCTGGTAATCAATTCCGGAGACTACAACGGTCTTTCCAATCAGGAAGCTATTGAGAAGATGACCGCATTCGCCGAAGAGCACGGCTTTGGCAAGCAGACCGTTACGTTTCGGCTCAAGGACTGGGGAATTTCCCGCCAGCGGTACTGGGGCACGCCGATTCCCATTATCTATTGCGAGAAATGCGGCGCAGTGCCGTTGCCGGAGAACCAGCTGCCGGTGGTTTTGCCCGACAACATTGACATCACGTTGCAAGGCGGGTCACCGCTGGGACGCGTGCCGGAATTTGTGAACGTGAAGTGTCCCAAGTGCGATGGCGCGGCGCGCCGCGAGACCGACACCATGGACACCTTTGTGGATTCGTCGTGGTATTTCTATCGCTACACGAATCCGCAACTCACCGACCGCGCGCTCGACACCAAGACCGTGGAGTACTGGTTTCCCATCGATCAGTACATCGGCGGGGTGGAGCACGCCATCCTGCATCTTATTTATTCGCGCTTCTGGACCAAGTTCATGCGCGACATCGGCATCGTGAAGAACGATGAACCTGTGCTCCGCCTTTTCACCCAGGGCATGGTCATCAAAGATGGCGCGAAAATGTCGAAGAACAAGGGCAACGTAGTCTCGCCCGACGAGATGGTCGCTCGCTTCGGTGCCGATTCCACGCGCCTGTATTCGCTGTTTGCTGCGCCCCCGGACCGCGATCTTGACTGGCAGGAAAACGGGCTGGAAGGCGTGCATCGCTTCTTGAGCAGGGTGTACCGGTTTGTGATGCGAAATGCTAGCGTTGCCAAAGTATCTTCAAGCAAGACTTTAAGTTCTGATGGCAAGTCTCCGTCTAAAGCACGCGCCATCCAGCGCAAACTTCACCAGACCATCAAGCGCGTGACTGACGACTTTCAGGGACGCTGGCACTTCAACACCTGCGTGGCCGCGATCATGGAATTGGTCAATGAACTGTACGCTGCGGATGATGAGATCACCGCCGGAAAATTTCCGCCTGACGTGCTGGCAGACGCACAGCGCAAGCTGGTATTGCTGCTCGCGCCATTCGCTCCCTATCTTGCTACCGAACTCTGGGAAGAGTTGGGAGAGAAAGACAGCTTGTTGCGTCATCCGTGGCCTGAGTACGATCGAGCTTTGGCAAAAGAAGATGAGATTACATATGCCATCCAGGTCAACGGCAAGCTCCGCAGCCACGTGGCCGTGCCTGCGGACAGTCCTGAAGACTTTGTGCGCGAACGCGCGCTGGCCGATGAGAAGGTGAAAGCATCTTTGGACGGCAAGCAAGTGGTCAAAACGATCTTTGTTCCCGGCAAGCTGGTCAATGTCGTAATTCGATAACAAAATCTTGAAACACAGAGGAAAGGAGTAAACAGAGGAAGGCTATGGGGTTTGTGTCCTTAGAAATCCTCTGTGTCCTCTGTTCCTCTGTGTTTCAAAGATTTTTCACCTTTCCATGAACAACCGCAACCCAGTCACCCACGGTTTTCGCGCAGTGCTGCGCGATCCGGTGCTTTTGATAGTGGAAGTGGCCTGGCGCTGGATCTTTGGTCTGGTCGCGTTTGCTTTGTTGTTCCACGCTTTTCATGTTTTGTCTCACGCTGTAGTCATCACTGGTGCTGACGCTGCTGCGTGGCGGAGCCGTGATGCCACGGCGTTGTCCGCCTCGGTGGTGCGCATTGCGGATGAAAGCGGCGGTAAGATATTGTCCATGGCCAGTTTCATCTTGCCAGTGATCACTCTGCTCTGGGTGGTGCTGGGCGGACTTGGCCGAACGGTCACATTAAAGCGCCTTGCTCGCGGGGGCTACCAGGTCCGGTCTTTCACCATCTTTATGTTGCAGCTATTGCGGGCGCTTTCCATGTGGTTGGGAAGTCTTGTTCTACTGGGCACGATTGCCATCGAAGGCCAGATTGCCACACGTGGAGATAAGCCTGATTTTTTTCTGTACTACCTGATGGTGCTGCCGTCTGTGATCATCATCGGAATCCTGTGGACGATGATGAACTGGTATCTGTCTCTCGCGCCGGTTTGCGCCTGCGATCAGGATACAGGCGCCTTCAAGGCAGTTCGCATCGCGAAGCGGATCGGCCGGTTGCGGCGTCCTGAACTCGGCAGTGTCAGTGTGCTTTCCGTATTTTTGCGGCTGGTGGGTCTGGCGATCGTGTTTGTGTTGTGCGTGGCTACTTCGGGATGGATGGGGCCGTCTCCCAATGCCTACGCCACATTGGTGGTCGCGGTCTCCCTGACGTATTTCGTTTTCGCTGATTTTCTTTACGCTGCGCGCCAGGCTTCTTTCGTGGAAATTGTCCTGCAATCCACCCAGCAGGCGCCCAATGAACTGGTCGATGGGGCCATCGTCCAGTGATTTTTCTTTACACAGCAACGCCAATCGAGGAAAATTGTTAGTGGAAGACCAATCGATTGTCATTCTTGACTTCGGCGCTCAGTACTCGCAGCTCATTGCGCGCCGCATACGCGAACTGAAAGTTTTCACTGCTGTGCTGCCTTGCACGGCCTCTCTCGAAGAAATCAAGAGCTATCATCCGGTGGGTATTATTCTCAGCGGCGGGCCCTCGTCTGTTTATGATCCCGACGCGCCTCCCGCCGACGAGCGCGTGCTATCCCAGGGCGTGCCCGTGCTGGGTATCTGCTACGGACTGCAGTTCATCGTGCACAAGCTCGGCGGCAAAGTACGGCCTGCGCCCAAGCGCGAGTACGGCCACGCGGAAGTAAACGTCGCTGGCAAGTCGCGGTTGTTTCACGGGCTGCCGCCGACGCTCAGTGTCTGGATGTCACATGGCGATGAAGCGCTCGAACTTCCGCTCGGATTTCGCGAAGTGGCCCGCACCAGCAACGCACTGGCCGCGATCGAAGACGAAGCGCGTGGTATTTGGGCGGTGCAGTTCCATCCTGAGGTGCATCACACAAAACACGGTACAGGGTTGCTGCGCAATTTTGCGTTTGACATCTGCGGCGCGCGCGGTGACTGGACGCCACAGCACTTCATTGACGATACCATCCGTCAGGTAAAGCGGACGGTGGGAGACAAAGGCATGGCGATCTGCGGTCTTTCCGGCGGTGTGGATTCCGCCGTGGCCGCCGTACTGGTGCATCGCGCCATGGGCGAGCGGCTGACCTGCGTCTTTGTGAACAACGGCGTGCTGCGCAAGAACGAATTTCAGAAAGTCCAGGCCAGCCTGCGCGACAAGCTGGGACTGAATGTCGTCGCCGTGGACGCCGGGGAACGTTTCCTGAAGAAGCTTGCCGGAGTGACCGACCCGGAGCAGAAGCGCAAGATTATTGGCAATGAGTTCATTTATGTTTTCGATGAAGAAGCCCATCGCATCGAACAGAAGATCGGCAAAGTCGAATGGCTGGTGCAGGGCACTCTGTATCCGGACGTGATTGAGTCGCGTAGCGTGCGCGGTCCATCGCAAACCATCAAGACCCACCATAACGTGGGCGGCCTTCCGGACAAGATGAAGCTCAAGCTCATTGAGCCGCTCAAAGATTTATTCAAAGATGAAGCCCGGCGCATTGGCCGTGAAATGGAAATGCCGGAAGAGATTATTCAGCGCCAACCTTTCCCCGGCCCGGGATTGGCCGTGAGAATTCTGGGCGAGGTCACACCAGAACGCATTGCCATGTTGCAAGAAGCCGACGACATAGTCGTGAACGAAGTGCGGCGCGCCGGATTGTACACGCAGATATGGCAGTCGTTTGCGGTGTTGCTGCCGGTGATGTCCGTGGGCGTGATGGGCGACCAGCGAACCTACGCTTACACTTGCGCTGTTCGCGCAGTACATTCGGAAGACGGCATGACCGCTGACTGGACGCCACTGCCGTACGATGTGCTGAAAATGATCTCTAGCCGTATCGTGAACGAAGTGAGGGGCATCAACCGCGTGGTGTACGACATTACGTCCAAACCGCCCGGAACGATCGAGTGGGAGTAGGTCTATGACATCTGGTCCGGAACAATGGACGATCGGAATCAATGACGCAAGAAAGCGCGCCCAGGAACTGGTCAGCGGCCTGACGGCGGAGCAGTTAACGCATCGTCCTGACCCCAAAAAGTGGGGGATTGCGGAGTGCATTGTTCACTTGAACATGACGGCGGCAGATCATCAACTTCGGATAGCGGCTGCGCTGCAGCGGGCAAGGGACCGCAAGCTGTTTGGGCAAGGGCCATACGACCTCGGGATATTGGGACCGCTGCTGATGCGTGCGACGGCGGATATCAAGGTTCCTGCTCCGAGGAAAGTCGCTTATCCCGTGCCCACGGGAGACGCGTCGAGCTTGCTTTCTGACTTTATGCGCGTGCAAGACGAATGGGCGCGCCTGATCCAGGCAGCGGAAGGACTGGACCTCGAAAAGACCAAGATCCGTTCTCCCTACTATTTTGGATTGTTACGTACACGCGCGTGTGCGACTTTTTCGTGGCTTATCGCCCATCAGCGCCGGCATCTCTTGCAGGCGGAAAGCATTAAGAAACAACTCACGCCAGCTTGAACCCAGCTATCCTGTGCTCTCCAGGATTTTTCTGGAAATTGCGGTGACCAGCTTGCGCGGGGCGAAGCGCGCAGACTGGGCCACCACCTTGTTCCTTGCGCCGGGGATGACGAGTGTTTTGCCACGCAACATGCCTTCGAGGCCGGCCCGAGCTACTATCAGGGAACTCATGGCCACCCGTTTGAATAGCTGGCTCTTATCCACTTTCGCGTGTGAGGCGAACTCAGTCGCGGTTGGTCCGGGACACAGGCAAGTCACGCTCACACCCGAACCTTTGAGTTCATTGGCAATCGCTTCGGAAAAAGAAATCACGTACGCCTTGGTGGCATAGTACACCGCCATCAGCGGGCCAGGCTGGAACCCGGCGGTGGAGGCAACATTCAGTATCCTGCCGTGCTTTCGCTCCAGCATTCCCGGAAGCGCGAGCTTGGTCAGATGAGTCAGCGTAGTGATGTTTAGCTGGATCATACGCAACTCATCCGGCGACTTGGTCGCACTGAAACGGCCGTAGACACCGAAGCCCGCGTTGTTGATCAAAATGTCCACTTGCAACCCGCGGCGCGTGATCTCGGCAAAGAGTCCGTCAGGCGCTTCCGCACGGGAGAGGTCCGCGGGCATAACGTGAACACGTGTGCTGTGCTGGGACTCAAGTTCCTTGCGCAGTTCTCCCAGTTGGTCGCGGCCGCGGGCCACCAGGATCAAATCAAAGTCGGCCGCCATCAGCCGCGCCAGGTCGCGACCGATCCCGGAAGACGCGCCGGTAATGAGAGCGGTCTCACGCTGGGTCCTGGTATTGAGTGCGCCTGCGTATGCGGGGATGACCATGGTTCCTCCCGAAAATCGTTCGGTGTCTTGGAACTATAGGTGGAACGAAACCCAGAGTAAAACCAAACAGGGAAGACATCGGAAGTACAGGCTCACGGTTGATTTTTATGAAATACTTGACAATTCTTTATTACATTGTATTATTGTAAGTTAATGGAGGCAAGGCAATGGCGACGGTTTCCAGCAAGACCCAGTTAAAGGTGGCAGATGAAGTTTGGATTGCCACAGCATTACTTCATCGGGAACGTCCAGAGGAGGCTGATTTTACCGTGGACGCAATCGTTGAGCGCGCAAAGAAGGCAGGCCTGTGCAGGCCCCTTCGTCCGGGTGTTTATGTACATGTGGTGCAGCATTGCGTTGCCAACCGTGCTCCCAACCCCGGTCGATACCGGATGCTCATTGAAACAGCGCCCGGACGGAGGCGCCTCTTCCGCAATGGCGATTCCTACCATCCGGCGCGGGAAGAGGGCAAGATCACTCCTCGTCGGGAGGACATGCCACACGGGTACGATGGCCTGCTCGGCTGGTATAAAGACTGGAACTCGGCAGCTTCGGTCAAGGCGCTGGAATCGGACCCTTTGCTTTCATTACGTGGCTCAGGGAAAGCCCTCTGGGCTGATGAGCACGCCGACGAGTACGTGCGCCGTTTGCGGGAGGGCTGGGAGTGAGCCGAATATTCTGGGACACCAACCTCTTCATTTACCTCTTTGAAAACTATGGGCCTTTGTCCCAAGCCACCGCAGCCCTGCGAAAAAAAATGCTGACGCGCGGCGACCAGTTGTTGACGTCAACTCTCGCGCTGGGAGAGTTACTGGTGAAACCCATGGAGCAAGGGAACTCTCAGCTTTGCACTAAGTACGAGGCAGCGCTGGCAACGGCATCCATCATGCTTCCTTTCGACGTGAAAGCCGCAAAGATATACGCCTCGCTCCGGTCAGATCGGGCGCTGCGCGCCCCCGATGCAATTCACCTCGCCTGCGCCGCGAGTGGCGGAGTGGATTTGTTCGTAACGAACGACGCCAGACTGCAAGGCAAACAATTGCAGGGGATACAGTTCATTGTTAGCTTGGATCGCGTGCCTATCTAGGGGATCAATGTTGGAGATGCTCCATTTGCCACGATGGCCAGTTCTAAACGCCGTAGAGTGGAAACCACGAAGTTGCTGCTTTCAGACTTTCATTTACGTTGTTGATGTTTTTCACGCCTTCAGTCTGCAACCACTGTTCAAACGCTTTGGCGCCCTGTTTGCCGTAGATCGGGATGCCGTCTTTCCAGGTAGCGCGGCCGCAGAGTACGCCGTTGAACTTGACGCCGGCTTCAGTTGCCAGGGCCAGCCCTTCGTTGAATTCGGCGTTGCTCACACCGGCGGAGAGATAGATGAAAGGCTTAGTAGCAACCGCCGCGGCTTTGCGGAAGTGGTCCATGGCTTCCTGTTTGGAGTAGGCCTTTTGGCCTCCGAAGGATTTGGCGCCTTCCACAAATTTCATATTCACCGGGACTTCCACTTTGAGCACGTCAACTCCATATTTGTCTTTGGAAAACTCGGCCATCGATCCGGTGACGATTTCTGGTTTCTTCTTCGCGTACTCCAATCCTTTTTCATCCGCACCTTCGTCGTAGCCGACAAACTCCAGGAAGAAGGGAACATCGTTGGCGCGGCATTCGTCGCCAATGCGCTCGACCCAGGCGTGTTTGATGTCATTGATCGCAACGCTGTCGGTGGGTGTGTAATAAAGGAGGACCTTCACGCAGTCCGCGCCGGCTTCTTTTAAGCGGCGGGCAGACCAATTGTCGAGCAGGTCGGGCAGGCGACCGGGGCCGGTCTTGTCATAGCCGGTCTTCTCATATGCCAGCAGCAGGCCCGCATTGCTTGAGCGGCGTTTGGACGCCGGTAAACCAAATTCCGGATCCAGCAGGATCGCGCTGGCGTGCGGGGTGAGCACTTCCGTGACGATGGACTTGAATTCCTCCATCATCGCGCTGTCAACGTCAGAGCCCTTTTCCTTGGCCAACGATTTCTGCAGAGAGCCGCGCTGGTCCATGGCAGCGGCGGCAATCACGCCCTTACTATTGGAGACGGCCTTCATTCCAGCCAGTTTTCCCGGAGTAAGCTTCATGGTCTTTCTCCTTTATCTCGTCTTCGATAAGTGTCAGCAACGCGTCACCAAACCGCTGCATGGCGGTCTGTGAAAGAGCCAAAACGCAAATCATTGTACTAAATCCAGTTTGTGGTTACTGCCTGAGTGGCAACTTGTGCAAGACGCTACGCTGCTTGGAGATCAGCGACTCGATTCCTTTGGAAGCCAGGTCCATCATCTTTGTCAGCTGTGCCTGTTCGAACGGATGTTGCTCGGCGGTGGCTTGCACTTCGATGATCTTGTGGGCGCTGGTCATGACAAAGTTTAAGTCCACGTCGGCGCGGGAGTCTTCTTCATAACAGAGATCCAGAAGAATGGCGCCTTCCACAATTCCCACGCTGATCGCCGCGACAAAATCGCGGATGGGCGCTGCAGACAGCGTCCCGGCTTCCACCAGCTTTTCCATGGCCAGCCCCAGCGCCACGAACGCGCCGGTGATCGACGCTGTTCGCGTGCCGCCGTCGGCCTGAATCACATCGCAGTCCAGAGTGATGGTGCGTTCTCCGAGTTGCTGCAAGTCGACTGCCGCTCGCAGTGCGCGCCCGATCAGGCGTTGGATTTCATGGGTGCGTCCACTTTGGCGTCCGCGGCTGGCTTCGCGCGGTGTGCGGGTGAGAGTGGAACGCGGCAACATGCTGTACTCAGCCGTGATCCAGCCTTTGCCTGCGCCTTTCAGGAAGCCTGGCACGGATTCCTCTATAGACGCGGTGCAGATGACCCTGGTGTTGCCGATTTCAACCAGCGCGGAGCCTTCCGCTGTGGAAATGAAGTCGGGAATAATGTTGACCGGACGCATTTGCTCCGGAGTGCGGTTGTCGGAGCGAAAAACCATGTCGTTGCTGCTGTTATTTTTCAATGTCAATCAACTCGATGTCTTGGATTGGACGGCCCAGGAACGGCCCGCCGAGTTTCCGGAATTTTTCTACTGAATCGGTGGTGAAGCACCGCAAAAGGCCGCCGTCACCGGCTGCGGTATCCGGTGGCATCAATTCTAGAACCTTAGCCGCGATTGATTCCGCGGAATCAACGATTTGTACCGCGGGCGGCGTCAGACGGCGCAGCAGCGGACGAATCAGCGGATAGTGCGTACAAGCCAGCACCAGCACATCGGCCCCCTGAGCGTTGTTACTAAAAATGTCGTCCAGATAAATGTGGGCAACCTGTTCGGTCACCGGGTGTTCCACCCAGCCCTCTTCTATCAATGGCACAAACAGCGGGCAGGCTTTTTCGATGGCGCTGACGCCAAGGCGACGCAGGGCTTTTTCGTAAGCATGGCTGCTGATCGTAGCTTCCGTGGCGATCACAGCTACCTTGCCGGTCTTGGAAATTTCTTTCGCTGTCTGCGCTCCGGGTTCGATCACGCCAATCACCGGGATGGTTACAGCGCGACAAATGTCGTCCAAGGCCAGTGCGCTGGCAGTGTTGCAAGCGACCACCAGCATCTCGGCACCCTGGTCTTCAAGAAAACTGGCGCTGGCCGTTGCATATTTCGCTACCGTCCGCACGGACTTTGCGCCATAGGGAAGGTGGGCAGTGTCACCAAAATAAAGATAATCGGCATCCGGCAAGACTTTGAGCAACTCGCGCAACACGGTTAGTCCGCCAAAGCCGGAGTCAAATACTCCTATGGTGGGTGGCATGTCTATTCGAACTCCTTGGTCAATTCGTGCACCGCCGTGACTTCATAATAAGACATAAGATCGGCGTGGCCGGCCAAGGTCTCGCGTTCTTTGCCGTCGACCAGGAACTTTACCCGCGCAATGCCGGGGACATTCGCGGTCAGCGTCTCGATCAGCGACGTAATCGTCATTTCTTCCAGCAGGATTCCGGATGGATGTCCTTCCGCGAATTCGGGCGTTGTGTCCACGACCAGCGTGTCTGGTGTGATCAGGAACACGTCCCGGATGCCGGCTCCCTTGGCCAAACGATGCGGTGACGGCCGTTGCAGATATTGCGCAAGCACGGCCCGCAACGACTCGCGCGCGCGCAGGCTGCGCTCGGTGGGCATGAAGACGTCGGTCTCGCGCCAGCGGAGCGCGCGTTCTTCGTCATAGGCCACCAAAATGCGAATGTGTTCCTGCTTGCCCTCGACCGGGGGCGCAAGGAGACGATCTTCCGCGGCCTGGAGGGTCTTGGCTTCTTCTCTATGGGTGATCGTGATGATGAAGACGCCGCTGATCAGAATACTGACCAGGAGCAGCGCAATCGTGATCTGAAAGTGGCGCGGGATCATGGCTGCGTACCCATTTGTGCCCGGCTCTTTGCAATTCCGGTGGCAACAGCGGACGCTACCGAGTTTTGCAATTTAGCGCTGTATAACACGTGGATTTCGTTTGGGTCCGCAGCCAGTTCTACCGCGATCGCGGGCGCCACAATATTGTTCAACGGACGCAACGGAGAATTCAATCGCGCCACGGGCAGGGTCGTCTTCTGCAATTCCTTCGCAACCGCGTCGGCGATGGCTTTGCTGCGCTCCAAAGAGTTGGATTGCGCGGCTTCCCAGGGCAGAAAGCGTCCCGCAGCCGGCGCTGACGGGAGCAGGGCAGCGTAGACGCGCACTCCCGATCCCGGCGCACCGGCATGGATGGCGACGTAGACCCCAGTGCGCTGGGCGTTGGCAACATCCGCTCGGTGCTCCAGACTGACGGTGCTATCCGCTTCTCGGATCAACCGCGCGCTGATCCCGCGATTCTCCAACTCTGATCGAAGTTGCCGGGCCAGGCTGAGCGTTACATCTTTTTCCTGAAGCTTGCCGCCAAAGACTGCTCCGCGATCATCGCCACCGTGGCCTGCGTCAATCAGGACAAAAAACTCAGGCTGGGCCGGTCTGGGTTTTTCTCCAGTTTGCGGAGCGGGTTGTGGCCGGGGCGTGGTTTGCGACGGCGTGGTGCCAGGTTGTTGGTGGGTCGGGCTCGCTGAAACAGTCAGCCACGCGCAGCAAAGCAATAGGAGCAGGCCGCGCATAGGTGTTCCACTCGTGAAGTTAGTCCAGCGCATAAATCGCGAGTCCGCTCAGCAATTTGGGGTAGAAATCAGTGGACTTCTGCGGCAGCACTTCGCCCGCAAAAGCAACGTCGCGGACCTGCTCGATGCGCGCCGGATTCATCAGGAAGGCTACATTTGCGCCCTGGCGCACTTCGGAGATCGCCTCAAACGCGTCGCGTTCGTACTTTACGTTCGTCTGCTCGCGGATGGCTTCCTCGGAAATGCCCAGGACCTGTTCCAGCATAATCTTGTGTAACTGCACCACATCCAGGCTGCGCTGCCTGGCCGAGATGTCTTTCAATGCCGCCTGCACGGCGCGTTTCTTGGCGCGCAGCAAATAGGGTCCCTGACGCGTGACCGCAACAAAGGCTGTTCCGTTTTCGCCGGCCTCTTGCAGCATCGTGGTGGCGCTGCGGTTTTCCGTTTTCAGATCGATGCGGGAAATGTCGAAAAAGCGGCGCGCGGCCTCCAGCATGCGCTCGCGGTCAAAGTCGGGAAGGCCGTGCACGATGCGATGTGTTGGCAGAATCACCAAACCGCGGTCTTCCATGCGGACCAGCGTCATCATAACGAACTCATGCGGCGAGCTGGAGTCGGTGCTTCCGGCTGCCGTCCGGCGGGCATTCCTGTATGCCAGGGAAGTTTCGTAGCGATGATGACCATCGGCAATCAATAGCTTCTTGTCGCGTAAGTGCTGCTGGATGGCGTGGATCACGGCAGAGTCATGGATACGCCACACCCGATGCAGCACCTCATACTCATCCAGCACGGAGATGTCCGGTTCTTCCTCGGTCTTTAATAGCGCGTCGATTTCCGCTTTCGGATCGTTGTACAACATAAAGATCTGGCCAAAGTGCGCGCGGGTGGCCCGCAGAAGATTCAGGCGGTCCTCACGTGGCTTGGAAAGAGTTTGTTCGTGGCGGAAGACCACGCCGTCAGAATAGTCGTGGATCCGGCCTGCGACCACAAGACCGCGTCGCTCCGTCAGGTCACGGGTGCCGGGAATCGTGAACGTTTGTGAGTAGAGGTAGAGGGAAGGCTCGCCGTCCTGTTTCAAGATGCCGCCCGCCCGCCAATCGTGCAGGTATTCGGCCGCCCGGGTATAGACGTTAAAAGCAGGGGTGTCTGTCTCGCCGGCTTTTCCGAGGATGATGCGCACCAGGTTGTGCGCGCTTCGCTCGTAGTACTTCGTCTGCATCTCCGGAGTGATTTTGTCGTACGGTTGGGTGACAACGTCTTCCAGGCGGACCTGGTGCGGATCGTAGCGAACAGCTTTAAAGGGGAGAATTTCTGCCATGGCATGGGTAACCGCGAGCGACCTGCGCCGGTAGCGGCCTGCTACAGCATTCTAGCGGAAACCGCTAAACAGTGGTTGACTTGGGCGATTCGCGATATTGAGGAACCGGCACACGGGCATCTGCGCTCAGACGCGAAAAAACTTCACATTTTAAAGTGGGTGTGGCTATGTTAATATCGGCGAGTAAGAGGTTCCCTATGGCCCGCTTGGAGCGTCGCGGCGCATCTCGTTCCCTCGGACTTTGGCAGTCCGCGTCCCCACTGGCGATGCTGCGTTGTGCGACTGCGCTGGCGGTTGTCCTTGGTTTCGCGCTCGTAGCCCGCGGGCAGGACGACAACGTCCACATTGAGCCCCGAACCAAGACCGATCCCGCCAAGACTGATACCGTAAAGATCGTTTCCACAACAGACACCAAAGATCCCAACGGCGCCGCAGCCGCCAATTCTCCTGGCAAAGGCACCGGCCTTACCAGCGAGCAGGCATTTAAGAGTCATAGAGTTTCGATACCGGTGGATTTGGTGCTGGTCAACGTTACCGTCACCGACGACTGGAACCGGATCGTGACCGGTTTGGAAAAAGAAAACTTTGCCATCATGGAAGGCAACGAGGTCCAGCAGGTGCGGCATTTTGCCACCGAAGACGCGCCAATCTCGCTGGGCGTGATTTTCGACATGAGCGGCAGCATGTCCGACAAGATCGAAAAGGCGCGCAACGCCGTGGTTGAGTTTTTTAAGACAGCTAACCCGCAGGACGAATTTTTTATGGTCGCATTCTCTGACCGCCCGGAACTCCTTGCCGATTTCACCAAGTCGATTGAAGAGATTCAGGGAAAGCTGGTGTATACCGTGCCCCACGGAGAGACTGCGCTACTCGACGCCGTCTACATGGGCGTGAGCAAGATGAAAGACGCGCGCAATACCAAGAAGGCATTGCTCATCATCTCCGATGGAGGCGACAATCACAGCCGTTACACTGAGGGTGAGATCAGGTCCATGGTCAAGGAAGCCGATGTGCAGATTTACGCGATCGGCGTCTTCAGCCTCAACCCCATCCAGCCCGAGGAGAAGGCCGGTCCCGAGTTGCTGAAGGACGTTGCTGAAGTCACCGGTGGCCGAATGTTCACGATCAATAATCCCAACGATCTTTCGGATGTGGCCACCAAGATTGGAATCGAGCTGCGTAACCAATATGTGCTCGGCTATCGCCCCAATAATAAGAATCGGGACGGTCACTGGCGCAAGATTAAAGTAAAATTGATTCCGCCCAAGGGCCTGCCTCACATGAATGTTTATTCCAGAACCGGATACTATGCGCCTGCGCAATAAAGCGGCCTTTGCGCTCGTGGTTTTCTGCCTGCTCAACATAACCCTTTCGCTGGGCGTTGCCAGCCAACAAGACCAGCCAAAACGCCCAGACCAGCAGAGCGTACAGCCGTCGCCGTTACCGGCGGACGTAGACCCGGCTGATCCCGCAGTCCCGGTCTGGATGCGTCCGGCCCGCACGGCCCCTCCGAGCGGCAACTCGGCCGCGAAGCCGGCTGCCGACGTTCCCGCCAATCAGCCGCCGAAAAAGGTGGGAGAAGTCACGAAAGACCGCACCGGTTTTGTGATCCGCACACGAGTGGACGAAGTCAGTCTGGCCGTGACCGTGGTCGACCAAAAACAACATCTGGTGACTACGCTCGGCCAAAATGATTTCCTGATTTACGAGGACGAGCAGCAGCAGAAGGTGACCATGTTCCGCAGGGAAGACATTCCAGTGTCCATCGCGATTGTGGTGGACAACTCGGGCTCCATGCGCGAAAAACGCGCCGCCGTTACCAAGGCAGTTGTGAATCTGGTGAAGGCCAGCAATCCTCACGATGAGGTCTTCATCGTGAACTTCAATGACGAACCTTATCTCGACCAGGACTTCACCAGCGATGTGGGCCTGCTGCGTGAGGCCCTGGACCGTCTGGACTCCAGAGGTGGTACCGCGCTCTACGACGCCCTGATCGCCGCCGCCGACCATTTGACCAAGGGAGCCAAGCTGGAAAAGAAGGTCATTCTGGTGATTACCGACGGCGAGGACAACGAGAGCCGCATGTCCCTGGAGCAGGCCATACGGACCGTGCAGGAAGATAGCGGCCCGACTATCTATTCCATCGGAATCCTGGGCAGCGACGGCAGAGAGCGGCGTGCCCGGCGGGCGCTTGAGGCGCTCTCCTTCCAGACCGGCGGCCTGGCCTTTTTCCCAAAGAACCTCGAAGAGGTCGATGAACTCAGCCAGCAAGTGGCGCGCGACATCCGCAACGGGTATACCATCACTTACAAACCCAGCAACCCGCAAGCCAACGGCGGCTATCGCAAGGTCAAAGTCACGGTCCGGGCCTCAGGTTATAAAGATCTGCAAGTCCGCACCAAGAGCGGCTACTTCGCCGGGCAGCAACAGTCGACGACCTCCGCAGGAAGATAGCACTTGAGAATCCGCAAGCGCACCGCGCCCTGATCAAGGTCATCAAAATTTGTAATGACCTCGATTAAGAAATTTGATTCTCTGCAAAGCCTCAGATCACCAGTTCATGCGCTATGGTACGAAGAGGATCTTTTCAGCGCATGGATTTCGACCAGCTCAAAACGTTCATCGAAGTGGCCAAACTCCGGAGCTTTTCCCGCGCCGCCGAGAGAGTGCTGCGTTCGCAGCCGGCGGTGAGCGCGCAAATCCGCCAACTGGAAGAAGAATACGGGCATAGGCTGTTTGACCGGACAGCGAAGGCCGTGCGGCTGACTCCCGCCGGCGAAGTTGTATTGGAATATGCGCAACAGCTGCTGAACCTGAAGACCGATTCGGCGCGGGCGATCTCCGAATGGAACGGTATCCTGAACGGGACGCTTTCCATTGGGGCCAACGAAGGTACTTTTCTGTACGTGCTGCCCAAGGTGTTTGCCAAGTATCACCGCAAATTTCCCCGAGTGAGGATCAGCGTATATCGCAGTTTTACCCACAAGGTGAGTGAAAAAGTGGAAGAAGGAGCACTGGATATTGGAGTGCTGACCATGCCGGTCAAATCTCCCAGCCTGAAAGTTGTTCCCGTATTTCGCGACCGGATCCTGCTGATGGTCGGGACCGGCAGTCCGCTGTTCAGTAAGCGCTCGGCCACGCTGGAGGAAATCGCCCGGCAACCGCTGATTATCCCCAAGACGGGATCGATCAGAAAGCTGATGGAAAAGAACCTCCGGCCGCATCGTGAGCACCTGAACATCACCATGGAACTGACCAGCCTGACCATGATCAAACAGTTCGTGGCTACAGGGTTCGGCGTGTCGTTGATCTGCGCAAGCTTTGCCAAAGACAATGTGCGCTCCGGGGAAGTTAAGCTGCTGCCGATTGAAGGCCTTGATCTATGGCGCGAATTGGCGTTGGTCTATCGCCGAGACCGCAGCCTGCCGCGGGTGGCCTCGTCGTTTTTGGAAATTGCCAACCACGAACTGCGACCGGAAAAATCAGTCGCCAGTAGTTAGTCTGTTGCCATTGACTCGCTAAATCCGCTACTTTGTGGGCAGCGATAACGCAAATCTGGCCTATCCAAATTCCTGATTGTACTTTTTTCTTCCCGCCAGTTAACACAGAAGGATGATGAATCGTGTCGCTCTCGGACATCCCGACCACGACTCGTGTGGCACTGGCTTCATCACGCGGCTCGGCAAGCTCGCCACACATGAAGTGATTGATCGCAATGGCCTGCGTCCTTTGCGCTACCAAAGGACTTCCGATGGCTGGCTCGTAGCCGGATCAGAAGCCGGCATTGCGGACTTCAGCCGAAGAGAAATTGTGGAGCGCCAGCGTCTGGGACCGGGAGAGATGTTGATGGTAGAACTCGCATCCGGCCAGGTCTATCGCAACGGAGAGCTGCTGCGATCAATCGCCGGTCAAAAAATACGAGGACCGCGCTCGGCGGTGCTCCCCTTGCGCCCGGCCACTGCCGAAACCACCCGCACAGTGGCTCACCCGAAGCAGCTTGCGGCTGCGGTTGGCTGGAGTGAAGACCAGCTTCGCCTGTTGTTGCAACCGTTGGCAGAAGGCGGAGAGCCGATCTGGAGCATGGGCGACGATACGCCGCCGGCGTTCATGTCCAAATTCCGCCGCACGTTGTGGGACTACTGCAAGCAGCGTTTTGCGCAGGTGACAAACCCTGCAATCGATCCATTGCGCGAATCGCATGTAATGTCGCTGCGTACGCGTATCGGGCCAGAGTTCATAAGCGACTCGCCTGTATTCAGCGGATCGCAATTACTGTTCCTGCGGGGATGCTTCGCGCCTTGCCGCGTGACCGACGTGACGTTTCCTGTCGTTGAAGGAATCCGCGGTGCCCGCGAGGCGCTGGAGCGCATTCGCAGCGAGGTCCGGAGCCAGAAGTTGATTGTTTTAAGCGACCGCGGCACAAACCAGGAGCGCGCTGCGTTGCCGATCTTGCTGGCAGCGTCCGCGGTGTGGCGCACTATGGTGGAAGCCGACAAATTCAATGTGCCGTTGGTTGTGGAAATAGCACAGGTCGTGGACACTCACCACGTTGCGCTGTTGATCTCTGTGGGAGCCACAGGTGTGTGTCCGTTTCTGGCCATGCAACTGGCGGAAGAGACATGCCTCAAAGGCGCGGAAAACCTTAACAAGGGGATCAACGCGGGATTACGAAAAGTTCTCTCACGCATGGGCATTTCCACCCTCGCCAGCTATCGCAACAGCCAATTATTTGAAACTGTTGGTCTGGATCGCGCGCTTTGTGAAGAGTTCTTCGAAAGTGCCACGTCCGTGGCAGAAGAAAAGTCGCTCGACGAGATTCTTGACGACTATCTGCAAAATCATCAAGCGGCTTTCACTGCTGAGTCGGTGCCGCTCAAGGACCTGGGGCTGTATCGTTTTCGCAAAGGGGGCGAGCGTCACGGGACTTCCCCTGAGCTGATGCGGAAGATGCAGGCCCACGTGAAGGCACATAGTTTGGCGAGCTATCAGGAAATCGAAGACCTGGGACAAAAGCGCGAGCCGCTGGCAATTCGAGACATGCTCGAATTGTTACCAACAGAGCCAGTCGATCTCGACACAGTCGAAAGCGAAGCCGCGATTCTTCGGCGATTCAGCACGCAGGCCATGTCCCTGGGGGCGATCAGTCCGGAAGCGCACCGCACGCTGGCGCAGGCCATGAATTCGCTGGGTGCGCGCAGCAATACCGGCGAAGGCGGCGAAGATCCCGACCTGTACGCGATGGACCCGCAGTCCTGCAACAAGATCAAGCAGGTCGCGTCCGCCCGGTTTGGAGTTACCACGGAATACCTGGTGCATGCCCAGGAAATCGAAATCAAGATTGCGCAGGGATCTAAGCCCGGTGAAGGCGGACAACTCCCCGCGACCAAGGTGAGCCCGTACATTGCACGCTTGCGTCATGCCGTTCCCGGAATGGCGCTGATCTCGCCACCGCCGCACCACGATATCTACAGCATCGAGGACCTGGGACAACTGATCCACGATTTGCGCGAAGTGAATCCCAAGGCGCGCATTGGCGTGAAGCTGGTGGCGGGTGCCGGAGTGGGGATCATCGCGGCGGGCGTAGCCAAGGCTGGCGCGGACGTGATCACTATCAGCGGGCATGACGGCGGTACGGGCGCTTCTCCGCTGAGTTCCATCAAGAATACCGGACTGCCGTGGGAGTTCGGTCTGCGCGATGCACATCGTACGCTGACGCAATGCGGATTGCGTGGACGCGTACGCTTGCGCGTGGACGGCGGCTTGAAGTTCGCGCGCGACATTTTGGTTGCGGCCCTTCTTGGTGCGGACGAATTCGGGTTTGGCACCGCAGCGTTGCTGGCAATGGGCTGCGTCATGGCGCGGCAATGTCATCTGAACACTTGCCCGGTTGGGATTGCCACTCAAGATGAAACATTGCGTATGCGCTTTACCGGCAAGCCGGAGATGGTGATCGCCTACTTCCGGGGCGTTGCGTCCGAAGTGCGGGCGTGGCTCTCCCGCGCCGGTGCGCGCAGCATCGATGAAATTGTTGGCCACGCGGAGTACCTCAAAGCATCCGGCGCAGACCAGCCGTGGGTAAGGGAACTGCTGGATCCTATCCCAGCTGTCGAACAGACGCCGCGGCCCGCGCGCCATCGCAACGCATTGGCCAAAGAGATATTGCATACAGCCAAGACCAATCGCTTTGGCACTTTTCGCATCACGAACCAGGACCGCAGCATCGGTGCTGGTTTGAGTGGTGAGATGTTTCGGTGTCTGACCAAGAACAAGTCGGCAGATCTCATGCTTGAAGGCGTTGCCGGACAGAGCTTCGGTGCCTTTCTCGTCCCTGGAATCAGCTTGCACCTGTTGGGCGAGGCCAACGACTACGTAGGCAAAGGCCTGAGCGGAGGCGTCATCGCGATCAGCGCCGGCGCGAAAGCTTCGCTTCGTGGGGACGTGGTGGCGGGCAACACTGTTCTGTATGGCGCGACCTCGGGCGAGCTTTACATGGCTGGTGCCGCCGGAGAACGCTTTGCTGTACGCAACAGCGGCGCTTTTGCCGTGGTGGAAGGCGTAGGCGACCACGGGTGCGAATACATGACCGGAGGAGTCGCCGTGATTCTGGGGCCTGCGGGAATCAACCTGGGATCAGGAATGACCGGCGGGCTTTTGTATATGCTGACCAATCAGTTCGCTGACAGTATCTGCAACCTTAACTTCGTGCAGGCCGCCGCTTGCACTGGTGACGAAGAATCGCACCTGCGTTTGGCCCTGGCCCGGCACTTGGAGTTAACAGGAAGCCCCCGGGCGGAAGCGTTGCTCGATTCGTACCGCGGGCTTTCGTTCACGCGAGTACAGCCCGTGCAACTGCCATGTCCTGTGTCTCAAACCTGGGCGCCGATTCTGGAACGTCTCAAGCGGTTTGGCGAAAGCGAGACTATCCGTTCAAGAGTCTTCGAATCGCCCGTGCTCGCCAGTCTGACGATGCGATCGAATCAGCCGCGCAACCGGCCACAACGCTTGCGCGAGTACTGAGAGCGCTCAGGGAAGCAGAGAATCTCGGTACAAAGCCGGCGTTACCTGCGCCAAACACCGCCAATCCAGATTTTCCGCCCGCGCGATACAGTTCTGCTGTATATTGGCGCAACTTTGTTCCTGTGAGGTGTAAATGCCCAGAATTGTTCGCTGCGGCCTCATCCAGGCCAGCAACGCGCGGAGCGCAACCGAACCTTTGGAAAAGGTCAAAGAGGCAATGATCGAGAAGCACCTGAAGCTGATTGATCAGGCGGCCAAAAAAAAAGCCCAGGTGCTTTGCCTGCAAGAGTTGTTTTACGGCCCGTATTTTTGCGCCGAGCAGAGCACACGCTGGTACGCTCTTACCGAGCCGGTGCCCGACGGTCCCACCACCAAACTGATGCAGAAACTGGCCGCCAAACATCGTATGGTGATCGTGATCCCGGTTTACGAGAAAGAAATGACCGGGCTTTACTACAACACGGCCGCAGTCATCGACGCGGACGGGAAATATCNNTGCTACGACCGGCATTTCCCGGAAGGCGCGCGAATCTTGGGGATGAACGGCGCCGAGATCGTCTTTAACCCGTCGGCGACCGTGGCGGGGCTTTCCGAGCATTTGTGGGAACTCGAGCAGCCGGCGCACGCCGTGGCCAACGGATATTTTGTGGGCGCCATCAACCGCGTGGGCAGGGAAGCTCCCTGGAACATTGGCGAGTTTTACGGCAAGAGCTATTTCTGCAATCCGCGCGGTAAGATCATCGCCCAGGCCAGCCGCAGCAAAGATGAGGTGCTGGTGGCTGATCTCGACCTCGACATGATTACCGAGGTGCGGAATACGTGGCAGTTCTTCCGGGATCGTCGTCCGGATAGCTATCGGCCGATCGTGAAGAGCAGCCTGTGATTCTGAAACCCCGAGCGTAGCGAGGGGTCCCTATAGCCGTAAGGATGATTAGGCGGGAACTGCCGTTCGTGACTTCGGCTTTTTGAAGACGATAGGGATCCCTCTCCCGCTTTGCGGGATCGGGATTTCAGAAAGGACCTAATTGCTAAGAACCCATGTCCACAACAGCCCCCAACAGAAACATCGAATCCAGTCCGCTCTACAACGCTGACCTCGCGCCCGTAGGTCCCGAGCGCCGCACCTGGACCACCTACAACTACGCCGCGNNGGGATGAACTGGAAGCAGGCGGTCCTGACGGTCTTTCTGGGCAACACGATTGTGCTGGCTCCCATGTTGCTTAACTCGCATCCCGGTGCGCGCTATGGTGTGCCGTTTCCAATACTTGCGCGGGCATCGTTCGGAGTTCTCGGGGCCAATGTGGCCGCGGTGTTGCGTGCTTTGGTCGCATGCGGCTGGTTTGGCNNATTCAAACCTGGATCGGCGGCGAGGCCATCAACATTCTGCTAGGTACGATTTGGCCGGCATGGCGCGGCTTTGCGTACGGAACGCCGGTGTGCTTCATGCTGTTCTGGTTGATCAATCTTTTGGTGATCATCAAGGGAATTGAATACATCCGTTTTCTGCAGAGCTTGAGCGCGCCGATTCTCCTGGCAGTCGGTCTGCTGCTGTTGGGCTGGGCCTACCATGCTGCCGGCGGTTTCGGCCCTATGCTTTCGTCGCCTTCAAAATTCCGCAGCACCGGTGACTTTCTAAAATTTCTGATTCCGGCGCTCAACGGCACNNTGTCGCTGAATATCCCCGACTTCACGCGGTTTGCCAAGAACGAGCGCGGGCAGGCGATCGGACAAGCAATTGCTTTGCCGCTGACTATGACGCTCTACTCGTTCGTCGGCGTTGCCGTGACGTCGGCCACGGTGGTGATCTACGGCACGGCGATCTGGGACCCGGTCCAACTGCTCAGCCGTTTTCATTCGCCGGTGGCTGTAGTGATTTCATTGCTGGCAATTCTGTTGGCGACGCTGAACGTGAATATCGGCGCCAATGTGGTTTCACCCGCCAATGATTTTTCCAATCTCTGGCCACGCAAGATATCGTTCAAGACCGGGGGCATCATCACCTGCTTTATGGGAATTGCCATGATGCCATGGAAACTTCTGGCCAATCACAAAACGTTCATCTTTGGATGGCTCGGCGGATACGCGGCGGTGCTCGGCCCGGTGGCCGGAATCATGATCTGTGATTATTTCGTGGTCCGCCGCAAGCTGCTCGTGACGAATGATCTGTATCTCCGCGGCGGAGCCTATGAATACTCCGCTGGCTTCAACTGGCGCGCCATTGGAGCGTTGGTTGTCGGATCAGCGGTGGCGTTAATGGGATTGGTGATTCCCGCAGTCCGCTTTCTGTATGACTATTCCTGGTTTGTCGGATTTGTGGTGGCGTTTGCCGTTTATTACATTTTGATGGCGTCAACCAAAAAAGAGCTTGCACGAGTAAGCTGAAGACGGCGTAGCGCTTGGCTTACTATGGCTCCCGCGGCTTTCCTTGCAATTCCAAAAGATAATCCGTAAACCACTTCCGAGGATAGGATTCCGGGTACAGACGCACTGTCCGCTCGAATGCGCCGATTTCTTCTTTGCAATCGCAACCATTGTCCCGCAGCCACCGGATACTGGTTGTGTATGTGTTCAATTTGTCTTCAACCGACGCGAACGGCGGCGCAGGTGCTGCCGGTTTGAATTGTTCAGCGAGTTTTCGAATGCTCTGTCGTCCTCCCTCGCATAGGGCGGGGGTCATGACCACATCGAGATTCGACACAACACGTAGAACTCGGGTGTCCTGCTTGTGAAGCAGTTCCTCGGTTTCTGTCTGGCGCCGTGCCAGGGTTCGCATTCGTGAGATTGCCGCTCCGCTGGCATCGCTCGACGGCGAATCCGTATGGCCAAGGAACGCAATCAGCGGAGTATCGGCCGGCAGGGCGTTGATTTCGAGAACGAGCTTCTGCTGCTTGTCATAAGCGTCTTGAAACGCTTGTCGACGTGCGGTCATGATTGCATTGGCTGGCCCCTGCACCAGCCACGGGACCGCTGCCAGCAAGAGCACCGGCACCACTGCAACGCAGTTGGCCACCATAGTTGGGACCACGGCGCGGACACCGGGGAAGAAATTCCACAAACAATACCAGACCACAGCCCACGGACAAGCGACCACGACGATCCTTAGCAGGAATTCAAAGCGGTCTCCTGACGCAAGCTCCTTGAGAATATTCAGTGCAACAAAATACCCTGCCGCTCCGCCGGCGTATAAGAGCAGCGTAATCAGTACGGAAACGCCGGGAAGCTTGTTGCGTGTCCCGCTGATCAGCAGAAGAACTCCCAGCAGAATCCAAAGTAGGATCGCCAGAAGAAACGCAAAACCCTGCGTCATGCCATTCCCAGCCGCGTCGCTCTTGTGAAAATCAAAGGCCATGCCACCGACAGCGAAAATCAGAAGACTCGCCAGAAGGAGCAGAATCGAGAAGAAGATCGTCATTGTTTTGCACCAGGGTTGTTACGATAAGAAGGCATGATAATTGAAGAGGCTCAGGAAGGAATCAGAAAAAAGAGAAATGGACGAAAACCCTTCCCTCCCATCATTCAAGTATTATCCCGATCCGCTCGCGGACGGGATTGTGAAAGCCGACCCGGACAAGCCGTGTCTGGGCTGTGGCCGAATCCGCGGGTGGATTTATACCGGTCCGGTTTACGTCGAGAAGAACTTTATTCTCGAGGAGAGTCTGTGCCCCTGGTGCATCGCGGACGGAACGGCAGCGAAAAGATTCGGCGCCAGTTTCAATGACGCCGGAATGATGGAGGACATGAGCCAGGCGATCATGGAGGAAATTGAGCAGCGCACACCCGGGTTCAATTCATGGCAAGGGAACCAGTGGCTTACCTGCTGCAATGACGCCGCTGCGTTCCTCGGGGCCGCTGGCTCAGCCGAACTTCAACGCGACTTCCCGAAGGCAATCCCGGCCGTGAAGAAATATTCACGTGAGGACTATGAGCTCACCGGCGACGACTTGCAGAAGTTTGTCGATTCCTTGAGCAAAGATGACCAGCCTACGGCATACGTCTTCCAGTGCCTACACTGCCAGGGCTATCTCGCTTATGTTGATCAAACATGAGTTTCAGCGGCGGGAGACCATGCTAAAATCCAGCCAGGAGCAGACTTATGCAGAAATCTACAGCAGCGGTCATCGTCAGCGACCCTGAAATCATGGGCGGGAAGCCCGTGTTCCGGGGAACCCGTGTTCCGCTCCAAAACCTGATTGATCATCTCGAAAACAGTACTTTCGAGGAGTTTCTCGAAGGCTTCCCCGGCGTGAGCCGTGAAATGGCTGTTGCGGCACTCGAAGAGGCGAATAGGACCGATCTCTTGCGTCGCATCGGAACTACCTTTCCACGACCGCAATGAAGGTCCTTATTGACGAGTGCTGTCACAAAAAGCTAAAGAGTCTACTTACCGTCCCAGACATTGAGTGTAAGACCGTTCGCGAGATTGGGTACGCCGGTAAGAAAAACGGCGAACTCATCGCGCTGATAGACGGGATCTATGACGTGCTGGTAACCCTTGACGGCAGCATCAAAGACCAACAGAACATCAAAGGGAAAAGGCTCTCGATTCTGCGCATCAGGGCAAAGTCGAGCGATATTAGCAGCATCACTCCGTTCATTCCAGAGATCATCGCCGCCCTGCGAGTCATTAAGCCTGGAGAGTTCCGGGAGGTAGGCAGAGCCCACCCCGTCTAGAACTGTCCAATCACACCAGTTCAAACTTCAACTCGCCCAGTTTCTCCAGGCTGCACGCGATCTTATCGCCCGGCTTGAGCCACACTTGTTTGTCCTTGGGCTTGCCCTGGATTACGCCTTCCGGAGTGCCGGTGAAGATGATGTCGCCGGGTTTCAGAGTTACGTAGTGCGAGACGTAGCTGATCAGTTGCTTGCTGTTGAAGACCATGTCGCTGGTGTTGGAGGATTGCCGCGTTTCGCCGTTCACCCGCGTCTCCAGCTTCAGGCTGTCCGGATCGATCTGGTCGGCGGTGACCAGGTACGGACCGAGCGGAGCGAACTGGTCCGGCGTTTTGCCGATCATCCACTGGCCGCCGGTTTCGTATTGCAGATCGCGCGCGGTGAAATCGTTGCCGGTACAGTAGCCTGCCACGCAGGAAAGTGCGTCAGCCTCGCTGACGTTTCTGGCCTCTTTGCCCATCACCATGACCAGTTCGACTTCGTAGTCAAATTTTGTAGCCAGGTCCACCGGCAGCTTCACGGTGCCATTGTGATGGTTGAGCGCGGTATTGTACTTGTTGAAGAGAATCGGTTTTTTCGGGACCGGCTGACCGGTTTCTTGCGCATGCCGGCGGTAGTTCAGGCCGATGCAGACAATCTTTTCCGGGCGCGTAACCACCGGGCCGTATGCAATACCTTCTTCTTTAACAAAAGCGCTGCTGGCAGGACCCGATTTCAGTGCCGCATCCACGAGCGCATTCAGGCTGGGGCCGTCCTGGTTTTGCAGCAAGTCATCGATATCTGTGGGCGCGTACATGTGAAGGGTTTTGGCCGCGTCCGGCACCATCAGGATGCCTTTATCCGTCTTAACGCCGAGCGCGTATGTGCCGTTGCGACGGATGTTCAACACTGTGAGCCCGTGCGCCAAACCGCGCGCTCGCCGCACAGTCTCCGCTTCGGAAAGTCCTGTGGTCAAACCGCCGCTGACAGCGATTGCCGCGACCGCACCTGCTCCCTTTAAGACAGTTCTACGTTTCATGACTTGTTGCTCCTTTCGAGATATTGAGATAAGGGCCTCGCCGGCGCGACAGCCTCAATAGTTTGGCGTCCAACTGAAAAGCTTGGCACTCAAGTTAACGTACTTAACCCCTCCGGCTTTGACATTCACGCTCCACACAGCCTGCTCCTCGCCGGACGGACCGTTGATGAAATCAAACGTCACCTCGTAGATATCACCACTTATTGCTTTTGCTCTCCATCCTTTTGCCGGTCGCACTCCGGTACCCGAGCTCGTAAACGAACCAATGTTCGCCTCAATGTCGGTTGCCGACTTGCCTTTACCCGGCACTGTGAGAATGGCAGCCTTGACTAAACTAATCGCCTTAGCTTCGGGCGACAACGGCGGAAAAGATATGGTCTCCTGATCGTCGAGCGTTTTGTCGCTGTCTGTTACGTCTGTGTCCGTTGCCTTTATACCCCTACCGCGAAGTTTCTTTCCATCGGCACCTCCCAAAACCGAAAGAACATCCTTCGTCTGCCAGATTTCATTGAAATAGGCACTCATGCGCACTTTCCAATTTCCGGCAGCAAATGGTCTGTTGCGAAATTTTATCTGAGCTGCGTCTGGCCATTTTTCCATTTTTCTTGAGAAGTAAGGGTTGCGAACTTGTGACCATAACGCCGCGGTCCGAAACTGTCCATTACGAATAATGACCCTGTTGTCACTTGCGACTACCCGGGGTGCTCCCAGCGGCAAGCGCCCAGATTCGATCTCAACCCAAATCTTCATTCGGTCTGGGAAATTTGTTGTTCCTACAACATAAATCTCGCCCTGCGATCCACGTTCCGCATGAGCATTCAGAAACAAATCGGAGGGCAATGTGTAAGGTGGGGACGAACTTGACTTTTGTTGTGGGCTTGAATTCTGCGACATATCAGCACATCCGTCCAATATGCAAAGAATCCCAAGCAATACAAACCAATTGGCTGCTCTAACTTTCGGCATCGTTCCCAAGCTTCCACCTGCTTCCCATTTCACAAGAAGACTACTTTCCTCCGGCCAGCAGTTCTTCCATGCTGCAATTCGGACTCTTTCCCCGGGCTTCCTGCAATTGCTTCCAACTCATGTGAGGACGGCCGGTATCAATCTCCGCCATGGTGATGCAGTCGGGAACCGGGCAAACCAGCGCACACAGATTACACCCGACGCATTCATCTTCCAAGACCACAGGCACGTGCCGGAGATTAACGCCGTGGCGAAGATCGCCCTGCGGGCGCTCGTCTACACGAATGCACTGGTGGGCGCCGTCTTCACAGGCAATGTAACAGAGGTTGCAGCCGATGCATTTTACAGCGTCAATCTTGGCGACGATCTTGTAATTCAGGTCGAGATTCCCCCAGTCATCAACATGCGGCGTTGCTTTGCCGACGAGGTCCATGGCGGAAGCAAAGCCTTTTTCTTCCAGATAATTATCCAGCCCGGCAATCATGTCCTCGACGATGCGGAAGCCGTAGTGCATGGCCGCCGTACAGACCTGGACGGAAGTCGAGCCCAGGAGCATAAATTCCACCGCATCGCGCCAGTTGCCGATGCCACCGATTCCCGAAATAGGAATGTCCACGGTCTTGGCGACGGAAGAAACCATGTGCAGTGCAACCGGTTTTACCGCGGGTCCGCAATAGCCGCCATGGCTGCCGCGTCCGGCAACTGCGGGACGTGGAGCAAAATTGTCGAGATCAACGCCCACTATGCTGTTAAAAGTATTGACCAGTGAGACGGCATCCGCGCCGCCTTTTTTGGCGGCCACGGCCATGTGTGCGATGTCAGTGACGTTGGGCGTGAGTTTCACAATCACCGGCGTGCGTGCAACCTCTTTCACCCATTGGGTGATCATGGTGGCGTATTCAGGCACCTGGCCCACGGCCGCTCCCATGCCGCGTTCGGACATGCCGTGAGGGCATCCGAAATTCAGTTCCAGCAGATCGGCGCCGGAATCTTCGGCGCGGCGAACAATGTCGTGCCAGGTGGCCTGCTTGGATTCGACCATCAGCGACGCGATCACCGTGTGCTTGGGGAAGCGCTTTTTCACTTCGGCAATCTCGCGCAGGTTCACTTCCACCGAGCGGTCGCTGATGAGTTCGATATTGTTCAGGCCGATCATGCGCTCGTTCTTCAAGTCAATCGAACCGTAGCGCGACGCTGTATTAATGATGGGTTCGCCAATGGTCTTCCAGACCGCGCCGCCCCAGCCAGCGTCAAACGCGCGCATAACCTGGTACGCGGTATTGCTCGGCGGTCCCGAGGCCAGCCAGAAAGGGTTGGGTGAACGCACTCCGCAAAAATCAATGCTTAGATCAGGCATGGGCCTTCCTTCCGTGCGTCGCTTCGAGCCTTTGGTGAATGCCGGTCGCCGCTTTCTTGCCGTGGGCCACGGCGTCCACAACTTCACCACCGCCGTTCACGCAATCTCCGCCGGCGAAATAGCGGGGATTGCTGGATCGCATGGTTTGATCGACAACAATGCAACCGTTCTTGAGTTTCAGATTCGTAATTTGTTGCAGAAAGTCGAGCTTGCGTTTTTGGCCCAGCGCTTTTACGACCATGCTGACTTCCAGACGAAACTCCGAACCTGGGATAGGCACATAACTGCTGCGGCCACGCGCGTCTTTTGCCGCGGGTTGTGTGCGCAGACACTCCAGCGCAGCCACGTGACCGTGACCATCGTCAATCACGCGTGAGGGCGCGGCCTGCCACACGAACGTGACGCAATCGTTCTTCGCGAGCTCATATTCGTAATCAAAAGCCGACATTTCCTCCGACGTGCGCCGGTACACCATGAAAACTTCTTCCGCACCCAGCCGCCGCGCTGCGGTGACCACGTCGATGGCCGTATTTCCGCCGCCAACAACGGCGATCCGCCGGGCTATCGTGACTTGGTCAAAGCGCTTGCTCTTGGTCTCTTCGATGAAGCTGAGCGCATCCACGCAGCCGTTCAGATGTTCTCCGGGAATGCCGAGGGCGTCAGTTTCGCCCAGCCCGATTCCGATGAAGACCGCGTCATACTCGCGTTCCAGGTCGGGAATGCTTATGTCTTTGCCAACGGCAACACCGCTATTGATCTCAACGCCCAGTCCGAGCACCAGGTCAATTTCTTTGAGAGTCTCCGCGGCGCGCATTTTGTAAGCGGCAATGCCGTAGGTGTCGAGGCCGCCGGGCTGCGGATTGGAGTCGAAGATGACGGCGGCGTATCCGCGCTTGCGCAACTCAGTTGCGCAGGAAAGACTGGCCGGACCGGCGCCGATCAGTGCTACTCGATAACCGTTGTCCGGGCCAGCCTGAAAAAGCTGGACGCCGCTGGCAACAATCGGGTCCACGGCATAGCGCTGCAGCTTGCCAATCTCCACCGGCTTTCTGCCCTGGGCATTCAGCACGCAGGAGCCCTCGCACAATACCGAAGTCGGACAGACGCGCGCACAACTCTGGCCCAGGATATTGGCTTCCAGAATGGTCTTGGCCGAGCCGCGAAGATTGCCGGTAATGATCTGGCGTATGAAGAGAGGCACATCGATCTCGGTAGGGCAGGCCTTGATGCAGGGAGCGTCATGGCAGAACAGGCAGCGCGACGCCTCCTCCAGGGCCTGGCCCGGATTGAGCGGAGGGTTGATGTCCGCAAAGTTCTTCTCAAGCTGCTCAAGAGGTAGCTTGGGGGCTGGATCATTGACCATGTATTACCTCGTTCGGCCTGACTCCTAAACAGGAGGTGGAAATTCCGCGAGTGTAGCATAGAATGCTCAGACTGGCAGCGAATTAAGCATCCCCTAGTTGCTCGTCGTAGGAGGCCAAATGCGCTTTGACACTCTGATTGTGAACGGAATCGTAGTAACGGCCACAGACACGTATCCCGCTGACGTGGCCATCGCAGACGGCAAAGTGGCCGTCATCGGACAAGGCCTGGCTCGCGACAATGCGGGCAAAGTCATTGACGCAAAGGGCAGATATATCCTGCCCGGCGGAATTGACGTCCATACACATTTGGACATGCCTTTTGGTGGCACCACCAGCGCCGACGACTTCGAAACAGGCACCCGCGCCGCAGCTTTTGGCGGGACTACTACGCTCATTGATTTTGCGATCCAGTACAAAGGCCAGCCGCTACGCGCCGCCTTTGATTCCTGGATGCAGAAGGCGGCTTCCAAGGCCACCAGTGATTACGCGTTCCATTGCATCATCACCGATTTGCCGAACGCGCGTCTCGACGAAATGACGGAACTGGTCCGCGAAGGTGTGCCCAGCTTCAAACTGTTCATGGCTTATCCCGGCGTGTTCATGCTGGACGACGCGACCATTTTCAAGGCCATGCAAAAAGCGTCCAAGATCGGCGGCATGATCTGCATGCACGCGGAAAATGGAGGAGCCATTGACGTAATCGTGCAACAAGCGCTGGCGGAAGGGAAGACCGCACCCAAATACCACGCGCTCACCCGTCCGACCACGGCTGAAGCTGAAGCCACGTCGCGCGCCATCGCTTTGGCCGAGATGGCCGGATCGCCGGTATACATCGTGCACTTGAGCTGCAATGAAGCTCTGGAAAAAGTTCGCGAGGCGCGCGATCGCGGCTTGCCTGTGTATGCGGAAACCTGTCCGCAATATCTTTATCTCTCGCTCGATGACATGGACAAACCGGGGTTCGAGTCTGCCAAGTATGTATTCACGCCGCCGCTGCGTGAAAAAGGGCATCAGGAAAAGCTGTGGACCGGTCTGAAGCAAGACCACTTGCAAGTGGTCTCGACCGACCATTGTCCTTTCTGCTTCAAAGAACAAAAAGAAATGGGCAAAGACGATTTCACGAAAATCCCCAACGGCGGTCCGGGCATTGAGCACCGCATGAGCCTGATTTATTCCGGAGGAGTAGGGAAGGGCCGCTTCAGCGTGAACCGCTTTGTCGAACTAGTCTCAACCACGCCCGCCCGGATTTTCGGTCTCTATCCGCAAAAGGGAACTATTGCCGTAGGCAGCGATGCCGATCTGGTCATCTTCGATCCCAACCGCGAGCACACCATCAGCGCCAAGACCCACCACATGCGCGTGGACTATTCGATGTTTGAAGGCCTCACGGTCAAAGGCATGCCGGACATTGTTCTGTCACGTGGTCGAGTTCTGGTTGACGGCGACCAGTTCCACGGCAAGCCGGGGCAAGGCAACTTCCTGAAGCGGGCGATGTACAGTGGGGCGTGAGACCGCGTCGCGCTGGAATTTCCCTCGACCGTGGCGTCAGTTCGAGGTAGCGGCGTCCGTTTCATCAGACTAAGCTGCCGCAAGCGCTTTCTGCTTGGGAAAGATCTCTTTCAACGCTGCAACGATGATGAAACTGATGATGACCAGCAACATCCAGGAGCTGATCTTCGCCGGACCGACAATCGCCCATTGCTGTGCTTGATGAGGGTAAACCCATGCGCCGAAGTACGTCGCGATGTTCTCGGCAATCCAGATAAAGAAGCCGATGAGCAGGAAAGACAATACGACCGGCATGCTGCGCTCAACGCGGACCGTAGTGAAATGGATACGAGTTCGCCAAAACACCGCCAGCACCGCCGCAGCGAGTGGCCAGCGAACATCGGGCATGAAGTGATTGGTAAAAAAGTT
This sequence comes from Acidobacteriaceae bacterium, assembly GCA_003140235.1. Taxonomy (GTDB): domain Bacteria; phylum Acidobacteriota; class Terriglobia; order Terriglobales; family Acidobacteriaceae; genus Angelobacter. The sequence goes on from PLJN01000092.1 coordinate 48,402, forward strand.
TGCATAGATCGCAGCACTCAGCGCCACCGCCATCCAGAACGGAGGGAAGCGCGTGATCCGAATGTCGAATTGGCGCCATGCCTGCATGATGTAGCTGGCAACCGATGCGTACATAAAGCCGCTGTAAAGCGGCACGGTTTTCACGCGAAAAAACGCTGCTTCCGGATAGCTCCACGACTTCACGCCGGCCCGAAGTCTTGAACAACTCCAGCCCCATGCCGATGAGGTGGAACAGCGACAGCACAGCGACCTCGCGCCAATTCTCCAGCCGCAACGCGATCAGCAGCACTTGAATCGCAATCGCGCTCAAGAACAAAAAATCGTAACGAGCCAAGCCGGGAATGGTGATGTGTCCCGAGACCGCCAGCAGAAAAAGAAACGAGCCGGCAAAGACGCATGCTGCGGCTTCCTTTGCGCCAAATATCAGAAACTCATTGACGCTTAGCGCCGCTTTCCGTCCGATTACCCGCAACAGGAGCCGTTCCAGCGCAGGAGCATCAGCTTGCAAGATATGATTTCACCTGGCGAAGGCTTGCTTCGAACCGCTCGAAGTCACTTGGCGACAACACAACAGAGAAAGATCCCTCAGCGGTTTCCTCGGTAAATCTCACGCCTGGACCGGCGGTTATCAGCAACAAAGTTGGGTCTTTGGTCTCGCTCTCTTTCATTGTTCCAACAAATTGCCAGGATGCGGATTCCGTTTGCGCCGCCTTCCGGTACAGGGCGATGAACGAGTCCCAATCCTTTGCGTCAAAGGCGAACGATACGCGCTTGTCTTTCCAGATGGCCAGCAAGGCCACTTTCTGGGTGCCGTCTGTGTAGGTCGCCACGGCCAACTCGTTGCCGGTGACGCCAAACTTCGCGACAACGTCCAGTTTCCCCGCTACCGATGCGGTTGCAGGCAACATCAGCAGCAGGGTCAACAGCGGAAGGAGAATGCGCTTTTTCATTTATCACCTTTTCTTAGGATCATGGATTTGTGAAGCTCGTCCTTAGTCTGGCCACCGGCACGTTACAACTTTGGTTTCCGTATAGAAGTGGACCGCATCTTTGCCCAGCGCGTGCAAGTCGCCGAAGAAAGAGTCCTTCCATCCGGAGAAGGGGAAGAAGGCGACCGGCGCGGGTACACCAACGTTAATGCCCACCATTCCCGCGGTCACGTTCTGGGTAAACTGGCGCGCCGCCGAACCGGAGCGCGTAAAGATGGACGCCGCGTTTCCGTATTCTGACTGGCTGACTACGTCGATTGCTTCTTTAAGGTCTTTCACTCGGATCACCGAGAGCAGCGGCCCAAAGATTTCTTCTTTGGCCACGCGAGAATCCGGATTCACTTNNGTCCAGAATAGTTGGGCCGACAAAGTAGCCAGCGCTTTTGCTTGCGGCGTCTTTGCGTCCGTCGCGGGCCACGACCACGCCTTCGCTTTCGCCCAGTTCGATGTAGCTCAGAATGCGTTTCTTGGATTCCGCGGTGATGACCGGACCCATTTGCGATTTAGGTTCGCAGCCTGCGCCCACGTTGAGGTTGTCCGCAGCGCGGACCAGTTCTTTTACCAGCGGATCACCGGCTTCGCCCACGGCCACCACAACGCTGGTTGCCAGGCAGCGTTCGCCGGCGCATCCGAATCCCGAGCCCATGATTGCGGCCACCGTGGATTTCAGATCGCTGTCCGGCATAACCACCGAGTGGTTCTTNNACGACCATGTGATTCTTGGCGCCGCCGAGTGCCTGCACGCGTTTTCCGTTATTGGCGGACGTTTGATAAATATATTTCGCCACCGCGCTTGATCCCACGAAGGAAACCGCTCGTACCCGCGGATCGGTGAGCAAGCGGTCCACAGTGTCTTTCGCGCCGTGTACCAGGTTCAACACGCCGGGAGGCAATCCAGCTTCATGCGCCAGTTCCACCATGCGCACCGCGGTGCGCGGCACTTTGTCAGACGGCTTCAGGATAAAAGTGTTTCCGCAGGCAATGGCCATCGGGAACATCCAGAGCGGCACCATAAACGGAAAATTAAACGGCGTAATGCCCACGCAAACGCCCACCGGATATTGGGTGGACCAACTGTCCACCGAAGTGCCGACGCGGTCCACGGTATCGCCCATCATTAAAGTTGGCGCGCCGCAGGCAAATTCAATGCATTCAATGCCGCGGTCAAACGATCCCCGGGCTTCGTCCATGGTCTTGCCGTTTTCTTCCGTGACCAGCCCAATCAATTCGTTCGCATGCAATTCCATCAGTTCGCGAAGTTTGAACAGCGGCTTGCAGCGCTGGACCACGGGCGTTCTGCTCCAGACAGGGAACGCTTTCTGCGCGGCCGCGACCGCGGCGGAAATTTCTTCCGCTGTACAGCGCGGTATCTCGGCGATCGCTTCGCCAGTCGCTGGGTTGTATTGCAAATCTTTGGGGCCGCTGGAGATTACGCGCTCTCCACCGATGTACAGCGGACAAGACTTCAATTCGACTGCGGTTGCTGTGGGCGTCATACGAATCTCCCTATGATTGCTGGCCTAATGAATGCTGGCCTAGATTTTACACCCCTTGGGACATGTCTCGAAAACCGGCGATCCATGGCCGTTTGACTGGGCCTCACCCAAGCGCGATGTACCTTTTCCTGTAGAATCAGGTATCCCCTCAAGACACTTGCTGGAATCCGGCAAAGAAAGTTAGAATCTGGTTCTCATGCATCATACATTTTTCGTTTTGCTCGCTTTTATACTGCCTTTAACGGCGCCGACAGCGCCCAACGCATCGCCCGCCAAACGTGAGGACGTTAGCCGGATCCGCCTCTACAACACCCACACCAACGAGCACCTCGATATCGTCTACAAAGAGGGGGAAGATTACGTTCCCGAAGCCATTACCGAGCTTGAGCATTTTCTTCGCGACACGCGTACCGGTGAAGTGCATTCGTTTGATCCCAAGCTGTTCGACTTGCTCACCGATCTCACGGCCACGGTCGGCAAACCCGACGCTGAAATCAACGTAGTCTGCGGATACCGCACACCTGAAACCAATCAAATGCTGCGCCGTCGTTCGCGCCGCGTGGCCAAGCACAGTTTGCACATGCAGGCCATGGCTATCGACATCCGTCTGCCTGGAGTCACCGCCAAGGAATTGCGCGATGCCGCTCTCTCACTGCAACGCGGAGGCGTTGGTTACTACCGCCGCAGGGGTTTCGTTCACGTAGACGTTGGGCCAATCCGCCACTGGTAACACCGCTTAGTAGCGACTGATAAACACCGTCGGATTCGGCGTGGGATTTTTCACCGGATACGGCTGTCCTTTGGCCAGCGCGCTTTCCATCTGTGCGTCGTGTCCGTAGACGTCGCCAAAAAAGTGGACCTCGCCGTTTTCCTCGACCCACGCCGTGCCATACAGGATGAACACCGGAATTTCCCGGGGCAGGTTCACCTGCATCGGCTCTTTGCCATTCATGGCGCCGCGAATGCGCTGCGGTGTCCATCTCGGGTTCCCGTTCAGCACCCATGCGGCCAGTGACGCGGGATCTTCCACGCGCACGCAACCGTGGCTGAAATCGCGCTTCGCCCGAGCAAACAATTTGTGTTCCGGCGTTCCATGCATATAAACGTCATACTCGTTCGGGAACAAAAACTTCACCGTGCCCAGCGAGTTCGCGGGTCCCGGCCTCTGGCGGATTTCCAGGTGCTTGGCCTTGAGCTGGCGTAATACATCAGCGTCAACTTTGTCCGTGGGGATGACTTCTCCGCTTTTGTCGAGGACCTCATAATTGTGCTTGTCCAGGTACGCTGTGCTTTTCGTGATTGCCGGCAGCAATTCCTTTTCGATAATGCTCTTCGGCACGTTCCAGTACGGACGGAAAATCAAAAACTTCATGGTCTCGGTAAACACCGGCGTCTGATGGTCCGGGGCCTTGCCTACAACGGTCTTCATGGTGAGCGTCTGATGATCATCATCATCAGCATAGCCATGCAGCGTGAACTCCGGAATATTCACCACAATCATCGGCGCATGCAGATCGCCCGGCAGCCAGCGCCAGCGCTCCAGCGCAAGTTGCAGTTGGACCACGCGGTGGCTGAGCGGAACATTGAGCTGAAGAAAAGTATCTTTGCCAATGGTCCCGTCCGCCAGCAATCCGTGCCTTTGCTGAAAACGCTTGACCGCATTCACCAGTTCGCCTTCATACACATTCTTGGGTGGAGCCGCTGGTGTTTGCGTTGCCGCAGTCGTTCCTGTCGTCGGCGTAGCTGAGAGAGTTGGAGTTGCTGCAACTGGAGTAGCCACAAGTGACTGCGTTGCCGCAGTTACCTGGACCTCCGCAGGCAAATCACCCAGCAGCCGCAGCCGCTGCGCCAATTGTGGTAACGCCGGATAAACGTCTCCAGGCTTTACCTTGTCGGCAGGAATCGGCAGAGGATCACCTTCGCCACCGGCTTTTGCCAACGCCACATACTGGGCCAGCGCTGCCATCGCGCGACGATACGCCGCGTGTGAAGGCTCCACTTCCTGCAGGACAACCGCAACATCCTGGGCCGCGACCACGCGCGTGCGTAAGAATTCCGCCAGCTTGTACTTCTTGGGCTCAACGTCCAAACCGTAATCAAAGTACTGCGGACTGATCCGCCCATTGTGCAAGTCGGATATATACCGCATGGCCGAAACGGTCAGCGCCAGATCAAACCGCATCCAATCGGAAGCCGAGGCCGCCGGAATTGGCTGCGCCAGACGAGCCAGCCGTTCGTTCCAGCGCAGGCCGTCGTAATCCTCGGCGCTCAGCCCTTTCTTGTCCGCAGCTTGTAAAGCGGCGATCATGGCCAGTGCCTGCGGCGTGGGCTGATTCTGTGTTGGTGCTGTCGTTGTCGTTATCGCTATCCATGCCAGCGAATAGCCGCCGGCCTGATAGAAGTCTTTTACTTCCTTGCGGTAGTTGGCAAAATTGGGCCAGCGCAAATCGGCCAGCTGACCGGTGTTCACCAGCGCGCAGAACTCGGCTTGTGCGATGCAAGGATCGGTTTGAATTGGAGGCGGCGCAGGTTGCGCCGTTGCAGTCGCCGTAGTCGTTCCAGGCTGTTGCGCAGCCGCTGGCGGCGTCACGGACTGTAGAGGAGCAGGCTGCTGCGGAGCGGCTTGCGCCGTGCCAGGCGCAACGGATTGTGTAGCGACGGACGGCGGCGCGGCATTTTGGGCCGAGCCCGACTGGGCCGTTGCCATCAGTAACAGCGCGCACAACAACTTCATGAGGGTCCAACCACGGGATGAGCCAATCATAAGACTTCGTATCAACTCTGCTTCGTCAACGTTTCGCTGCAAGGTACCACAATTAGGATTCTGGCTCATGGAATCCTGAAAAATCATTAGGGCGATGGTAACACAGCAAGGCAAAATCTCTTGGTCAGTATTGGCCAGAGAAAATTACGTTGGTTACGCCCCACGGTCCGTTTTGTCAGGGATGTGCCCGGTCTGTACCCACCCCAGGGGGTACCCACTCCCCCGGGTCAACCAGGATTCCAAAGGACTTAACTCCACACATCCCAATCGAGATGATTATCTCTTGACAGCAAGTAAGCACCAAATTGGGGGCAAAACATGAAAGGGCCAGAAGTAGAGTTTGTGTTGGGGAGTGATGGCCAGGTCGCCTGCCCACTCGGAGTATTCAACGTGTTCGTCAAATACTTACCGCCTGAATATCTGTCACTTTTTGAGAGGTTTGCCATTCACTCCGCGCGCAGGGTCAATGCAGGATTGATGCGCGCGATCCGCAGAGTCGGCAGAAAACTCGCGGCTGTAGCGGCCAGAGTCAATAGCGCCAGCACAATGCTCAGCGTTGCCGGATCGTAAGCGTGCACGCCGTAGAGCTGGCTTTGGATAATCCGCAACGTCAGCGCGGAAAGCGCCAGCCCGCCGGCGAGTCCGCAGGCCACGGCAATCATTCCTGACTTGCCAACTTCCATCATGGCTTGCGACGTCGTCGAGCCCAGGGCCATGCGGATTCCGATTTCACGCGTGCGTTGCGCGACCATGTTCGCCACCAGGCCGTAGACTCCCACCAGCGAGAGCAGCAGTGCCAGCGCCGCGAGCACTCCCAGTACTGAAGTATTCGTGCGCTGCTCGACCAGCGCCTTGGCTTGCAGATCACTCATGCTGTGAAAGCCGGCAAACGGCATGTTGGGATCGGCCTTGGCCAAAGCGGATTGCATCGCTGCCGGCAAACCGATGATCGGGCCATTCGTGCGGACGATCCAACTGGGCTGAAACCAAACGTGCACCTGACTGGCCGTGGCCTGGTCTACTTGTGCAGCAGGGATATACATGGTGACTTCCGTGCCCAGAGGCGCGGTCCGCCGCAGACCTGGACGCTTGATCACGTCTCCAACCACGCCCACCACTGTGTAAGCAGTTTTGCCGGACCGCAGGTGACGCCCCACGGCATTCGCTGTTTTGAAATAGCTTTGAGCAAAAGTGACGTTGACCACCGCAACATTTTCGACGCCTGCTGTGTCACTCGCCAGGAATGTCCGGCCGGCCAAAACCGGGATCCGCAACGCCCGAAAATAATCCGGTGTCACGTAGATCATGCTGGTCCCATGCCCCTGGCCGGCCTGGGCGCCATCGGTGACCCTGATGCCGCTATTCAACCCGCGTTCGTAGGGAAGACTCAGCCCGACTGCGGCGGACTCCACTCCGGGCAGTTGCGCCATCGCAGCCACGCTATTTTCGAGCAGTTTGTGAAACGCCGCTGCATCGTGGTAGCGGACGTCATCCAACGACACTTTTGCGGTCATCACATTCGTTGCGTCAAAGCCCGGGGCCAGCGTTTGCAGATACACGAGAGACCGAATCAACAGGCCTGCGCCTGCAAGCAACACGACCGTCAGCGTAACCTCGACCACGATCAGGGACTGCCGTGTGCGCCGTCCGCCAGCCTGGTCTCCAGACCGCGATGCCATCGCGGGACGCAGCGCAATGCGACGGACTTCCCGGGCCGGAAGTATTCCGATGAGCAGACTGGTAATCACCGACGCAGCCAGGGCGAATCCCATTACGCGCCCATCCATGGGCAAACCGCCCACCGGTAACATATCTGGCGGAAGAAGTTTGCCAAGCAACGTCAGTCCTTCCGCGGCAATCACCAGACCAATGGCGCCACCCGCCATGGCCAGCAGCACCGGTTCAGTCATTACCTGGCGCAGAATCGCGCCACGGGTCGCGCCCAAGGCCAGGCGCGTGGCAATTTCACTCGCGCGCCGCCCGGTGCGAATCAACATCAGTCCCGCCAGGTTCGCACACGCTATCAACAATATGAACGCCACGGCGGACATCAAGACCAGCACCTGCCCGCGTTGTGGTTTGGCCAGGTCCTCCTGCAAGGGCATCGCGAACAAATTGGCGTGACCCTTGGCGTAATTCTTGAGAAGGTCTTCCAGCATTCGGGGATGCAGGGGCGCCAATTGAGAATTGACTTGTGCCCATGTGGCGCCGTCTTGCAAGCGCATCAGGATGCCGTAATTGTCACCCGATCCCTCGCCGGTGCGGGAAGGCTGTAACGGCGTCCAAAGATCAGGCAAGCCGTTTGTTTGCGCGTGCGCAGGAAGTATTCCCACCACAGTGTGGGGCTCGCCCTTCAAGCGAATGGTTTGACCCACGGCAGACGGATCGGACGAAAAAAGTGACTTCCAAAGTTCGTAGCTCAGCACCACCGCCTTGGGACCGTGGGGAGTGTCCTCGTCGGCGGTGAATCCGCGGCCAGCCAGCAGATGAATGCCCAGCACGTCAAAATATCTGGTGGTAACCCGCTGCTCTTGCACATAGCGCACATTCGTCGCCGTTTGCAGGTTGACGCCACCGGTCAGGGAATAAACTGCTGCCGTCACCGCAGGTACATTGTCGCGGACCAGCTCCCAGGTCTCGCCGTCTATGCTGTCTTCATCATCGGACACCGACTTTCCCGCGGGGGTCAGGCCATCGCGATGCGTGTTCAGAGATGCGAGCCGGTCCGGCTGAGCGTACGGCAGAGGACGCAACAACAGAGCATTCACCACGCTGAAAACCGCGGTATTCAAGCCAATAGCAAAAGTGAGCGTCAACAGAACGGTGAGAGGGTACCCGGGGTTGCGGCGTAACTGGCGGAGCGCGTACCTGATATCGCGAAGCGTAGTCTCCAGCGCACGCCACTGCCAGGTTTCGCGGCCATGTTCTTCCAGCAAAGTCGGATTGCCGAACTCGCGGCGAGCCGCGGCCGAGGCTTCGTCCCGCGTCATGCCACTGGCGACTAGTTCGTCGATTTTTTCATCCAGATGTTCCTGTATCTCTTCCGAAAGATCGGAGTAGATGCCGCGACGGCGAAACAATTGCTGTATCCAGTTCATGGGGAGTTCCTCAATTCGCTCGTTCTTCAGTCAGCTCAGGACTTTGCGATCGACAATACGCGCGTGATTCCATCAAGCATCTGCTCAAAACTCGAAACTTCCTTCTCCAGATGCTTGCGTCCGGACGCCGTGAGCCGGTAAACCCGCACCCGGCGATTGGTGGGGGAAACACTCCACTCCGCGTCCACCCAGCCTTCCTTGAGCATGCGCTGCAAGGCCGGATAGAGCGAGCCTTCCTCCACCTGAAGCAGATCATCCGACGTCCGCTTAATGTGCTGCGCCAGTGCGTAACCGTGCAAAGGCGTGCGTTTCAGCGTCTGGAGCACCATCATCTCCAGGGCGCCAGGAAAAAGATCGCGTGGTTCAGATTGTTTCATCAGCAAACTCCCAAGGCCTTGAGCGAACAGGCATAGAGCAAAATAGTATAGACCGGCTGAGCAGCGAAAATGTTAGCGACTTTGTTTGCGGAGAAAGCCGCTAGCCTCTAGCCATTAGCCTTTGGCCGGAGATACCCGACGCTCGTTTGATCCGTGGAGCACAGCCCGGGGCTCCCAGCAAGCCCGGGTTTGGCTTGCTGGGGTGGAGGCGCCCCCGGCTGTGTGGGGGTACCCGGGTATCCCCCTTTTTTCTGCTCGTATTGCAAACAAAGGTGGTTAGCCGATTCGACCCTTGGGTGACCCTTGGTCACGCTGAATACTCGTTCCCGCGGGCAGCTGGGGCTTCGATAGGCGTCAAGCGTTATTCGTTGACGGCAACAGTCCAGAGAATGTTCAATTGGAGGTCTATGAGCACGGGTATTCAAGACATCCGCAGCATGACCCCGCACCTGGCGGTGTTCGACATGCCGACCTCGATAAAATTTTATTGTGACGTGCTGGGTTTCCAGATTGCCAACACAGACGGCAAGCCGGATTTTGACTGGGTGATGCTGAAACTGAATGGCGTGGAACTCATGTTGAATACGGCCTACGATCGATCACGCCGTCCGGCCCAGGCGGACCCAGCCCGCATTGCGGCCCACAAGGACATCATCCTCTACTTCGCGTGCCCGGACGTGGATGCAGCCTATAACCATCTGCGGGCCAAGGGCGTAAACGTAAACCCACCCAAGGTGGCATGGTATGGAATGAAACAAATCTACGTCACCGACCCCGACGGCTACTTGCTCTGTTTTCAGTGGGGAGTGAAACAGCCGGTACCGGCGGGTTAGCCGGCCCCGGAAATTTCGGCTTCAGTCCTTTGCTGAAAATGCTCTAATTTTGATGGACTTCAGGCCCGCCGCTAACCAGGAGTGAACATGCTACGATGTTCGCCTATGCGTAGAAGGCAATGCGTTTTCATCCCGGTATCTGTCTGCATTCTTTTGATATGTGCGCTAAATCCAGTTTTCTCTCAGGCACATGGTCAACAGGCAAAGGAAGCACCGGATGCACTGGTAAAGCGGATCAGCCAGGACCTGCTGGATGCTGTGAAGGCCGACAAGGACGCACAGGCCGAGAACCAGAAAAAACTCCTGGAACTGGTGGACGTCAAGTTCCTGCCCTACGTGGATTTCCAGCGTATGACGGCGCTGGCCGCCGGCCGTTTCTGGCGCGACGCCACGCCGGACCAGCAACAGACTTTGACCAATGAATTTCGCACGCAGGTCGTCTACACCTACGCCGCAACCATCTGGGAGATCCGTGATGCGAAACTGGTATTCCAGCCCATGCTCCCCGGCAACAGCGGTCCCGATGATGCGGTTGTACGTTCGCAGGTGATAATGACGCACGGCCAGCCGGAGGAGATGGACTATCGCCTCGAAAATTTGCCCGAGGGCTGGAGAATCTATGACTTCGAAATACTGGGCAAGTGGCTGGTCGAGTCCTACAAAGGGAGTTTTGCGTCCGAAATCAATAAGGGCGGCATCGATGGCCTGATTAAAAGCCTGTCCGAGAAAAACAAGAAGCTGGCCGTTGGGGCCTGGAAGATCTTGAAGTAATCTGGCTCGGGGTCGTTTTGTACGGAATAATGCCGCAGGTCAGGCTGCTCTCTTCCCCCCCCTCTCCCAGAATAATAAACAGACTCCGTTTTAGGGCTGTTTTTTAGGCCAAAGAAATGGCTTGCGCTCAATCTGCGCGAGTGCCTCGATTCCGAGAAGATGCCAACGGCCCGCATCGTCCGTCTTGCCCCGCTCCTCACGGTACGCGGCGAGATAGTTCCTTATTAACGTCAAGACGGACTGGTCGAGGCGCTCGAAGCACTTAGTATCATTGCAGAATCGATAGTGTTTACCCCACCCTTGCATAACGCCGCGCACTCTCTCTAATGACTCAAGCTAAAGATAGACTGTTCGGAAGCCGGCCGGTTTTCCTGTGTGCTCGAAAAGCCTCTCGGCTGTCCTTGAGCGTCAATTCTATCGACGCAAATACGCGCTCTTGGGCTTTCTTGGAAGGCCTAATGAACCCGTTTGACAGATCAATTCCGAGAAACTCGAATCCCTCTTCTATCGTGGCCCGTTGTGTCTTATCGGGAGAGATTTCCATGCCCAGTTGTCCAAGTATGGACCGCGCCTTAGAGAAAGTATTTTCGGCTACTTCTTTGTTGGGAGCGAGAATAATGAAATCATCGATGTAACGGATGCACCGAACATCTGACCGCCGATTCAACTCCAGGTCGAAGTCATACAAAAACAGATTGCCCAGCAAAGGAGAAAGGGAATTCCCTTGAGCGACCCCAATGTCCTCAATGGGAAACGCGCTGGCATGTTCCCGTAACTGAGTCATGTTCTCCAATTCGACCGCGATTGCCCGCGTAAATAACCCTACAAACTCCGCGTCATTCACAGCGTTCATAACAATGTTTGTGACGACGGATTTTGGGATGCGCGTGAAGAACTTCGAAATGTCGGAGCGGATAACAAACTTACAGCCGTCACCAATCGCATCAAGCACCCCTTTGATGGCAGCGGGAACAGCTGCCATGCCATCCTCTTCATTCTTTTTGATGCCCCCAAAGCTATAAGGAGTGCGCACGAATTTCTGTATGGCGGGAACTGAGATCAACACATCATGAACAGCGCGTTGCACTATGCGAGATGCGACTTTCGAAACGACGAGCGGGCGGAAGGATTTATCTTTCTTGCTTTTTGGGACCTTGACTCCCCGTGAAGGGGGGAAAACGAACTTGTTTTGTTGCAACTGGCGGCATAGTCGCTGCAGGTTCGTCGAGAAGTCTTCCTCAAACGCAGCAATTTCATTCTTGGTGTCTTGGGACTTGGAAGTCCTGGCGTTTCGCTTGATTGCAAGCCACGCCTCACGGATGACCCGACTCTTTCGAACTTGAAGAGCGAGTTCTGATTTCATGTTTCACGGGTCTCTTGGGTCCTGTTGGTACGCCTAACCCGTCCGACATCTCATCTGTCCCCAGCGAAGGTTCCGTTAGGCCCGTTTCGCTCAATCGAGACTTTCGCCTCGCCGCTGCATTGTGCCCCAATCTCCCAGTTTGCACTGATAGCCGAGACTCCCAACACAAGGGTCAGTGCCAGCAGGAGAGCCTTCCGGCCCGCCCGTTGTCGCCGCGCCAAGTTGGCACGTTTTTGAATGTGGTTCGCATTACTTCTTCTCCCCTATAAGCCTACGCTTTTTAGGCCCTTGGGCAAGTGCTGCGATCCTGGCCCTTCCCCGCCCGATATATTAAAGCTACCAGCCGCCCAACAGGTACCCCGAAAGGTGATGGCTACGACTAGTTTAGTCCCGGACGCGTCAGGTCTGTCCCCAGCGAAGGTTCCGT
>PLJN01000041.1 GCA_003140235.1 Acidobacteriaceae bacterium
TTGCCGGACATGGCGATTTGCACATCGCCGGGTTTTTGCGCGGTGCCACTGGGCATGTTTTCCGTGGCGCAAACCATGCCGATGACTTTCACTTTCGGCTTGAGCAGGGCAATCGCGCGCATGGCGCCAATCATGGCCGCGCCGCCGGCCATGTCGTANNTATTTCATTTTTTCCATGCCATCGGCGGGTTTGATGGAGATGCCGCCGCTGTCGAACGTGACTCCTTTTCCGATCAATCCCAGCACCGGCTTCTCCGGAGCGCCTTCAGGTTCATAGCGCATTACGATCAGGCGCGGTTCTTCTTCTGATCCTTGAGACACGCTCCAGAAAGCGCCCATCTTTAATTCTTTGATCTTGTCCGGGCCCCAGAGTTCGCATTTGAGTCCCACGCTGTCGGACATCTTTTTTGCACGGTCGGCGAGCATGGTGGGGGTCATGCGATTACTCGGCTCGTTGACCAAGGTGCGCGTGAAGTTCTGTGACTCTCCGACAATCTGCGCCTGCTGGATGGCCTGTTGCAGTTCGCTCTGGTCAGCTGCAGCGGGCGCGACCACGGAGACTTCTTTCATGCTCAAGTCTTTGCGGTCAGTGCGGTATGTGTCCGGATCGAAGTCAGCGACGAAGGCGCCTTCGACGATGGCCCGCGCAGCGTCATCACTCTTAGTGGGTAAGCCGGGTAACGCAAAGGCGCAGCTCTTGATCATCCGGGAGCGCAAGAAGCGGACGGCTGTCCCTGCAGCCCGGCGCAACTCGAATGAAGTGAAGCTCGGCGCTTTGCCGCCGCCGACTACGAGAAGCCGTTGGGCTTTGAGTCCGGACGGACTGTGCAGCAACACTGTCTCAAGAGCCTTGCCGGTGATTTCTCCGCTGGCGATGAGTCCCGCCACGGCTTTATCCAGCGCGGCATCTTGTTCCAGGCCGGTGAGCTTGGGCGTGTTCTGCTGTTTCTCTGCGTGGTCCAGCGCTATTACCACCAGGCACTCGGTTTCAATAGCGGAGGGGCTTCCTGCAACCAGTTTGATATCCATATTTGTTCTCTCGGGCTCCATGTCAGGTAAGAATCATTGTCTGCGCGAGCGCGCCACGGCATCGCGGGCTTCTTTGTCCGCGGTGCGACGGCGTTCGGTCTCTCGTTTGTCCCAGGATTGTTTGCCTTTTGCCAGGGCAATCTCGCATTTGAGCTTGCCATTCTTGAAGTACATGCGAGTGGGGACTAACGTGTAGCCTTTCAGTTGGGACTTGGCGAGCAGTTTTCTTAATTCGTCTTTGCGGACGAGCAATTTCCGCGTCCGTGTGGGCGCATGGTTGGCGTAACTGCCGTGTTCGTACGCTCCAATGTGGGCATTGAGCAGCCAAAACTCGCCATCTTTGACCAGCGCATAGGCGTCCTTCAGGTTAGCAAGGCCTGCACGGACGGACTTAACTTCCGAGCCGGTCAGCACCATGCCCGCTTCCATTTTGTCTTCGAGGAAATAATTGTGGCTGGCGGAGCGGTTGACCGTGGCGTCGCGCTCACCGGAAGCCACGGGGTCGCGCTTGACGTTCTTGGGCTTGCTGGGCTCAGTTTGATGGAGGGCTTGGCGGACCATGTGTGCACTTTGGCGTGTCGCTAAAATTTTTATGCTAGCACAGCGCAAGAGTTCCTCCTAAGGCCGTTCTGTCTTAGGAAGGGCGGGGATTGCGGGTGTATAATCCCAATTTCTGACCTTCTGCGGCCGCTAACGGAGGGCAAGCAACTGCTTTCCACCTTCAGGCCGTAGAAATTCCATATTCGCAAGGAGCGTATGAGAAGTTTAAGGACCGCGCTCGCAGTACTGGTTCTGGTTGCGTCCGTGATGGGCGCCGGCGATTCCGCCAAAACACTGTTCAAGAAGGCAGTGGACGCGGACGCGCGCCAGGACTATGAGGCAGCCTATGAGTTTTACAAGGCGGCCTATGATAAAGACCCCAAGGAACTGAAATATCGCGTGCCCTATGAGCGTACGCGCTTCCTCGCTGCGGCTTCGAAGATCAAACGCGGGCAGAAACTGCGCGACCAGGGCAAGTTACAGGAGGCGCTTGAGCTTTTCCTGCGCGCAATGGAGATTGATCCCAGCAACGACCTGGCCGGGCAGGAAATTCGCCGCACACGGCAGATAATCCAGGGGCAGCCGCCGCCCGGGACCGCCCAGCCGCAGGCAGCAGCGCCCAAGGTTGAGGATCTTCTGCGCCTGCGTATCGAGAGGGCACGCTCACCTATAGAACTCGCACAGCTCTCCGATGTCCCGATAACGGGACTCAAGATGACCAATGAAGATACCAAGGTCGTTTATGACACGCTGGGCAAGCTGGCAGGTCTGAATGTTTTGTTCGATCCGGAATACCAGTCCAAGCGCATACCGGTCGATCTGCAACATGTGACATTGCGCGAGGCGCTGGATATTGTCTCCATGGAGTCGCACACGTTCTGGCGTCCGGTCACGCCAAATACGATTTTTGTGGCGCAAGACACGCTGACCAAGCGTAAGGAACTTGAGCAAAACGTCATCAAAACTTTTTATCTGGCAAACAACGGCGGAGGCACTACCGCCGGCACAGATCTGCAGGACCTCGTGGCCACCATTCGTACCATTCTGGAAGTGACAAGAATCCAGGTCGTCCCCTCACAAAACGCGATCATCATGAAGGGCACGCCCGACCAGGTCGCTTTGGCGCAGAAGATCATTGACGATCTGGACAAAGCCAAGCCTGAGGTAGTAATTGACATTGTGGTGGCGGAGGTAAACATCGGCAAGACACGCCATTTGGGAATTCTACCTCCCCAGAACGCTGCAGTAACCCTGCAGGGGACAGGCACCACCGGTGGCACCACTCCGACTGCCACCCCGCTCACGTTGCAAAGCCTGGAGCATCTTGTAGAAGGCAATTTCGGGCTAACGATTGACGGTGCCACGGCCCAGTTGATGTCGTCTGGAACCGACAGCAAGGTACTGCAAAACCCCAAAATCAGAACTACGGACAATGAGAAAGGCTCGCTCAAGATTATCGCCAAAATCCCGATCGCAACGGGTTCGTTTGGTACGCCGCTGGGAGTTACCGGTGGCGCAAGTCTTGGTGTGAATACGCAATTTACCTTTATAGACGTCGGCGTGATCATGGAGATTACGCCGCATGTACATCCGGACGGCCAGATCACGCTCAAAATCTCGATTGAGCTCTCCAGTAAGAGCGGCGACTCGGCCCCTATTGGCGGCATAAGCCAGCCTATTATTAGTCAGGATAAGATCGAGCAAACCATCCGCTTGCGAGACGGCGAAGTGAATTTTCTTGGCGGCATCAGGGAGGAAAACGAATCAAAAACCGCCAGCGGTGTGCCTATCCTGGGATCAATCCCGCTCTTGAAGTATTTCTTTTCCCAAGAGCAGAAGTCAAAGACAACCGACGAACTCGTTTTTATCGTAGTACCGCACATTATTCGCGGGCAGGAAATTTCCGAGTTGAATCGCCGCGGTTTAGACGTTGGCACCCAATCGGGCATTGAGTTACGGCAAGCGAACATTCAGCCTCCTGTCAAAACAGACAGCGATCAACAAGCAGCGTCAGCAGCGCAGCAAGCGCCGCCGCAGGCCACCGTCGTTGCTCCGATCCAGCAACCGGCCGCTCCGGTACAGCAGCAAGTCGTTCCAGCGCCTGCCGTACAGCCACCGGTCGTGCCGCCAGGTGCTGCGATTCCGGCGGACGGGACTCAGCAGAACAGGCCTTCGGCAGCGTTTTCTGGCGATAGCGGGATGGCCAGTTTCCGTCTTAGTCCGCCGAACCAATCGCCGACGCAGGGAAGTACCTTCGCTCTCAATGTGACGCTGGCCAACGCCCGCGATGTCCACTCGATTCCGTTGCAGGTAACCTACGATCCCAACGTGATGCAGTTTGTAAGCGTCTCGAATGGCGGCTTTTTGTCCAAAGATGGGCAGACGGTGACGCCGCCGGTGAATCGCGATGATCCCGCAACCGGAACATTGCAAGTGATGGCCCAGCGTGCTCCAGGAACTGCTGGCGTTTCCGGCGAAGGCACCGTATTCAGCCTGGTATTTATTGCCAAGGCCAAAGGCTCCGGTGTGGTCTCAATCACCATTCCGGGAGCGCGCAATAGCCAGAACCAGCCGATCCAGGCGCAGGGGGCGCAGGCCGCCATTACGGTGAATTGAGTATTTACAATAGGAACACGGCAGTTATGAAATTCCGGTCGCAACACGGCGTTACATTGGTAGAACTGATCGTTGCCACCACGATCATACTGATCCTGATGGGAGCGGCGGTCCCCGTGGTTCGTTTTACGGTGAAGCGGCAAAAGGAGACTGAACTGCGCCGCGACCTGTGGGAGTTTCGCGCCGCCATCGACCGCTACAAAGCGGCCGCCGATAATAACGCATTTCAGATCAAGCTGGGCACGGAAGGATATCCGCCGGACCTGGAGACCATGGTAAAAGGCGTGGACATTCAGGGGAAGAAAGTCCGCTTCCTGCGGCGTATTCCCATTGATCCCATGACCGGCAAGGCGGATTGGGGACTGCGTTCCATGCAAGACGAACCCACGTCTGAATCGTGGGGCGAGCAAAACGTGTTTGACGTCTATTCCAAATCCGAGGGCACAGCCCTGAACGGCACGAAATACAAAGACTGGTAGCGACCATGAAAAAGTTTTCCAGAAATCGGCGGCACGAGCGCGGTTTTACTCTAATCGAGCTGGTCATCGTAAGTGCGATCATTGTTATCCTGGTGGCGATCGCCATACCTGTGTACAAAACCCACCTGCTTCACGCCAAGGAAGCCGTGCTCAAGGAAGACCTGTATACCCTGCGCAATTCCATTGATCAATACACCCAGGACAAACAGCGCGCGCCCCAGGCGCTGGAAGATGTAGTGGCCGCCGGATATCTCAAGACCATTCCCAACGATCCGTTCACTTACAAAGCCGATTGGGTTACCGTGTCCGAAGACACATTGCAAAGCGCGGACCAGACCCAGCCCGGAATTTCCGACGTCCATAGCAATGCAAGCGGGATCAGCTTGGACGGTATTTCCTACGGCAGTTGGTAGGACGCCGCAGAGGAAACTCGATGCCTCCCGAACCACGACCGATCAACCTCAAAAAAACACCGAGCCTGACCATTCTGCTGGCTATCGCCATGGTCAACGTATGCGGTTGCTTGTGTTACGGGCCTGGACAAATGCTTCGCGCCAGGGAAGCCGTCCTGAAGGAAGACCTGTACACTCTGCGCAACTCGATTGACCAATCACCCACGACAAACAGCGCGCGCCGCAATCCCTCAACGAGTTGGTCGGCGCAGGATATCTCCGAGTTGTTCCCACCGACCCGTTTACCCGTAACGCTGATTGGAAAATCGTGCTCGAAGGTCCGCCGCCAGGCAAACACCTGATCCAACCCGGACTCGCAGACATCCACAGCAATTCCAGCGAGCTCGGTGCCGACGGTACAGCCTACAGCAGTTGGTAGGTCATTGCATTGACGCCGCGGGTGAAGGCCTGAAATCCCACGCATGATTTCTTGGTAGACTGGTAATCATGAGTATCCGCAAGAGACTTCTATTCTTTACATACTTCCTGTGTCTGCTACTGTGCGCGACCCTGACCTTGTCCTCACCTGTCCGGAGCGAGGCGCTGCCGGTCAACGCCACATCGAGCATGCAGGATTCGTATGTCATGGACGGAGCAGCAGGTCCCTGCTCCCTGGATCTGACAGTGACCGATGCCACCGGAAAGCCGGTGTTTGCAGCGCTCATCAATGTTCATATCGCGTATCGCTTCGGCGGTTTTCACACGCTGGACTTGAGCGTCTACAGCAACAACGAGGGCCACGCAAAATTCATTGGTCTACCGGAAAAGGTGCGGAAGCCGCCGCTAGAGTTTCGTGCGCGAAAAGACGAAGCCAGGGGCCTGGCGGTCTACGATCCAGCCACCGACTGCCACGGGAAACGCGACATCGTGCTGCAGAAGCCCGGATCTTAGCTCTCCGCCGCGCACACTCTATGTATGCGAGAGACTGTCCGGCTGTCCTGCCGGGGCGGCCAGCATGAGCGGCTCTTCCGGCATTACGATCCAGCTTACGATGTAGGCAATTCCTCCGCAAAAACCAAACAGTGTGCAGACCACACAGACAACTCGCACCAGCGTGACATCTAAATCAAAGTATTCCGCGAACCCCAGACAGACTCCGGCAATCTTTTTGCCCTCGCGCCGGCGCACCAGACGCTGGCGCGCGACGACCCCGGCAACTCGTTTGCCACAATAAGCACAAAGCTGAGCATCTTCCTGGATGACTTTGCCGCAATAGTTGCAATACATGGTCTGTTCTCCTGTTTACAAGTACGCACCATGGCGGGCGTTGGTTCCGTCAATGTCCCTGATAGGGTTTATTCAGGCGCTTGCGGGCTGTGTCCGCTTCATTGCTGGAGGAATCCAGCGCAATCGCGGCACGATACTGCTTCAAAGCTTCGTCCCGGTGGTTTATCAGGTCAGAAACTTCTCCGGCAGAGAGCAGGGCGCGCTGGCGCAGCTCTTTGTTTTTACTGTTACTGTTGCCGGCGGCCTGGTAAGCCTGGACCGCTTCCGGAAGCTGGTTTTGTCCGCGCAACGCATCGGCGTAAGCGTACGCGCCCATCTCGATGTGTGCGTTCGGGTACTTGCCCTGCTTGCAACGCTCCAGCAAAACGCGAAACGCAGTGACGGCCACGGGGCCCTGGCCGGCGTCTTTCATCAGATTGGCTTCTTCCATGGCAAAAAGAAAATTTCGCGGATGGTCCTGCACCAGCGAGTGCGCCACCTGAATGGCTTCCTTATAGCGCTGCTCACGCCGCAGAAAAAGCGATAATGCCACTCTGGCGTCCGAGCTTCCTTCGCCTCCGGCTTTTGCGACCTCAAACAGATAGCTCAGGCCTTTATTTTTGTCGCCGTGGATTCCGGTGACACCGGCCATGATTTTCATCGGGGTTGAAAGGCTGCCCACGACATAGTTATGTGCGCCCACAATGGTCTTGGCATCCACAAAATCCGGCTTGAGTCGCAACACTTCCTCGTGGTCGTGGCGAGCGGCCAGGGCGTTCCGCAGGGCGGAGAACCAGGCGTGCTCAACCAGGGTGAGGTAAGTGGCGCGCAGTCCCTTGGTGGCCCCGCGGGTATAGAGCGCCTGAACGTCATTGGGATTTGCCTTGAGGCGTTTTTCTGAAAGGTCGAGGGCCTTGTCGGTAAGATCTTTGATCTGCTGCTTGACTGGCTCAGGCAGGAATATTTGTTTGCTGGAAATGAAACTCTCATGCGTGTACAGGCTGGTGTCCAGGGCGTCGTACTCATAGAGCTGCTGATAGAGGACCGCTTCCAATAAGTGGTTCCAGGCATTGGGATCGTCCGGATGGGCGTCGGCAACTTTCTGGAAGTCCTGGATCGCCTGGTCATACTCGAGGCTATAGAAATGATCAAACCCGCTCCGGGTAAGAGCGTCCTGAGCCGGTGGCTGGCCTTGGGTCTTGCCGTTGATTGGCCACGCAACGAGCGCTAGAAAAAGAAACACTACTGGAGTAAAAGCCGGGCGACTAAGTTGATGAGGTTTCATGGACCAGTGTAAGCAGTTTATCTGATTTTCTGCCGTATGCGCCGGACGAAGGAGAGCAAAAATGTCCCAGTGGTTTATCATCAAAACGATGCCTCGTGAACGTGAAACTGCCCGCGCTGGACACATGGAGCTTCTTCAGTGATTGTCCGGCCTGCGAAAAACATTCTCGGCTCGCTGCGGCTGCCGGGCGATAAATCGATTTCTCACCGCTATGCCATGCTGGCAGGAATCGCCCATGGCGTCACGCGTCTCGCCAAGTTCTCCACCGGCGCCGATTGTGCCAGCACACTGAGTTGCCTGCGGCAGCTTGGCTGTACGGTCCGCAGCGAGAACGGGGCCGTTGAAATTGAAGGCAGCCCGCACTGGCGCCAGCCCGCTGAAAGTCTGGATTGCGGGAATTCCGGCTCGACCATGCGAATGCTCTCCGGCTTTCTTGCCGGGCAGGATTTTGAATGCCATCTCCATGGGGATACTTCACTGTCCCGCCGCCCGATGGGCCGCGTGATGGCTCCCTTGCGCCTGATGGGGGCCGAGATCACTGGCGCCGAAGGTGATCGTCCGCCGCTGCACATTCGCGGAGGAAAACTGCGCGCCATCGAGTACACAACGCCCGTAGCCAGCGCGCAGGTCAAATCCGCTGTCCTGTTTGCTGGACTGTTAGCAGACGGAGAGACCACGGTCGAAGAACCAGTCAAAACACGCGATCACACCGAGCAGGCGCTGCGCGCCTTCGGAGCTGAACTCTCACGCCAGCGGAACCGCATGACGATTTGCGGCGGCCAAAAGCTTCAGGCCATCGAGGCCGCTGTCCCCGGAGATATTTCTTCCGGGGCGTTCTTTCTTTGCGCGGCTGCGATCTTTCCTGAGTCCAATCTGGTGCTTGAGGACCTGTTGCTGAATCCCACGCGCGCTTCGGTGCTGGATGTTCTTACGATGCTGGGAGCGCGCATTTCTGTGATCAATCTCGACAACCGCCACGGCGAGCTTGTTGGGACGGTGAAGGTCGAACACGGCACACTCAAGGGAGCCACGATCCAGGGCGCGCAGTCAGTTGCGCTGATCGACGAACTTCCAGTACTGGCCGTGATCGGGCCGTATACGCGAGACGGAATCGAAATCCGCGACGCCAAAGAGTTGCGCGTAAAAGAATCAGACAGAATTGCCCTGGTCGTAAAGAACCTGCGGGCCATGGGCGCAGAGTGCGAAGAGCGTGAGGACGGCCTGCGCATTGCCGGACAGCAAAAGCTGCACGGCGTCGAGATCGACTCCGGCGGTGATCATCGTATCGCCATGGCTTTTACCGTGGCAGCGTTGGGCGCCGAAGGTGAAAGCACAATCAACGGCGCGGAGTCCGCGCGTATTTCCTTTCCCGAGTTTTTTGAGATGCTGGAAGGCGTCGTCGAGCGATAGCAGCCCATGCGTGACAAAAATTATATCGGGATGCGAAGAGGTTCTCAAAATCAGGCATCACTAACACACCAGACTCTCACGAGAAAGCTTAAGGCCGTCCAAATTTCCCAGAACAGTGACGGCAATTTTTTCCGGCTGGAAGAGTTCGTTGGACATTTCTGCAATCTCTTCTGCCGTGACGGCTTCGATCTGGTCGATGGTTTCATCCAGACTAAAGAAACGTTGAAAGTACATTTCCTGCCGGGCCAGATTGGACATTCGAGAAGTGCTCGATTCCAGGCCCAGCATCAGGCTGCCCTTTAACTGGTCTTTGGCGCGACGCAGTTCCTCGGCGGGCATTGGGCCTGCTTTCAGTTCGCGAAATTCTGCCAGGACTGAATCCACCACTTTGGGCGTGGACTCCAACGACGTTCCGGCACAGACTGTCAGGCAGCCGGTGTCGCGATATGGATTGAGGTCACTGTAAATGCTGTAGGCCAGTCCCTGCTCTTCACGGATCTTCTGAAACAAGCGTGAACTCATTCCTCCGCCCAGCACAGTGTTCAGCACATAAGAAACGTAGCGCTTTTCGTGCGAGATAGGATGTGAGGGAACTCCCATGCAGAGCTGTACTTGCTCCAGTGATTTCTTGTTGCGTGTAATCACGCGGGGCGTAATCGCCGGCGCCGGCTGGTGAAAGCCGTTGGGCACGCGTGCCAGTTCAGCAAAACGGGCTTTGATCAGGTCAACAAATTTGCGGTGGTTCAGGTTGCCTGCCGCGGAGATGATCATGTTATTCGGCGCAAAGCGCTGCCGGTAAAAATCGAGTACGTTGTCTTGTTCAAAGGAGCGCACGGTTTCTTTGGTGCCCAGAATCGGCTTGCCCAGAGCGTGGTCCTTCCAGAAACTCTGAGTAAAGATTTCGTGGATGAGGTAATCAGGATTGTCCTCGTCCATCTTGATCTCTTCCAGAATCACGCCTTTTTCGCGGACAATGTCTTTGGCATGGAATACAGGGTTGAGAATAAGGTCGCTCAGGATATCAATAGCCACTGGCACGTGCTCGTCCAGCACCTTGATGTTGAAGCAGATGGTCTCTTTGCCGGTGAAGGCGTCAATGTTGCCGCCGATGGAATCGACCTCGCGTGCAATTTGTTTTGCGGAGCGGCTGGTGGTCCCTTTGAAGACCATGTGCTCCACAAAGTGGGAGATGCCGTTGCGCTCGGCAACTTCGTCCCGTGAACCGCTCTTCATCCAGATACCGATGGAAATGGACCGGATGTGGGCCATCTCCTCGCTGATCACGGTCAGACCATTGGGCAGGACTTCGCGCCGTATGTTGCGCGGTTCATTGACCGGACGTTTGAGTGCAGTAGCTGACATTTTGCTCCTGGTTAGATTCTCACATAGTTCTCTTGGTCGCACAGTAAATATATGGTGTTTAGTTTCAATGACTTACCCCAGAACCTCGGTTTCTGAGGAAATGGCCGCTGAAGCTGTAAAATTGACCTTGGAAGGGTTGTAGAAGCATGGCTGAGATCGAGCAAACCGGACTTCTGGGCCTTGATTTTCAAGAGCTTAGCGGGGTTGTGCAAAAACACGGCCAGCCGGAATATCGGGCAAAACAGCTCTTTGAGGCCCTTTATCCTCAGAGGATCAGCAGCCTGGATGCTATTTCCACTCTTCCCAAGCAGTTCCGGGTAGCCCTTCAAGAAGAAGGTTTGGAAATCCGCCGTCCGGTCATTGAAAAGACCTTTCGCTCCACCGACGGGACCATCCGTTATCTGGTCGCGATGCCTGACGGTGAGACCGTGGAAACGGTTTGGATGCCCGAGGGCGACGGCGGAGAAGCCGGCGACGGCAGCAGCGCCGACGAAAGTGACTGGCAGCGCGCGACCATCTGCGTCTCCAGCCAGGTTGGCTGTGCCGTCAACTGCCAATTCTGTCTCACGGCCGCGCTGGGAGTGAAACGCAATCTGAGCGCTGGCGAGATTGTTGGCCAGATCACCGCTGTGCTTCAGGAACATTCGGTTGATCTGGAGCGCCAGCGGGTGAATATTGTTTTCATGGGGATGGGCGAGCCCTTCCTGAACTATCCGCAATTCATGAAAGCGGTGCGGCTGCTGGTGGAGGGCGTGGGTTTTCCTGAATCCCGTATGACGGTTTCCACTTCCGGCATTGTGCCGCGCATACACGATTTTGGCGGCGAAGCGGTCCGGCCCAAACTGGCTATTTCGCTGAACGCACCGAACGAGGAAATTCGCACAAGCATCATGCCTATCACTCGCAAATGGGGACTCGATCTGCTCATGCAGGCCGCGCGAGAATTTCCGCTGCGCAACCGCGAGCGGATCACGTTTGAATACGTTCTGCTCGACGGAGTGAATGACAGTGCGAACCACGCGCGGCAGCTGGTTGAACTGGTCCGCGGAATTCGCTGCAAAGTGAATTTGATCGCGCTGAACCCTGGTCCGGACATTCCTTTTGGAACTCCGGCCGAGTCCGCTGTGCAGACATTCCAAAGCGTGCTGGTGCAAGCTGGCATTCCGGCGTTCGTTCGACGTCCGCGTGGGCGCGATATCTACGCTGCCTGCGGGCAGTTGAAGCGAACCGCGGGATAAGGGAATTCTTTCTCATGCGAACAGTCTCAACTGCGCCGGGCCGCGAGTTACGGACATAACGCCAGTTTTGCGCTGTTCGCCTCGTCCTCCGATGCCATATTTCTCGCAATACTTTTTCATCAGAGCGGAGATTCGCTTACGGTACTCCGCTGGAAGAAAGGCGCTGCCGGCGTAGCGTTTTTGGTACAGCGAAACCAGCTCCGGGAAGCTCTCTTTCAAAAACGGCATGAATACCTTTGCCGAGCACGGTTTCAGAAACAGGGAATTGGCGAACACCGATTTCGCTCCGGCAGCGGCCGCTGCTTGCACCACTTTCTCCAGGTCGGCGGGAGAATCGGTGATTGCCGGCAGTACCGGCGCACAGTTTACGCTGACGTGCACTCCAGCCTTCGCCAGCGCCTGCACGGCCTTGAGACGCAAATCAGGACGCGGCGCTCGCGGCTCCAGGAGTCTTGCCAAATCGTTGTTTACTGTCGTGACTGTCATGTGAATCGTCAAATGGTTGTGTTCCGAAATCGTCTTCAGTAGATCCAAATCGCGCACAATCAGGTTGGACTTGGTGACCAGTCCGATCCTAAGTCCGCTATGCTGCGCGAACTCTTCCAGAAGCGCGCGCGTGATTCCAAACTTTCGCTCCGCCGGCTGATACGGATCGGTCGCGGTCCCAATGGCAATGCTCTCTCCGGCGCGGACTTTTTTCAGTTCACAGCGCAGCATCGCTCCGGTGTGCTGCTTTACGAATATCTTGCGCTCGAAATCGAGACCGTCGCGCAGTTCCATGAATTCGTGTGTGTAGCGCGCATAGCAGTACTTGCAGGCAAATTCGCATCCTCGATAGGGGTTGATGGTCCAGGCAAACGGCATACGCGGTGAGGCGCAGCGGCAGAGCACGGACCGATTGTCGAGCGTCAGGTACTCGACGTTGTGGCCCGCGTCCAGGGCTTCGCCTTCGGCGGCAAGTTTTGCAATCCCGACCAGCCGTGCGCCGGGCTCGATTTGGGGGAAGAGAGAAACAGCCGGGTGGTCCATAATATTCGCCTTTTGTTCGCTATTATCTTCTCGATAATAGCGATTGTCAAGGCGGCTGTTAGACTCCCCCCATGAGGCCGTTTTCGTTGAAGATCGCTGGCGTGGCCATCCTTTTCGCCGCTGCCAGCGCGCTGGCACAGAGCGTGCAATACGCCAACCGCTTTCCCGGCACTGACCTCGGAGAAAAGATCTCGCAATGTATGGCCGCTCTTCCGGCCAAGGGCGGCGTTTGCGATGCCCGCGATTTCTCTGGTGATCAAACCGCCGCTGCTGGCTTCACCGTGGGAACAAACGGCAAGCCAGTCGAGCTGATGCTGGGACCGGTCACTCTCACGGTTGGGAAAACCATTCACGTGCAAGCCAAAAGC
The DNA here is from genome assembly GCA_003140235.1 of Acidobacteriaceae bacterium. GTDB lineage: Bacteria > Acidobacteriota > Terriglobia > Terriglobales > Acidobacteriaceae > Angelobacter. Next base: position 13,015 of record PLJN01000041.1, read on the forward strand.
TCCATTGTCGGCATGCCTGCCGCCATGGGGATTGGTACTGACCAGTCTCCAACAGTCATCAAAGCCGCTGACCGCAGTGCGCTGAGCGCCGTGGTGCAGATCGATGGACCGCTGTCCGTACTGCAAGACCTGACTGTGGACGGGAACCGTAAAAACGCTCCCGCCGGCGGAATCGCAATCCTAGTCAGCAAAGCCAACCGCGTGGAGATGTTCCGCGTGACCGCGCAGAATGCTCCGCGCTATGGCATTGAGATTTACTCCAGCGACCAGAACGAATCGTGTTGCGCTAAGTTGTCAAAGATCATGGCCATTGCCAACGGTGCGGCTGGCCTGCATATCGCAAATACCGCGGACGTAATGGTGTCCGTGTCAGAATTTGAAAACAACGGCACGTTCGGCATTGAGCTCAACAATGCGCCTACCACCCGGATCGAACACTCCGACGTCGGCGGCAACTTGGGCGACGGAATCAGGATCTACGGCTCGGCGGCTTCTCCGTTGCAAAGCAACCGGCAAATTATTGTCGGCAATCAATTCGGCAACAACGGCCAGCATGACATCAACGTGATTGGCTCTGTCGGACAAAAGCATGTTTCCGGCGGCCATCTGATCTCATCGAACGAATTCATCGGCAGCGACAAGCGGAGTGCCGGCTACGATGCCATCCACATCACCAACAGCGAAGACAATAACATTACCGCCAACAACTTTTCCGATACGCGCGCTCATCCCTTCCGATCATGCGTAACCATCGCCGGCGACCGAGAAACCAAAGACCTGGTCACCGGGAACTTTTGTCGCGCGACCAATGCGGCGATATCCGCCTTCATTGGGACGGCCAACACAGTGTTTTCGGCCAATCAACCAGCCAAATAACAACGTTCATCCGAGGTCAGGTTCGCACAGGAACGTTTCGTTGAACCGGTTGGTGAAATTGGCAACGCACACCGTCAGCGCAATTTCAACGATCTGTTCTTCTGAGAAGTAATTCCGCAGCCCCTCCAGATCGCCATCGCACATGGTCGTGGACGCGCGGGTGATTTTATCGGCAAAAAGAATCACCGCTTTTTCCTGGTCATTGAACAATTTGCTGCGATGATAATGGGTGAGCGCCTGAATCTGCTCGTCCGTAATTCCAATCCGCTTCGCCGAAGCGGTATGGGCCTTGGTTCAATACTCGCAGCCATTCACCAGGGACGTTTTGAGGTAAGCAAATTCCTTCAGTTTCTGCTCCACGGTCCCGGGGCCAGTGATGGCCGCGTAGAACGGGAGGAAATTCTTCAACACTTCGCCCTTATGAGCCATGGTGCCAAAGAAGACCGGAATCTTTCCGAATTTTGCTTTCATGCCTTCAAAAATCGGCTTCAACTCGGCCGAAGCTTTTTCTTCAGGTAACGGTTTCACTGCTGACATGTTGTTTTCTCCTTTGAATAAAGCAATTGGCAATTAGCAAATAGCAATTAGCCAAATCACTCGTCACTCGCATTTTTCAATCTCTGCGACTCTGCGTACGCCTCAGTAAAACGCTCTGGCTAATTGCCAATTGCTAATTGCTACTTTTCTATTTCTGCTGAATACTTATGTCAATCGTCGTCACTTTCCCAAACGTCGACAGATCGCGATCAAAGTCTTTCTTGTTGCCCACGACCAGCACGGCGAATTTCTCCGGATGAATATATTTCTTCGCCACGCGGTTCACATCCGCGACTGTGACTTTCTCAATCCCGGCGCGGTAGCTTTCCAGAAAGTCGGCGGGATATCCGTAGAATTCATACGCCATACGCTCGCCCAGAACTTTGTCCTTGGAATCCACCGAGAAGATGAATGAATTCAGCATGGTGTCCTTGGCTTTTTTCAGTTCGGCTTCGGTGACCTGGCCTTGCATCAGGTCGAGGATTTCCTTCTGCAGGGCTTCGATCGCGACGGCGGTGCTGCTGCTCTTGGTGCCCATGGCTACGCGGAAAATACCGGGATGGTCGAATGAACTGCCAATGCCGCCGCCTACGCTGTAGGCCAGGCCCATCTTTGTGCGCAGACGCATGTTCAAGCGTGACGACGACCCGCCGCCAAACAATTCATTCATGGTTTCAATGGCGTAATAGTCCGGATTGCTGCGCTCAATGCCCAGCGTGACCATGCTGATCTCGCTCTGATTGACGTCATTCTTTTCGATCAGATAAATCCCCGGGGCCGCAGGGTGGGGCGCGAACTCCGGCTTGGGAACAGGAGTGCCTTGCGGAAGCGCGGCGAACGCTTCGCGCAGTTTGCGTTCCATGTCCGCTGAGTCAAAGTCGCCGCTGATGCCCAGGATCATATTGTTGGGCGCCACCGTGCGCTTGTGGCGCTCGAGCAAATCGTCGCGGGTGATGGCGGCAATGGTCGCGTATTCCGCCGAGCGGGCGTACGGACTGTCCGCGCCAAACGCCAGCTTGGACGATTCGCGTGACACGATGGCGTTGATGTCATCATTGCGGCGCTTGATGCCTGTGTTGATTTGTTTCTTCGCGAGATCGATTTTGTCCTGACGGAATTCAGGGTGCTGCAACACGTCCAGCACTACGGTGAATACCTGATCAAAGTCTCCCTTCAACGACGACCAGGAAAGGGAAGTGGAATCAGCGCCGGCGCCGGCCTCAACCTGGGCGGCACGCGTTTCGAGAAAGTCGTCGAGTTGATCGCCGGTCTTTGTTTTGGTCCCGCCGGTGCGCCAAGTTTCGGCATAGATGCCGCTCAGGCCGATTTTCGCCGCGGGATCGTCACGCCGGCCGCCGCGAATGCGAATCACGCCGTCAATCAGCGGCAACTCGTGGTCTTCCTGAAGAAACAGCACCATACCGTTAGGCAGCGCCACACGCCGTGGCGCCTGAGGATGAAACGCACGAAGCGGCGGAATGGGAACTTGTTTCCATCCGGCTTGATCGGCTTTGGGCGCAGGCTTGGGCGCTGGTTTGTTTGCCTGGGCCATAAGGGAGACCGACGACAGGGAGAGTGACATCAGCAGAGCAGCACAGAGGACCGACAATTGCTTAAGTGATTTCATTATTTCTTCTCTCCCTGTGCGGGCGCTGCGGGTGCCTCAGGTTTCGCTGTTTCGATGCGGGCCACGGTGCGGTTGTTTTCGGAGAAAGTTTTGTTCGCGACGCGGCGAATGTCGGCCTTGGTGACTTTCTTGATTCGGTCAATCTGGCGAAAGACTTCACGCCAGTCGCCATAGAGCGCCTCGGCCTGACCCAGTTGCGTGGCGAGGCCGGTGTTATCAGCCAGCCCACGAATCAGGTCGGCTTGGGCGCGGGTTTTCACCGAGAGCAGTTCTTCGTCGCTTACGTCTTGCGTTTTCAGTCTTTCAATTTCATCGTGGATGGGCCCGGCCATATCTTGCGCGGTGTGTCCATTGGTGGGGATGGCAAAAAAGAAAAACAAATTAGGATACTTGCCGCCGGGATAGCTGCCGCCCTGCGCCGCAATGGCAATTTGTTTGTCGCGCACCAGCGAGCGATAGAGCCGCGAAGTGCGTCCCTTGGACACAAGATCGGCCAGCACGTCATAGACAGCATCGTCGGGATCAAGAAACCCCGGACGATGATAACCCTCCACATAAACCGGCTGGCTGCTCTCATGCAGCACGATCAGGCGTTCGGCAGCTTGCGCCGGCTCCTGTGTGCGTAGCGGCTCCGGAGCAGGCAGGGCCGGCAAACGCCCAAAGTATTTTTCAAAGATAGGCATGGCTTCCGCAGCCCGCACGTCGCCCGCCACGGTAATCGTCATGTTGGCCGGGACGTAATACTTGTGGAAGAAGTTGATGGCATCGGTCGCGGAGAATGCTTTCAGGTCCGATGGCCAGCCGATCACCGGTCGTCCATAAGGGTGAGCCACAAACGCGGCGCGCAGAAACTGTTCGATCAGCCGCCCTTGCGGAGAACTATCAGTCCGCAGACGGCGCTCTTCGTATACCACATCGCGCTCTTTATAAAACTCGCGCATCACCGGATGAAGAAACCGCTCCGATTCCAGATAGGCCCACAACTCGAACCGGTTCTGCGGAAACGAGCAGAAGTAATCCGTGTCGTCCCAGTTGGTGGAAGCGTTCAGTCCCACTCCGCCCTGGCTCTCGATGATCTCGCTGTATTCCTCGGGCACAACGTATTGGTCGGCTTGCTCAATCTCGTCCTTCCAGGCTTTTTCCAAGGCCGCGACCTTCACGGGATCAGGCCCGGTTTCTTTCAGACGTTCCGCCAGATACGCCGCATAGGCTTTCTCGACTTTAGCCAGCGCCGCTTTTTCGGCGAGATAGTTTTTGGTGCCGATCCGGTCGGTGCCCTTGAACGCCATATGCTCGAACATGTGCGCCAGGCCGGTAATGCCGTCCACTTCCTGCGCCGAGCCGGCGTTCACATAGGTGTAAAAAGAAAACACCGGCGCTTCCGGACGCTCCATGATGACGATGGTCAGGCCGTTGGCCAGTTTCTTGACGGTAATTTTCTTCTCGAACGAGCTGATGTCCTGCCCGCAGGCCGTCAGGGCGAAAAAGAGAACACAAACGATCAGGGGAGTAAATTTTCGATGACTGATTTTCATAACTCCATTCTTGTTATCACGCTTCTCATGGCTATTACTCAGGATAGCAGGCAACAGGGGCCCATCAATCTTCGTCGTCTTCATATTCCTGGCCTTCATACTCCCGCTCAAAGTTGACGCGGCCAGCGTTGCTCGCGGCGATTTGCAGGTAACGGGCCAGCAGCCCGGCTTGTTTGTGGTCAAGTGTTCCGTCCACGAGGCCCTGCGTAGCTTGCATGATGGCCAGTTGCACGCCATTGGGGTCGTCGAGCGGAGGCAGGTCAAGCTTTTGCGGCCGGGCCAATTGCATGGCAAGGCGCATGTGGCAGAATTTTTTACCGCGCTCTTTCGGCGCCCGGCAACGTTCGCCATTGGGTTTATCCCCGGGGTTCGGGCGCCGGCCCCGGAGGCAGCACTTCGGGTTCCTTTGAGCGGACCTGCGAGCGGGTCATGAACATCACGGTCGCGGTCCAAGTGGGCAACAAATCGATGCCGGGGATAAGTTCCGCGGCGAAGGCCGGCAGCAACGCCCAATGCCATCCCAGAAGCCGCCAGAGAGCTACGCCTACGACCAGGTCGAGAATGTCATCGCCGGGGAAGGCAGCGCCCGCGAAGAAGAACGGCCACAGGACAATCTGGACAGCATCGGCAATCATGGCAACCGCCCAGGCCAGCTTTTGCTCACGGGACATGGTTTTGACAAAGTCCAACATCTGTCACACCGCCTAACAGTTTAAGGATACACTCCCCGCAGGGCCGAGTGAAAGACACTTACGAGTTTTTCGGCGGAGAAAAACCTTACCGCTGATGACGCTGATTAAGCAAATTCATTTGTGAGTTTTGTGGTGTCTCAGACGACTTACCTGATTAGCGTCATCAGCGGTAGGGTGTTCTCCGTGTCGCATGATCTGTTATTACTGCTCTAAATATTTCGCCTATGAAATTCTGCCGGTTTTTTTCCATTCTCTTATTTGCGGCCACGATCACCACCGCGCAGGACCGCACTGCTTAGGTCGGGCGCTTTGGGGATGCTTGTCCCGCCGCAGATTTATTGACTGATGGGAGAGACGGCCTCTCCTTTTCCGGGTTGCTCAAGTACAGATGGACCTTTTCTTCGAGACGTCGTATCTCCTTACGCACTCTGGGAACAGACATGCCAACTTTCTTCGCCAATTCCTTCATTGGACCCTGATCGGAATAGAGCAATTTCAGGAATTGACCTTCCGTTTCCGAGAAGACCATTGGACGTTTATCGTTGTAACCGGTCAGCCAACTCTCCAGTTCGTAGGAGGCTTGCGCACCAAATGTACTTTCAACTGTGCTCCTGGGTTCAGGGAAGTCCGAGTCATCCTCGTGCTCGTCATCAATCGGAGTATTTTCGAGTTGATCAATGGAAACACCAATCGACGCTTCGAGGTCATCAGCGATCTCTGCCAGTTTATCAATCGCAACCTGATAAAAATCTGTGACCAAGTCGGGCCGGCGCTTTTTTCTCACGCGGTCTGGAATGTTTTCCAGGTACTTGAGAAAAATGTCGGGCAGCTTTTGGGCGGTGAAGAGGAGAGCTTCGTTCCGGTCAGTGTACAGATATTCAAAGACATTTCGCTCTCCGATGCTCAAATCTCCAACTACTCGCTCTAGGGTGGCGTCAAGCCGGGCTAACTTCCAGAGGTGCAATGCAACATCTATCGGGTTGCCGCCCTCACACTGGCTTCGGAGAGCCACTACGTTATCGCGGATTTTGGCCATCAACGCATCAGGGTGCTCCACTTTGAAGGAGTCGGTTCTGAGGCATTTTCTCAGGGCGCGTTCCGAATCTCTAATTTCATCGATCGCTTTGGCGATGTCGCTCCGATGCGCGGACGACGCGCCGCCCTTCCCTTTGGAGAAAAGTCTGCTGATCAATTCCCTTGTTGGTTGCGGAGTGAAGCGGTAAATACCAGTGCGTCGACTCCAGAAATCGGGGGCGAGGCCTGGAAAGCGCGAGAGCAGCTCATTTGTGAGCCAAATAACGATAGGCACTTTCAACGCTGCCAGAGCATCGCGGTGAAAATTCAATTGCCGTAGCACCGCATCAGCGATCGGCGGGGTCAATTTCTGCAATCCCCAGAGAACCATCACCTCAGGTCTTTCGGCCAGAGTCTCAGCGTAAAACGCATGAAGAAGGTCGTCTGCTGCCTTCGACGCTGTTATATAGACGATGTTTTTCCACACCTCTGCAAGCTCTTTGTCCATCGTCTCGCGGATTTGTTTGCTGATCTCATCATCGTCGCAAACCAGGAGTAAAAACTTGGATTCGCGTTCCGCGACGATTTCAAAGATGAGATCGTTTACTTGCTTGCTTGCGCGGGCAGGAGCATCATTCATTTTTCTTTAACTCGGCCATGTGAGGCGCGTTCTGCTCATACAGGGCGCGTGCGGCAGGGTGTGCCTCGAACCACGCGCGTTTGTCCGAATACTCAATAGCAATCATCTTGTACAGCAACTCAGGTAGAATCCCGTCACCGGAAAGAGATTGTGATGCCCCCCCACGACACATGTGCCCTAAAGCTTCCCACAGCGGCACCCGATCAACCACAAACTGATAATCATCGACCAACTTTTGAAATCCGTCCTGAATTACTGACTCATCGACTTCGAGGCCCGGTTCCATGATGGCTCTTTTACAAATCCCGCGCAACATCCGCATCGCATCAATCAGAACACCACCGCTGCAATCCAGCACTTTATCTAGGAGTTGAGATGGGATTGGGTTGTAAGGCATACGCAATTCAAATACCTTACGCATGAACTCCTGAGAGGCCGTATTTCGATTGTGCTTTTCATCAAAAAGATCAACGGCGGGAACCCGAATGATGCCGTTATAGGGGAGGCCCGCTATGCGAACGTAGTTGGAGGTTGCATACGTTAGGAACGGTTCAGACGGAACTTCCACGCTGCCAAGGGGGTGTAGGCGCGATTCTATCTGAAGTCGCACCGCTGTTCCACTAGTGGCTGTAATGAAGGTCATACACAAGCTAATGTTCCTAAAGTGTCTAGAATCAATCAGATGCATAAAGCACACCAAGTTCAATAAAAATGTAAGTCATTGATAACAAATACCTTACATGTACTACTACCCCAACTCTTATGCGGAGAATCAGTATCTGGCGAGCCGGGGATACGTGGTGCTGTCCGTGAACTACCGCTTGGGCAGCATGTACGAGCGCGCGTTTCGCGAAGCTCCGAACAGCGGATGGCGCGGGTCTTTTGAATACAAGGATGTGCTGGCTGGGGCGAAGTATCTTCAAACACTTTCTTATGTTGATCCCAAGCGCCTCGGCATTTGGGGCGGATCATACGGTGGGCTCATGACGGCGCTGGCGCTCTCGCGCAACTCAGACGTGTTTGCCGCAGGAGTGGATTTCCATGGCGTACACGATTGGTCGGTGCTGGTGCGTCGCACGGCGCCGGACACGGCACCCGACTATAAGGAAGCCCTCAAGCTGGCGTATGACTCGTCACCCGTGGCTTCGGTGGCGACATGGAAGTCTCCCGTACTGCTCATGCACGGCGACGACGACCGCAATGTACCGTTCCAGCAGACAACCGACTTGGCGCAGCGGTTGCGCGAGAATCATGTTCCGCTGGAAGAGATTATTTTCCCCGACGAGATTCACGACTTTCTTCTATGGAAGACCTGGATTCGCGGCTACAAAGCCACGGCGGATTTCTTTAATCGGAAGTTGGGCGTTCCGTAGATATCTCGCGGTGTCGCTGATTGTCAGGTTAAATCTGCACTGGATTCAATCTTCAGGAGGCAAAGCCATGAAGTGCCGTTGGGTTCTTCGGTCACTGGTCACGTTGTTCGCTCTCTCTGGCATTGTTCAAGTTGTTCAAGCGCAGACTGCACTCTCCAACACCGCGGCTGCGGGGCCGGGTTGTCCGGTCGAACTCATGCAGTTCAAGCCTTCGGGCGTCCACATCCATGTGAAGAATGTGAGCGGCAAAAATATTGTCGGGATGGTGTTCAATGCCGCGCTGTCCGACGCCACCGAGCGCTGGATATGGCTGCACTGGAACTTTGACCAGACGCGGCCCATCAGGGAATTCGGTTGGAACAGGGTGATTAAAGACGGTGAAACCAAGAAACTCAGCTGGTGGGCAGACGTCGAGTTCCACCATGGCGGCGGAGCGGCTTTGGTGCTGACCAGCGTTCTGTTCGAAGACGGCTTCTCCTGGGAAGAAGGCATGGACGGCTCATCCTGCAAGGGTGTCTGGTACAACAACCACAAGAAGGGTTTTGCCAAATCGATCGCCCTGCCGCCGCGGAATTAGATTTTTGTTAAATCCCGCGCGGAGCGAGGGATCCCTATAGCTACGAGAATCTTGGATCATAGTGATCCCTCACCCCGCAAAGAACGCGGGGATTCGGGATTTCAGGGAGAAAGTCCGATGACCTTCGTAACCCCTGCCAGCCACTGCTTTGCTACTTGGCAAAGCGGAAGTTTGCGCTATGATGGTTTTGCTCATCCTCCCCAAGGTACAAGCTAGTTTTGGTTTTTTATGCTAGATACCACTAGTGTACCTACCGACAGCGTTGCCACCGCCCCGCGGGTGGACCGGCTTGAGGTGATCCAGGAGCTGCCGCGTGGCAGCATTGGTACCGTCCGCAAGGCGAAGAATGCCCGTTCGAGGCGCGTGGTCGCGCTACGGCAGTTTGAGGCGCCGCAGTGGCTGGACGACGTCCAAGACCTGCTGGACCATATTCTCGCTGAAGCCAAAGTCGCCAGCACGCTGCAACATCCCAACATTGCTACGCTCCATACGTGCGGCTATAAGGACTTCACCGTCTTTATGACCTCGGAGTTCGTGGAAGGTCCCAGCTTGAAGGAAGCAACAGCGGGTCGTCCGCTGAGCTTGCCGGACGTTCTGGCCGTGGCCAAGCAGCTCGGCGCTGCGCTTGATCTGGCCCACTCCCAGGGCGTGGTGCATCATGCACTGAATCCGTACAATCTGAAACTATTGCCCGACGGCACGCTTAAGATTTTGGATTTTGGGCTGCTTAAGCACCGCCATCTGCTTTCCCAGACTCCGACCAAGAAGCTGGAGAACGAGCCTTATCTTTCGCCGGAAGAGGTAAAAAACAAGCCGCCGACCAAATCGGCCAACTTGTTCAGCGCGGCAAGCATTCTCTACGAGCTGCTGACTACGCGCAGCCCCTTTGCCGGACAGCACCTCGGTGAAGTAGACCGGAACATCACTGATCTGCCGCCGCATCCTCTGAATGTGGCGCATGCGCGTGTGCCGGAAGCGGTGTCCCGCGTGGTGCTGAAGGGTCTTGCGAAAGATCCAGCCGATAGATTTCAGTCGGGACAGGAAATGGCGGATGCGCTGGAAAACGCCATGAAAGGCGTGCCGATGCGGGCTTCCGTGTCAACGACCGCGACGGCGAAGGCCCCGGCAACGCAAAGGATATCGGCTCCGGATATTGGCGGACAGACCATCAGGATTTCGCCCCCGCCGTCGATAGCGGCGCCCGCGCCAGCCAGAAGCACGACGGTTACTACTACCACCACGAGAACGGCGGCCGCTGCACCGGCGGCAAAAACCACGACGACCACCACGACACGAGCGGCGACCTCGGCGGTGAGAGGTGCGCCAGTTGCCGGCAAAAAGCCGTATTGGATATTCGTGGCTGTTGGAGTGGTATTAGTTGTTGCGGTCGCCGGTGCATATCTCTACTTGCGGCGTGGACCAGCGCAGCCGCCCGTGGAGAACCCGCCGGCGGAGCAAGCCCTGACCATTCAGCAAGTCGATGTTCCGCCGCCAACGGACGCCCAGCCGGTGTTGGAAGTCAGCCAGGTGGGCGGATCCAAGCCGGGCAAGCCGGGCAAGAATGCCAAAGGCGCAGTTGTTGCTTCGACGCCTGCCGCGGTGGTTCCGTCTTTGGGAGCGTTGGACATCGCAGTTTCTCCTGCCGGCGCAGCGGTGCAGATAGAAAGCCAGTCCGGACAATCGTGGAGGGCCACGCAGGCCGCGAATACGCTTGCGCCGGGAACGTACAAAGTGACCGTGAGCATGGCTGGCTACGCGACCGACACGCGGGTGATCAACGTTTCTGCCGGGAACCGCGTGGCGGCTGATGTTCATCTCACCGCGACCAAGGGCTTCCTGACCGTCGGCAGCAACCCCGTTGGCGCAAGAGTTTTCATTGATGGCCGGGACGCAGGCAAGTCGTCTCCGGCTGAGTTCATGCTTGATCCCACCGTGCACGACGTCGTGGTGCGCAAAGAAGGTTATCTGGACGCGCAGAGCAGCATCAAACTTACGGCTGGCCAGACAGTCACGTTCTCTCCAGAGTTGCGCGTGGCCGGACGCACGGACAACATCAAGACCGTGGGCGGATTGTCCAAGGTGTTCGGCGGCGGATCGTCCGGCATGGCGCGGATGGAGATCAGGACCCAGCCCAAGGGGGCGCAAATCCTGATTAACGGCGCGCCCTTTGCGAAGACCACGCCCGTGGAAATCCAGGTGGAACCGGGCAACTACGAAATTACGCTGCAAAAGGACGGCTACAAGTCCGTGCACAAAACTGTGACCGTAGGCCAGGGCGAAAAGCTCAAGATTGACGAGGCACTCGCACAATCATCCACACAGTGAATGAACGTCCAGTCTGAAACCGCCCTAAAGGCCGGGCCGCCCCAGGCCGATCACTAAAGTAATGAGCGCTCTTGCGCGCTCTCCAGTATTATCTTCGCAAGGATGGATAATAAGGTGGAATCGGCACAACCTAATCCAGCGCCGGGGATTCTTCTGGAGGCCTTTCAAGGCTCCACGAGCCGCTATGAAGTCCAGTCCGAACTGGGCCGCGGCGCCATGGGCGTTGTGTATAAGGCGCAGGACCGGCTGATCGGCAGGACCGTCGCGCTGAAAACCATTCCACTGAATGGCACGCCGAAGGATTGCGCTGAACTGTCGGAGCGTCTGGTACGCGAAGCCAAGGCTGCCGGCAATCTCGATCATCCGAATATCATCACTATCTATGACGTGGGCGTCGAAAAGAGTCTCGTCTATCTGAGCATGCAATTTGTTGAAGGCGCAACGCTTTCTTCGCTGGTGGAAAGCGGAAAGCTGCCGGCCATTTCCGTGCTGCTGTCTTACGCAGAGCAGATATGCGGGGCTGTGGGATTCGCGCATCGCCGCGGCGTGATCCATCGCGATCTCAAACCTTCCAACATCATGGTCACCAACCGCGGCAACATCAAAGTCCTGGATTTTGGTATTGCCAAAACGGGTGACTGCGGTCCCACTCAGGCCGGGTTAGTGGTGGGGACGCCAAGCTACATGGCTCCCGAACAAGCGGCGGGCAGGGAAGTGGACCACCGATCCGATATTTTTTCTCTGGGCACTGTTTTCTACGAACTCTTTACCGGGCGGAAACCGTTTACCGGCAAGGACGTTACGGTCATGCTGCAAAAAGTAATTCACGAAGAGCCGCTTGCGCCTTCGCGCATTAAGCCATTGCCGCCGGGGATTGAATCCATTATTTTGCGCGCGCTGGATAAGGACCCATTGAAGCGCTTTCAGGATTGCGAAGCGATGCGCGCCGCGTTCAAGAGACAGGCCGGACTACTGGGCAACGCTCCGCGCATTGGCATTGGAGCCACGCAGTCCCCAGGGCGGTTTGCCGCGCCAGCCGCACCCGGCAACTCGTGGGGAGTAACACCGTCGGCCAAGCCAGCGTCCGCCAAGCCCGCTGCCATCGCGAGCGTGGATGGAACAGTGTTTGGCCAGAACGCCCGCCGCACAGTCCCACCAAGGCGTGCCGCCGGCAAGTCACGCGGCTGGATCATCGCTGTGGTCGCCGCTTTCGTGGTCGTGATTGGAGCGATGGCCACTCCGGCGGTCCGTCAACGCCTGGGGCTTTTCGGCGAAGATTCGGGTATGAAGCTTACGGTGACGCAAGTCCCCGTGCAGGCTGCACATGCTAGTCTGCACGGCACCGGAACCAAGGGCGGCCGGACTGTGAAGGGCGCTGGCGCGGAGAATGCGTCCGGCGCGGACGCTGGGGCGATGGGCGAAATCGCGATTTCTTCCAATCCCTCAGGCGCAGCTGTGGAAATTGACGGCCGCTCCGGACAGTCGTGGAAGACCCCGCTGCTCGTGGACTCGTTGTCACCGGGAATGCATCGCATCACCATCAGCATGGCCAACTACGCGCCGGAGACGCGGAACGTCGCGGTGATTGCCGGCAATCGCGCCATGACTGACGTGAAGCTCGCTCCCACCAAGGGTTACCTGACCATCAGCGGCAATCCGTCCGGCGCGCAGATTGTGATCGACGGCCGGGACACGGGCAAAGCCTCGCCCGCAGAGTTTGTGCTGGAACCGGGCGTGCACGCGATTGTGCTCAGCAGAGATGGCTACCTCGACACTGCGAACAGCTTGAACCTTATCGCGGGCCAGACCGTCACCTACGCGCCGAATTTGCGGGCCACCGGACACGCGGACAGCGTCAAGCCGGTCGGCATGTTTGGCGGCACGGCTGCAAGGAATGCGCGGATGGAGATCAGGACCCAGCCTAAGGGCGCGCAGGTCCTTGTCAACGGAACACCGTTTGCCCGGACCACTCCGGTGGAGATCCAGATGGAAGCAGGGAACTACGAAATCACGCTGCAAAAGGAAGGCTACACGCCAGTACGCAAAAGCGTGACCGTGAACCCGGGCGAAAAGCTGAAGATCGAAGAATCGTTAACCAGATAGTTTTTTCCATCCCGATCCGCAAAGCGGGAGAGCGATCCCTATCACTCTGAAAGACCAATGAGGAACAGATTTGCCGCGAATCACGCGAATGCGCGCGAATGAATTCGGACAACTCAATCGTGTTCATTCGCGTAAATTCGCGGCCTAGGCTTTTTCATAGTGATAGGGCTCCCTCGCTTCGGGGTGTCAGAAGGCAAAAAATCGGGCGGCAAAGCGGCCGCCCGATGCACTTCAAACGCGAATTGTTATCTGCACCGGTCGCATCTTTCGGCGTTGTGCAGGCGGGCGAGCGCAGCGTCGATATCTCTTAGGGCGGCAACGCGTTGGCCGCAGAAATCGTGGTCGGCCCTTTGCAACTCTTCTCTGGCGACATCGAGCGCGTGGATGGCTTCATGAATTCGTGGGCACCGGTCGAATGCTGGTGTGGCGCTCGAGCGGAACGGTGTGAGGGCTACGATCCCTACCAATGCTGCTGCGAGAAAATACTTTTTTAACATAAGGTCCGTCCTCCTTTGACGGCGTTTCTGACAACGCGTGAAACAGCGTTTTGGTTTACCGATGTACTGTCTTCTCCCCGGCTGCACTTTAATCCCGAGCTTTATATCACAGGTCGCAGCCGCATCAGAATGAATTTACGGATAGAATAGTTATAAGAGAGACACGAAGAGTCCATGTCCTGGAAAGAGCTTTTTTGAACCCTGCCATTCGCAATATCGCCATCATCGCGCACGTAGACCACGGAAAGACCACCCTCGTTGACGCCATGCTCCGCCAGAGCGGCGCTTTTCGCGCCAACGAAGCGGTCGTCGACCGGGTCATGGATTCCAACGAGTTGGAGCGCGAGCGCGGCATCACTATTCTCGCCAAGAACACGGCCATCTGGTATCACGACGTAAAGATCAACATTGTCGACACTCCCGGCCACAGCGATTTTGGCGGTGAAGTGGAACGCGCCCTGAAAATGGTGGACGGCGTAATGCTCCTGGTCGACGCCAGTGAAGGCCCGTTGCCGCAGACGCGCTACGTATTGAGCAAGGCGCTCGAAGCCGGATTGCCGCCCGTGGTGGTCATTAATAAGATTGACCGTCCGGATGCGCGTCCGCAGGAAGTGCTGAACGAGATATACGATCTCTTTATCGACCTTGACGCCCGCGAAGACCAGCTCGGTTTCTCCGTGCTGTACACCAACGCCAAGTCGGGAACTGCGTCCACCAGTACTGACGTCGCGGGTGAGGACCTGCGCCCGCTCTTTGACGCCATTCTAAAAACAACACCGCCGCCGGCCGGGGAAGCCGATGGTCCGCTGCAAGTCCTGGTGGCCAATCTGGATTACAGCGATTATCTGGGACGACTGGCGATCGCGCGCGTGTTCAACGGCAACCTGCGCAACCACGAAGACGTAGCCATCGCCAAGCTCGATGGCAGCTACCAGAAAATTAAAATCACCAAGCTGTCTTCTTTCAGTGGTCTCAAGCGCGTGGATATCGAACTTGCCGAGTTGGGCGACATCGTCGCCATCGCCGGAGTGGAAGGCATTGGCATCGGGGAAACAATTACGAATGTTGAGAATCCGTCGCCGCTGCCACACATTGTGATTGACGAGCCTACGATCGCTATCCAGTTTACCGTTAACACATCGCCCTTTGCCGGACGTGAAGGCACGTATGTGACCTCCCGCAATCTGCGTGATCGTCTGACAAAAGAATTGCTGACCAACGTCTCTCTGCGCGTTGAAGAAACCGATGCCACTGATTCATTTAAAGTCCTCGGACGCGGTGAGCTTCAGCTTTCTATTCTGATTGAAACCATGCGTCGCGAAGGCTATGAACTCATGGCGGGCAAGCCGGAAATCGTCACCAAGAAAGTAAACGGCAAACTGATGGAGCCGGTCGAAAAACTCCTGGTCGATATCCCGGACGCATTTGTCGGCGTAGTGATCGAAAAAATCGGCGGGCGCAAAGGACAAATGGCCAAGATGCACAACCATGGGTCCGGCCGCGTACGCATGGAGTTCAATATTCCCAGCCGCGGCATGATCGGCTTGCGCTCAGAACTGCTGACCGACACGCGCGGCACCGTGATCATGAACTCGCTCTTTGATGGCTACACGGAATGGCTGGGCGAAATTCCACATCGCATGACAGGAGCACTGGTGGCCGACCGCAACGGCACATCGACCGCCTATGCGCTATGGAGCCTGCAAGAGCGCGGCGTGTTGTTTGTGAATGCGGGTGTGGAACTCTACGAAGGCATGATCGTGGGTGAGAATGCACGCGAAGTTGACCTGGACGTAAACGCTGTAAGGGAAAAGAAACTGACTAACATGCGCGCCTCGTCGGCCGACGAAGCCATTCGTCTGGTGCCGTACAAAAACCTGACGCTGGAGCAGGCCATCGAATTTGTTGCCGACGATGAGATGGTCGAAATCACGCCGCAATCCCTGCGGCTACGGAAGAAGATTTTGCAAGCCAACCGGCGGCCTAAGAAACATACCATGTCGGTGGGTGCTGCGGTTTAACATCCCGAGCGTAGCGAGGGATCCCTATCTGCTCGATGAAGTTGAAAGGCCATGAACGAAGGCCGCGCGGGACCGGAAGCTTTGTACTTCGTCAACGCGGTGGGAGAGTGTTGGGTCGATTGAACTCGGATCGAGAATGAGAAGTGTCTCCATAAAGCTTTGTCTTGTGTTTCTTCTCCTTTCGCATTTTCTCGGAGAATCCGGGGCACAGACTCCGCGTGCACAGATTCCCCGTACACCGACTCCCCAATACACCTTCAAGATCATTCACGTGTTCCCTCATGACTCCACAGCGTTCACGCAAGGTCTCGCGTATCGTGACGGTTTTCTCTACGAGGGAACGGGGCTTTACGGCCACTCGTCCATTCGCAAGATTCGGCTGGAGACGGGAAAGATTGTTGAACATGTGGACTTGCCGGCGGAGTTCTTCGGAGAGGGGATTGCGCTGTTTGGCAAGAAAATTCTGCAACTTACATGGCAATCAGAAAAGGGGTTTGTCTATGACCTGGAGGGATTCCATTTTGTGAGCGAATTTTCCTATGCGGGTGAGGGATGGGGGCTGACGACGAACGGCAGTGAGATCCTTTTGAGTGACGGGACCGATAAAATTCGCGTTCTGGATGGAGATACATTTCGTGTAAAGCGGTGGCTGAGAGTACACGATGGCAGCTCTGCGATCACACAGCTGAATGAGCTGGAAATGGTCGAGGGAGAGATTTTCGCGAATGTATGGCACACAGATCGAATTGCCCGGATTTCTCCCCGAGACGGGACTGTGACTGGATGGATTGATCTGACCGGCCTTCTAAGCGCGGCTTATCGCATGGACCCGGAAGCTGTGCTCAACGGCATCGCTTACGATCCGGTTCGAAAACGTCTATTTGTCACGGGTAAACGATGGCCGAGTTTGTTCGAGATCCAGGTTGTTCCGAAAACCACGTTCCGCAAATCTTCCCGCTGATCACACATCCCGATCCCGGAAAGCGGGAGAGGGATCCCTATCACCGGGAAGAAACGTAGCCGCGAATTTGCGCGAATAAATCTGGACTGATCGGACTCGTGTTCATTCGCGTAAATTCGCGGCCTAATCTTTTTGGTGGCTATAGGGATCCCTCGCTACGCTCGGGATGTTACTCTAACTCCTTCCCCTTCGTTTCCGGCAACTGAGTAGCCATCAGCATAGCCAGCAGAAAAGCCACAGCACAGATCGAAAAAGCCCAGCTTAGCCCCTTCGCATCACCCACTCGGCCTATGGTGTAAGGAGCAACACAACTCAACGCTCGCGCTCCGTTGTAAGTGAATCCCAGCGCGCGCGAGCGGACTCGGGTTGGAAAAATCTCGCTACCCACAATGCCCGAGCCGGCAAAGAACCCGGTGCCAAAGAAGGCCACAAGCGTGCCCAGGACCATAATGATCCACGGCGCCCGGGCGGCCGCGTAAGCTGGGATGAGCAGCGCGGCGCATAGCGTATAGATCACAAGAGAGCGCCGCCGTCCCAGCCTGTCCGCCACCCAGCCGTAGCAGAGATAGCCGGGGAACATGCCGACCAGGTTCAGAACGACTAGCAGAGTGGTCGTGCTCATCAGACCAAAGCCGCGGCCGCCTTTGTCGATGGGCAAGGTCAGGTAAGGCGGCATCCAGCTAAACAGTCCCCACCACGCGAATAGGCCAAAAACGTTGAGCAGCAACAGGACGATGGTGCTCTTGCGCAGTCCAGGAGAAAAAATCTCAGAGAAGGGAGCTTTGACTTCACTGATGCGGTGCTGTTTCCACATTTCGGATTCGGGAACGCTTTTCCTGATCCACAGCGTAACAACCGCCGGCAGCAATCCGACAACGAAGACCATACGCCAGTTCAGGTGAAGTAAGTCCAGAACGACCCATGCAACGAGCGCTGCCGCTGCCAGACCCCAGGCCCACGCGCTCTGGACGATTGAAATGGCGCGTGCACGCAGATGCGTCGGCCACGTTTCCGCCACGAGCGTAGCGCCGGTGTTCCACTCGCCGCCCATACCCAGGCCGAGCAGGAAGCGAAACGCGATCAACACATAGATTGAAGTAGACAGTCCCGAGCCGAGCGAGCACAGCGAATACGTCAGAATGCTGAGCATCAAGGCTTTGGTTCGACCAATACGGTCAGCAAGAAATCCGAACAGCACTCCGCCGATTCCCGACGCCAGCAGCATGAACGCGTTGGGCAGCCCGGCAATGGCCTTGGAGTGAATGCCCAGCGCCGCCATCACATAGATGGAAACGTTGCTGTAAAGCAGCACATCAAAGCCGTCCAGACCCCAGCCCAGAGCGGCAGCCACCAGAGTGCGCTTTTGCGCGGAGCTGGTTTCAGAGAAGCGAATCAGAGTCGTGCTGGCCATTGGCGGAGGATTGTAGCAGTTTTCCCTCACATCCCGAGCGTAACGAGGGAGCCCTATCGTCACGAGGATCTCCGGGTGCGACGACGCATAACCTGAAGAGTCTAGCGGGGATAGGGTTCCCTCGCTACGCTCGGGATATGAGATAAAAATACCGTTGCGCGCGCCGCACATCTTTGCCAATCTGTTCTTTCAGTGCTTCCGGCGACGGGAACTTGATCTCAGATCGCAGCCGGTAGAGAAAGGAAATCTCAACCTCCGTCTGCGCAGTCAACTCAAGCGGATGAAAATCGAGCAAGTGGGCCTCAATGGCAAACAACTCATTCTCAAACGTAGGTCTTGTACCGACGTTCGTGACAGAGTTGAAGGTTTCGTTGCCGACTCGCGTACGTGTGATGTAGACGCCGTCCATCGGCGTGAGCTCGTCGTAGCGGGTTAGGTTGATTGTGGGGACTGTGTACTTGTGACCAAAACCGCGTCCGCGTCCCGGGGTGGAAATAATGCTGAATGGCCGTCCCAGTAAACGGTTGGCTCGGGTGACGTTCCCGGCGTCGAGCAATTTGCGTATGCGACTGCTGGACACTGCTTCACCGCGTAGAAGCATGACCGGATCGACCCTGATTTGAAACCCAAAATCGCGGCCAAACTCCGTGAGACTTTGGACATTGCCTTCGCCTTTGTGGCCAAAGTGAAAATTAGCGCCTTCATAAACTTCGCTGGCGCGGAGCTTGTCAGCGAGAATGCTATGCGCAAAGTCGCGGGCCGTGGTCATGGAAAAGTCGCGGGTGAAAGGGATCACCAGCAGCGCGTCCAGTCCTGTCTGCGCCAGAAGCGCTTCCTGCTGCTGTGGCGGAGTAATAAGCTTGGGCGCCACATCCGGCCGCAAAATCCGCAGCGGATGTGGATCGAACGTCACGGCCACGGCTTTGGTGCCGTTGGCACGCGCGTGTCCGACCATGTCCAGCAAAACCTGCCGATGGCCGCAGTGCACGCCGTCAAAATTTCCCACGCTGACCACGCTCGGGCCAAAGTTCTGTGGAACGTCTTCCAGTGAGCGAAAGATCCTCATGCGATGTCAAACTCCAGCTTCAGGCCGTCATACGCCAGGCGAACGTTTTCGGGAAGACCGTGATTGGTCTCTTCGTGCGGCAAATCATGCGAGATGTGTGTGAAGAAAGCCCGCTTCGGCTTGAGTTCTTCCACCAGGCGCAGAGATTTGTCGACCGTGGAGTGCGTAGGATGAGGATTGCGGCGAAGCGCGTCGAGAAACAAAATATCCAAATCCCGCAACTGCGCCATGGACTCAGCAGGCACCTCGCTGAAGTCGGTGAGATACGCAGCGGAGCCAAAGCGGAAGCCATGGATTTCAGCTTCACCATGGATCACCCGCACTGACTCAAAGCGCGCGCCAAATAATTCCAGCGGGCCATCAATGTAGTTCATCTGAACGCGGGCAATACCGCCGTATTTATAGTTGGCGTCAAAAATGTATCTGAAAACCTCCTGCAACCCTTCAGCCGTCTTCGGGTATGCGTACAGAGGAATCTTGTCGGGACGCTTGAAGCTCAGCGGGCGCACGTCATCCAATCCCAGAATGTGGTCGGCATGGGCGTGCGTATAAATAATGGCGTCCAGCCGGGTGATGCGTGCGCGCAGGGCTTGCTGGCGGAAATCGGGAGTGGTGTCGATCAAAACGCAGCGTCCTTCATACTCCAGCATGATCGAAGGCCGCAATCGCCGGTCGTGCGGGTCCGTAGACGTGCAGACGCGGCAGGAGCAACCAATCGTTGGTACGCCCATAGAGGTACCGCTGCCCAGCACGGTCAGGGTCGCTTTCATTTTGCGATACCGGAGGGCGCATCTCCGCCGGGCGGGCGCGCGGGGGCCTTGGCAATGGCGTTGGTGATTTCGATCCACGCCATCCTCAGCTCGAAGAGGACGTTTTGCAGCAAGGTCTGTTCTCGGTCCGTTAGATTGCCTTTGGTCTTTTCCTGGATGAGAGTGAGCGAATCAATCGTCTGGCGCGCGCCGATGATGTCCACGCGAGGCTGCTCGCCTTCCGGACGCACCGCACCCATTTGAATAAGCGCCGTCATATAAAACGATTCAACAAGACGCTCAAAGTTCATCCCCGCCGCGGGCGCGGGCTGGCCGGACTGACTAATCATCTCGTCAATCTTCTTGCCGGAAGCGGAGTATTCGTCGCGCTGCGACTGCTGTTCCGCTTCAGACGGCGGCTCGGGATATTCTTCCGACTCCGGCACGGCGTCAGCATCAGCCGCATCAGCGGCGGGCGTTTCGGCAGCAACCGTCTGCGGCGGGGGAACGGGCGGAAGCGGGGGCGGTTCTTCCGGCTGCGGTTCTTCGGGCTGCGGCGCGATGTCCGTACGCAGCTCACCTTCCGGCGCAAATCTGCGGCGATCACTTACTACAAACTCTTCTTTTTCTTTAGCCATACTTCCTCAGTGATTCGAAATTGTAAACGGTAAGCCAGCCACTCTAGCCTTCTTGCCATTTAGGTGAATTGGTTCTGCAGACTCAGCCTCGCGCCGTATGTAGCCCAGGCCAATGTTTCGCTGGCCGTCAGCCAACGGGACGCAAACCGCCGTGGTGATTTCCGCCAGCGTGCGGCCTTCCACGTCATACTTTCCGGGAGGGACCAGGCCGTCGGCAAACTCAAACCCGGTAAACTTGCGATGCACCTGCCCGCGCGACCGTATGCGCTCTACGATTTCCTGTCCGATGTAGCAGCCCTTGGTGAAGCAGAGGGCGTGGTTCTGCTCGGTTTCCTGGGCCAGATCACGCTCGCGTATGTCCTGGCCGTATTGCGGGATTCCCTGGACTACGCGCCAAAGTTCCAGAGCGTCCGCGCCTACGGGTTCCGCGCTTGAACGAGTCAGAGCCTCCCAGACTTTTTGCGCGCTGTCCGGATGCAACCAGATTTCGTACCAATTCGGCTTTTGCTCCGGCCCGCGAACCAAAGTTATTTCCGTGCCGTCGATCGATCGTTTGCCAGTCTGCAATGGCTCCAGTTCAGACGCATCGAGCCCCGCAGATGAAAGTACGTCTTTGGCTTTGGGCCCACACAGGCCGATGGCGGTGAGCGAGTCGCTGATGTCGGTAAGCTTCACATCATCCATGATGATGTAGCGGCCGAGCGTCTTGATAAGAGTTTCCGCTTGCGAGCGGTCGGTATCGAGCAGCAGGTCATCGCCCCGGTTGTAAGCGTACAAGTCGCCGGCAATGCGGCCCTGGTGTGTGAGGACAAAACTGTAGTTGCCGTGGTCCACGGCCAGATCGCGGATGTTGTTGGTAATCATGCCATTGAGCCAGCGAACACGGTCTTTTCCCGTGGCAGTGATTTTGGTCCGCCAGCCGAGATCGAAAACACCGGCTGACGAAAGCAGAGTGCGCAATTCAGGTTCCACGCCAACAAAGCGCAGCGCCGTCTCCGCGCCGTTGTAGACGCCGAGGCGCGCGTTGTTTGTCGCTAGCCGTTGCTGGAGGGCAGTCTGCATCACAAGTCAGGAACATTTGATTATAGCCAAGCCCGAAAAAGTGCGCGGGCTATGCGGGCTTTCGCCGAATGGTTGCAAACTGGGCTTAAAGCACGCAACAATGGTTCTCGTATGCCAGAAGATGATAAAAGCCCGAAGAAAATGTGGGTCGGAGCCGAAAAGTACCTTCAGTTAGGCTTCACCATCCCCGCGTCCACGTTCGTTGGCTGGATTTTGGGCGCCTTGCTGGCGCGCTGGTTGCACAACGATTGGCTGCCTCTGGCCGGTCTGGTGTTCGGAACGGTGGCGGGTTTTGTTTATTTCATACGCATGGCCATGTCGGAGAAATTCAAAGATTGAGCGACCTCGCGCAGGTATCGGACGGCGAAGCGGAACAGTTTGGGCAGAGGATTTACGCCCGCCTGGTGCGCTTCATGTACATACTCGTCGGCGTGATCGCTCCGGTTGCGTGGATTTTCTACGGCTGGGCCTTTGCATTGTTCTTTGTGATCGGATTTGCGCTTGCAATCCTGAATTTTTATTGGCTCAAGCGGACGCTCGAAGCGCTGGTTGACCGGACTGTTTCCTCTCCGGACGTGAAGCCATCATCAGCGGGAGTGATCGCGCGGCTTCTACTGCGTTACGTTTTGATCGCTGTTGCAGCGTATGTTATATTCAATAGTTCTGCCATGAGTGCTTACGGCCTCTTTGCGGGCCTGTGTTTGCCGGTGGGCGCGATCATGATGGAAGCCGCGTACCAGGCCAGCAGAGAACTCTGGCGCCGACTTTGATTTTTGATTCCCGGGACAAACAACAAGAATGCCTGAACAACTTTGGTTTACTGCTCTCCTGAATAAGGTCTTCGGCGGACCAATAACCGCTTTTCTTGATAAATTGCCGCCCGTTTTTCATCCTACACATCCTGAAGCCCCGATCACCAATGCTGTGGCCATGGAAGTTTTGGTGGTGGCGACGCTCATTCTGGTCTTTTTGTTTGTCCGCTCACGCTTGTCCGTTGACAAGCCCGGCTCCACACAGCACCTGGCGGAGATGATGAATGACTTCATCGCCAAGCAGGGCGAAGAGATCATCGGACATGGCAGCGAAAGATTTGTCCCTTTTCTGGTGTCGTTGTTTCTTTTTATTCTGTTTGCCAATTTGATTGGCCTGATACCCGGCTTTATTTCGCCCAGCTCGGAGCCGGCGATGCCGCTCGGTTGCGCCGTCGTCGCGTTTACGTATTACAACCTGCACGGCTTGCGTGTGCAGGGTCTTGGTTATATCAAGCATTTCATGGGACCGGTATGGTGGCTGGCCTGGCTGATTTTGCCGATTGAAGTCATCAGCACTTTTGCCCGCGTGATGTCGCTGACCATTCGTCTTTATGCCAACATTTTTGCCGGGGACATGGTGACCGGCGCGTTCTTCGCGCTCATGCCCGTTGGCATACCCGTTGTGTTTTTGTTGTTGCACGTGGCTGTGTCGGGGTTGCAAGCTTACATTTTTGTCCTGCTGACCACGATTTACCTGCAGGGAGCAGTTGCTCAAGAGCACTAGATTGCCGCTTCGAGCGTGAGGGCCCCGTCCCCCAGGACGGTGTGCCAACCACCCACTGGAAGCGATTTCATAGGAGAGTACAAATGCGCAAAACAATGATGTTCATCTTTGTGGCCATGGTCATGATGTTAGTGGCTACGCCCGTGTTCGCCGAGGGTGGCGAATCTGCTGGTTCAACATTCAAATGGGCCATTCCCATCGGCGCCGGCATCGCTATCGGCATTGCCGCCGGCCTGTGCGGTCTGGGACAAGGCAAAGCGACAGCGTCAGCTGTTGAAGCCCTGGCCCGCAACCCCGGAGCGCGTCCGGGAATCTTCATCTTCCTGCTGCTTGGTCTGGCACTCATCGAGTCGCTCGGCCTGTACGCATTGGTGATCGCGTTCCAGATCATGAAGATGCACTAAAAGCATCGCGAAAAGGCCCGGCCTTTTGGCCCGGGTTTTTTTATGTTCGGAGCATTCCACCTCGGTTATTCTTGGTTCCGATGTTTTCCGCTGCTGAGCTTGAGTCACAGAAATCGGAGAGATGGAAGTTCTGTCTGATTGCTGTGTTTTGTGCCTGCCTGTGCATTGACCTCAACGGGCAAGCTACCCAACCACGCTGGACGGTAGATCTCCCGCAGCAGTCCGGCCTGCGTCCTTTCGTAACGCAGCTCGATCTTCTTTGGACCAAGCAGCAAGGTGTTGTGTTCCTTACTCCGGATATAGTGGCCGTATTTCAAGTCAATGAGGTGCAGAAGCCTGCCCGGCTTTCCAAACGCACCGCGAGCGGAGGGGCCGGCAATTTCTATCTGGAAGTGCGGGTCTTTGATGCCCGGGACGGGCACGCCCTCAAGTCGCTGCGCCTGATTACCAGCGCGAACTTTTCCAAGGTAGTCCCCACACATGACGGGAAGTTCATCATGCGGCTCGGAGACATTGTGTATCTTATGTCTTCAGACTTCAGCCCGCTGGCGTCCAGAGAATTGCGCTCCAAGAGGGAAGCCCCCACCGAATACTGGCAGGTTGACGTTTCTTCGTCCGGATCTGAAGTGGTACTGGTCCACAACCAGGTGTTTTCAGCTTCCGACTCTCATCTGGAGAGAGAAGGGAAGGCCCAGTCGGACGTGGAGATTCTAAACGCGGACACCCTGCAAACGACCAAGGCGTTTACCGTCCTGCACTACCTGAGCGCATGGACGGCCGCAGACGGCTTTCTGGTAACGTTCGATCCAGCAGTCCCACTCGAAAAGAGAGAGTATGGCTTTCTCGATTACCAGGGCCAATGGTCGGTCTCTCCGGTGCATACCAGCAGGTGCAACTACAATATGGTCGCCTTTGATCCTCGATCGATTGCTGCGTTCGGTTGTGGCCAACTCCTGCTGTTTTCGCCCAAGGGGGAAACGCTTTTTTCCCGAAAGTACGATGAGAGCGAGCTTGCCGGTTCCGTGGCCGGAGACCAGCGGTATCTGGCGATGGAATTTGACACCATGAGAATGAGAGAAATTCCTTCACTAAAACGGCAAATCCCACTGCCTTCGGCAATCCGGATTGAGACCTACAACGTGAGCGATGGCAAGCGGCTGCTGTCCATTAAGGTCAAAAACGATGATGTCTACTACGCAATTTCGCCGCAAGGTGCGCTGGCCGTTGTCGACGGCACAACCGTCAAACTGTATCAGCTAGCGGAGTGATCTTACGCTTGCGTGCAGGTCAGTGTCTATCTGCGTGCATTTGCGGCGATTTGTCGGCGGGAAGAACGGCCTGCGCGCCTTTGGTGGAATAGTCCAGCACACGCCCGGGCGCCACGCCCAGGTAGATGGTAGCGAGAGCGGCGAGGACCAGTGCCAGCCGCATCACGGCTGAAACCGGCGTGGCCGGAGTATCGGTCGTGGGTTCACGCATGTACATCACGACGATCAGCCGCAAATAGTAGTAAGCAGCCACGGCGCTGTTGACCACGCCAATAATCGTGAGCCAGACCAGGTTCGATTGTAGCGCGGCAGTAAAGACGTAATACTTGGCGAAGAATCCGCCGGTAAGCGGAATACCGATCAGCGACAGCATAAAGATAGTGAGCGTGAACGCCATAAGCGGAGAGCGCCTGCCCAGACCGGCATAGTCGTCGATGGACACAAGGCTTTCGCCGTGTCCGGCCACGTGGCTGACAACGGCAAACGCGCCCACGTTCATTGCGGCATACGACGCGGTGTAGAAAATAGCTGCGGCAATGCCGAAACCGCTCGTATGATCCCAGGCGGCGGCAAAGGCAACCAGCAGATATCCGGCATGAGCGATCGAAGAGTAAGCCAGCATGCGCTTGACGTTGTTTTGCATCAGCGCGCCAAAGTTGCCCACGGTCATGGAAATCGCGGCAGAAATCCAGACCAGCCAAAACCATCCTGGGGCATTTGTGCCAAACAGCACGCGCAACAAGACAGCAAAGGCCGCGGCCTTGGGGCCGGTAGACATCAGCGCAACAACGGGCGCTGGCGCCCCTTCATAAACGTCGGGCGTCCAGACATGGAACGGGGCGGCAGCCACTTTGAATCCCAGGCCAATGATCATCAATGCACTGGCAACGTAGACCAGCGTCATCGGCTCCCCNNCGTAGACCAGCGTCATCGGCTCGCCGGCAAGCAACTTGCTGCCGAGTTTAGCGGCGATGTCAGTAATGTTGGTTGAGCCTGTAGCGCCAAACATCAGAGCCACGCCATAAAGGAAGAATGCTGTGGCGAATGATCCCAGCAGGAAGTATTTGAGCGAAGATTCTGAACCGGCGGCAAAGCGGCGGCGATAGCCGGCAAGGATGTAGGTTGAGATCGATGAGATTTCCAGCGCGATGAAGATCAGTACCAGTTCAACCGCCGACGACATCAAGATCATGCCGACGGTCCCAAAAAGAATCAGCCCGTAGAATTCACCCGTTCGAATGTTTTGCAGGTCGAGATATTCAATGGACGCCAGAATGCACACCGCAGAGATGGCTGGAATCAAAATGTGGAAGAAAATGCTGAAGCTGTCCACGCGAACCATGTTGAACCAGCCCATAGTCCCGGCGGCCCCGGATATCTTCATCTGATAGACGGCCGCGCCAATGGCACCCAGCGCGCCAACGAGAGAGAAGATGCCCAGCCCCTTGCGGCTGGCTTTGGGAGCGAGCAGCGGGTCCACGATCATCACCACCACGCCGAAGGCGGTGAGCACAAGCTCAGGCAGGATACAGATGTAATCGGCGATGTTGACTTGATTCATCGTTATTTCGTTCCACCCAATGTTTTATCAGCGGCTATTGTGACCGTAATGGACGTCGCTGGCTTGGCGTTGTTGGCGACGGCCTGGTCAATGGACTTCATCCAGTACGGCGAAGCCACGCCCATGATCAGCGCCATCACCGCGATCGGCCAGAGCGAAACCTGCTCGCGACCGTCAAGATCAGGCAGCGCGCGGTTTTGCTGGTTGCGAATTGGACCGTAAAAGACTTTCTGGTACATCAACAAAAGGTACGCCGCGCCAAAGATCACGCCGGTTGTGCCCAGGATGCCGTAGATCATCCTGTACTGGAACGCCCCGCTTAGCACCAGGAACTCGCCGACAAATCCGTTCATCAGCGGCAGGCCCACGGATGACAGTACTGCAATCAAAAAGAACGTGGCGTAGATGGGCATGGGAGTGGCCAGTCCGCCGAATTCCTTGAATTCGTAAGTATGCCTGCGCTCGTAGAGCATTCCGCAAAGCATGAACAGTGCCCCGGTGGAGACGCCGTGGTTCAGCATCTGGTAGACCGCGCCGTCGGTGCCGGCCTGAGTGAACGTGAAAATTCCCAGCACCACAAAACCCAGGTGACTGACGGAAGAATAAGCAACCAGTTTCTTGAGATTCGGCTGCACCAGCGCGACCAACGCACCGTAAATAATGCCGATGATCGCCAGCACAATGATCCATGGAGCGTTGTGCCGCGCTTGATCAGGAAACAATCCGACGTTGAAACGCAACAAGCCGTAGGTGCCCATTTTCAACAGAACACCAGCGAGCAAGACAGAACCTGCGGCCGGGGCTTCCACATGGGCGTCCGGCAGCCACGTGTGCAGCGGGAAGAGTGGGACTTTCACGGCAAAAGCGACGAAGAAGCCGAGGAAAAGCCACTGCAGAACGTCGGTATTAACCCCGCCATCATGAATGAACTGGCGGATTGCCACGTAATCAAAGCTATGTGCGTGTACATACAGCCAAATGATTGCCGCCAGCATGAACACCGAGGCGACCATCGTATATAGAAAGAACTTTACCGCTGCGTAAATGCGGCGCTCATGGCCGTACATGCCGATCAGCAGGGCCATGGGTATCAGCGTGGCTTCCCAGAAAACGTAGAACACAAACATGTCCAGCGAGAGGAACACGCCGATCATCGCCGTCTCAAGCACGAGCAGCAGGACGAAGAATTCTTTTACCCGGTCGTGGATCGATTTCCACGAAACCAGCACAGCCAGCGGCACAAGGAATGTTGTCAGCAGGACCAGCCACATTGAAATGCCGTCTGCGCCAAGGTGGTAGAAAATATGCTGGCCGATCCATGGGCGATTTACCTCGAATTGGAATGCGGAATGATCGAGGCCGGCCTGGAGATGGAGCGGCAAATAAATCGAAAACCCGAACGTCGCGAGCGCAAGCAACAGCGCTGCCCAGCGAATCACGCGATCATTGCGTGGCATCACGGCAATCAGCACCGCGCCCAGCGCAGGAAGGAAAGTGACCAATGAGAGAATGATGTCGCTCATTGAACCACCTTCCAGATCATGTAAGCGATCACCACAGCGCCACCCGCTGCTATCCAGGCCGCGTACGAGCGTATATTGCCGGACTGCATTTTGCGTAACTGCCCGCCAATATCTTTGGACAGCGCACCGGCGCCGTTCACCGTGCCGTCAATCACACCCTGGTCCACGCCCTTCCACAAGACGATGGTGGACAAAGCCATAAGTGGTTTGACGATGAAAAGATCGTAGCCTTCGTCAATGTAGTACTTGTGCAAGACCATGGAGTAAATGCCATGCATGCGCGCAGTAATGCGGGCAGGAAGTTCGGGGCGTTTGTAATAAAGAAGCCAGGCAAAGAACAAGCCGAGCGCCGCCACGCCAACAGAGATGCCAGCGAACAGAAGCTCCGTAGTATGCTCCGCGTGCTCACTCATCAACTGAACCGATTCCTGTGCTGCCGCCGGTGGCAAGTGAATCGCCGGAGATAGGTAGTGTTCGAAGTTACTGGAGCCACCCATAGCTTCGGGAACGCCAATCCATCCGCCAACAATTGAAAGCGCTGCCAGAATCACCAGCGGGGCGAGCATCATCCACGGTGATTCGTGGACTGCGGTGGATCCATGCCCGTGATCATCTGTGGAGGCGTGCTGTGGTTGTGTGGAGGCGTGCTGTGGTTGCGCAGGGGCTTGGATGGCATGGGCGTCATCCAGAGGCTTGCCGAGCCTCGACTCGCCAAAGAAAGTCATAAACCAAAGGCGGAACATGTAAAACGACGTCAACCCGGCGGTGATGATTCCGACGGTCCACAGAATCCAGCCATTGGGTCCGCTGCTATAGACCTTCCACAGAATTTCGTCCTTGCTGAAAAATCCGGCCAAGGGAGGGAAGCCAGCGATGGCGAATGTGGCAATCGTCACAACCCAGAAAGTGACTGGGATCTTTTTCCAAAGCCCGCCCATACGGCGCATGTCCTGCTCGCCGCCGATTGCGTGGATCACCGACCCAGCGCCCAGGAACAAGAGCGCTTTAAAGAAGGCATGGGTCATCAGGTGAAAAATGCCAGCCGAATACGCAGCCACGCCGCAGGCCAGGAACATATAGCCCAGCTGCGAAACGGTGGAGTAGGCGAGTACGCGTTTGATGTCCGTTTGCGCTAGGCCCATGGTAGCGGCAAAGATCGCCGTCAGGCAGCCGATGAACGCAACAACTTCCAATGCATGCGGTGCGCGGCTGAAGATGGCGCTGGAGCGCGCGATCATGTAGATGCCGGCCGTAACCATGGTTGCAGCATGGATCAACGCGGAGACCGGTGTTGGGCCTTCCATGGCGTCCGGCAGNNGGAATCTGTGCCGACTTGCCGGTAGCGCCGAACATCAGGAGCAAGGCAATCGCGGTTAGCAATCCCCAGCCGGTTTCTGGCGAATAATGGGAGACCTGAGCGAAGACGCCGTCGGCACCGCCAAAGTTCAGCGTCTTGAAATTCTGGATGATCAGGAACATTCCGAGCAGAAATGCGAAGTCGCCAATTCGGTTGACGATGAACGCTTTCTTNNCACGCCTTCCCATCCCACAAACATCAACAAATAGTTGTTGGCGAGGACCAGCGTGAGCATGAAAAACATGAACAGATTCAGATACGAGAAGAAGCGGTAATAACCGCCTTCATGCTCCATGTACGACGACGCGTAGACGTGAATCAGAAAGCCCACGCCCGTGACGACGAGCACCATCACTGTGGAAAGTTGGTCGAGATAGAAACCAAACGGAACATGGAGCGTGCCGGCTACGATCCACTCGAAAGGCAACGCACGTTCGTAGGGCAGACCCGTGCCAATGTGCGGCGCAAGAAGCACCGCCCTCACTGCCCAGCCAAACGATGCTGCGGTGGACAGCAGAGCCACGAGCTTCACCGTGCGGTTCGAGAACCGGCGCCCCAGCAATCCATTGATGGCAGCGCCGATCAATGGGAGCAGGGGAATCAGCCATAACTTTAAGTCGTCGGTCATAGTTTGAGTAAGTTCACCCGGTCAACGTTGAGCGTCTCGCGCGAGCGGAACACAGCAATAATGATCGCCAGACCAACGGCCGCTTCGGCCGCGGCCACGACCATTACGAAAAAGACAAACACATGGCCGCTCAGCTGGTGCCAGTGGCTGGCAAACGCCACAAAGCTGAGATTCACGCCGTTGAGCATGAGCTCGATGGACATAAAGATGGTGATGATATTGCGCTTGAGCAGAAACGCAAACGCGCCCAGACAGAACAAAATCGCGCTCAGGATCAGATACCAGGAAAGTGGGACCATCAGTTCTCCTTCCTTCCCAGCACGACCGCGCCCATGATGGCGATGAGGATCAGCACTGAGGTCACTTCAAACGGCAGAAGGAACTTTCCAAAAAGCAGGCGAGCAACACTGTGGGTCTCGCCAAAATTCGAAGGGCCAATAGCCACGCTGCCCAATTCCGGCGTGCTGCGGATGATCGTCCAGGTAATCAGGCCCGCCAC
>PLJN01000191.1 GCA_003140235.1 Acidobacteriaceae bacterium
AAGGACACAAAGGAACACGAAGGAGAAAGGTAGCAATCAGTTTTGGCTCTTCCTTTGTGCTCCTTCGTGTCCTCCGTGGTTTCGGTTTTTTGATTTGCTGACTTGCCGCGCTGTGTTTCAAAGATTTTTCTCTCAGCCGCTGACCGCGGCCTAATTTAAAGCATCTCAGCCCGGTTTAAACTCCGGAACTTTTTCATCAGCCCCAAAAATTTTCGCCGGTATAGTGTTGCTCATGGCTGCAATTTTCTTGCTGAGTTCTTCCATGTCAGCCTTCGACCAGCCCACCGACGACAACTCAATCTGACCATCGGTAGAAATCAGAAAAACCGAAGGCACATTCGTCAATCCATAAGCATTGGACGCAGGATACCCGCTCTCCTCCACGTCGAGCGCCAAAGAAAAAGACACGCCGAACTTGGCTTTGAATGCCTCCGTAAAATCGGCCTCGTTCTGAGAAATGCCGACCAGGGTGAACTTNNCTTCCCGCTCTTACTGTACGCCTTAAAAATGCGGTCCAGATAAGGAAACGCCAACTGGCACGTCGGACAATTGACCTTAAAAAACGCAGCCACCACCGGCCCGCACTTGCGCGCCTCGCTCAACGAGAATTTGCTCTCGTCCAGCAGTGCAAGCTCAATTTCCGGAGCGCGAACTCCAGCTTCCAATGCAGCCATGCTTCCTCCCAAAGTTAGTTTCCATTGTAAAAGAACCCGTTGCTCGCCGATTTGGCAGCTCTTCAGACTTGCCAAGGAACCCGATTTCGACAATGACCGTGGAGCACAGCCGCCCTCGGCTGTGTTGTGTGTCCGGGGTACCCGACCGCCAACATGGGAGGGTGTCAGAGTGAAGGGCTGAATTAAGGGAGGCGCGAAATCCAGCGGAGCCTTGGAGACTGATAAGGCAGAGACCGCAGCGGCGGATTGACGGATTGGCCCCTTAGGGTCGCTGAGAGTCACTCAAATCTCCGGAAATACCCTATTTCATTAGGCTTCGCTCATGATATTCCACAATGCAGAACGAAATCTCTTATGAGCAATCGGGCACTAGGTCGGACGTAATCTAGTCGCATTGCCTTGCGCCACACCAGTAACCAAGCTTACGCAAAATCTCCCTCGTCAATCCTATCAGCGGCGGCTCTTCCACTGACCGCAAGCTCACCCAGTGCCCGCCGCGGAGCGCTTGCCGGTCTTTGAAAACCACCGACGCTGAAATTTGTATACTTCGGATGGTGTTCCGAAAGTGTACGGAAAATGACTTGGAGGTTCTCATGAAGCGTTCTCATCTCTCATATGTGACAGTTGGTTTGTGCTTCCTCTTGCTGGCGGCTGTGGTCTTCGCGTTTCAAGCCGGCGGCGGCTACCATCTGCTCAAGAAAGTCTCTTTGGGCGCGGCCGCTGGCGGAGGCGAGTATTTTGACTACGTCATGTTCGACGCCTCGGCGCGGCGCGTTTATCTCTCGCATGGCACAGAGATCAAAGTGCTCGATGGCGATAGCTATGCGGATGTGGGCACGATTACCGGTTTACAGCGCGACCACGGCGTGGCCATCGTCACGGAGCTGGGCCGCGGATTTATCAGCGACGGAGCGGCGGGCGAAGTTGTTATTTTCGACCTGAAAACGCTCAAGACCATTGGCCGGGTGAAAGCTGACAAGGACGCTGATTCCATCCTCTACGATCCGGCGTCAAAACGCGTTTTTGTTTTCAACGGCGACCCCCATAGCTGCACCGTCATTGATCCCGCGAAAGGGACGGTGCTGGCCACCCTCGCTCTGGGCGGCGCTCCCGAGCAGGCCGTTGCCGATGGCGAAGGAATGATCTACGACAATCTTGAAGACACGAACGAGGTGATCGCGATTGATTCGCGCACGCTCAAGATCAATGCGCGGTGGCCGGTGGCGCCTGCTGGACAGCCTGTGTCGATAGCCATGGACCGCAAGCACCGCCGGCTATTTATCGGGAGCCGCAATCCCAAAGTTCTCATCATGATGGATGCTGATACCGGCAAGGTCATCGGCCAGCCGTTCCCGATCGGCGCTCGTGTGGACGCGAATGTGTTTGATCCGGAAACCGGCCTGGTGGCCAGTGCCACCGGTGAAGGCACGCTCCACATATTCCACGAAGACTCGCCCAACAAGCTCAGCGTGGTCGAAACGGTCAAAACGGAGTTTGGAGCGAAAACCATGGCGATTGATCCCCGGACGCACCGCCTCTTCCTCGACACTTCGGACTTTGATCCACCCGCGGCCGCCACCGAGAAGCAGCGGAATCCGCAACCCAGAGCAAAACCGGGAACGTTCCACTTGCTCGTTTATGGGCGTTGACGAATGCGCTTCTGAAATCTACGAGAGAAAAGAGCCCGCAACGTGGGCGCCATTATTACGCCTGCTTCGCTGGGCTCAGGACCATCCATGGGCCGACCGTGAATCCAGCCGCTTGCCACTTACCTCACCGCAGCAATTCCAGCTTTCGCAGAATCTTCCGCGTCAATCCTGTGAGCGGCAGCTTTTCCACGGACTGCAAAGTTACCCAGCGTCCGCCGCGGACTCTGTCCGGGCCTTTGAAGACTGAGACGGTGTAATCGGTGGTGGTAATGGCGTGGCGCACGGTCAGCAGCGGGAGACCTTTTCCTGTCGCCTTGCGCGCTGGCAGTTCCCACATGCCGGGCATCAGGCTTGCCGATTTTGCGCGCTGCTGGAGGTAGACGCTGCGGTCGCGATGTGAAAGAACATGCTGGACCGTGGCTTTCAGCCGCGGCTTGGATTTGGCTTTAGCCAGCGCTCCGCGCCCAATGCACTGGCGCGCGACCGGACATTGCCCGCACAGCGGTACGCCGGGAAGACAGACCAGCGCGCCCAGTTCCATCATGGCCTGATTGAAGTCGCCGGGATGGTTGCGGGCCAGGAGTTGTTCTGCGGCCAGCCAGCATTCGTCGTCGGACAAGTGGCGCCCGGCGACACGGCGCAACACTCGCTTGACGTTGCCATCCACCACAGCCACGGGTTCATTAAAAGCAATGCTGGCGACTGCGGCGGCCGTGTAGCGGCCTACGCCTGGCAATTCCTGGAGCGTGGCCGCAGACGACGGGAACCCGCCTTCGCTCACGATCTCTTTGGCGGCGGCATGCAGATTGCGCGCTCTGCGGTAATAGCCCAGGCCGCTCCAGGCGGCCAGCACGGTCTGTTCTCGGGCGCGGGCCAGCCGCTGTGCCGTGGGAAACTGGCGCAGGAACATCTTGTATCGGTCTTCGACCACCGCAACCCGTGTCTGCTGCAGCATGATTTCTGAAACCAGAATGCGGTATGGATCTTTAGTCTCACGCCATGGCAGCGCGCGCTGTTCTTTGCGGAACCAGCGTAGGAGATTGGTCCGGAATTGCCGAATGGACGATGAGTCGAGCTTGGCCTTCACGATGCATGGATTGTAAATCTCTTTCTGCAACCCGAGCCCTCGCGAGGGGTCCCTATAGCCACGGTGAACCTCGAGGCGACCACGTATCTAAACCCAATGGTCATTTAAGACGATAGGGTTCCCTCACCCACAAAACGGGGTTCGGGATTTCAGAAAAAACCGCTTACGGCGCTATCGGCGTCTGGGATTGCGAAATCAGGATCCAGCCCTTTTTTACTTCCTGCCAAACCGACACCACGCGAACGCCGACGGCTGGACTGGAATGGCTGGCGTCACTCCCGTTGTAATGCAGCACATACGTCGCCACGATGTCCGGTCCGGCGGGCTGCGTGACTACGTCGCCCAGTGAGAAGTCCTTGAGCTGTGCGGTTTTCCAATAGTCAATCCAGCCGGCGCGATCCAGCGGTTGTCCGGCGGAATTCGAACCGGAGAACGTAGGCGTCAGATGACGCTCGAAATCTACCCAGTCCTTTTTCTGGGCGGCCTGCCACATCAGGCGCTCCAGTTGCTCGGCCGCCGTGGCGGTCTGGAAGGTGGGGTGCGCGGGCTTTTCCCAGCAGCCTGTGAGGAGAGCAACACAGACCACCAGGGACGCGATGGTATACGAAGGAATAAGGCGGTGGTGCTTAGGTTTTTCAATTCTTGTCATGACACAAGAATTTAACCACAAAGGACACAACGCAGC
>PLJN01000067.1 GCA_003140235.1 Acidobacteriaceae bacterium
CGTTCTTTGCCGGTACTACGTGATCCATTGCCCTTTTCGACTCACACCCCGCGCAACCCTAACGCACATTTCGACTTACAACCCCGCTGCCCCTGATGCAGTGCAGCATTTCGAAAAAATCCCCTAATGCGTTTTTTCGCCCTGTGGTCAACATCAGTTTTTCAAAGAGCTTTTTTCTTTTAGCCGCCGTTTGCGGCCTGGGAGATATTCTACAGCCAGAGAGCGACAGAAAGCAGCTAGAAAAGCCGTGTGGACACACTACGGCCTATCCGAGAGAGAACTCTCAGAATCATTTCTTCAGGATTTTTAAAACGTTGCTGGATAGACGTGCTATTGCCTGGTCATTGACCTTTCTTTGCCTTGGTCGTGCTGGCTCAGTCCTCGTGGTCCTCGTCGGCTTCACGGTCCAGCACCGTCAGAAGTTCTTCCGCCGTGGGATCGCCCGGCAGCTCGGCTGCGGGAACGTCCGGCGCTTTTTCTTTTTCGAGGAACGCTGCCGGATGCGTGGCGGCGTACACCTGCTGCAAGGCGCGTAGCGCCACGTGCGTATAAATCTGCGTGGTCTTGATGTCCTCGTGGCCGAGGATCTGCTGAATGAAACGGATGTCGGCTCCGTTCTCGTGCATGTGCGTGGCCATGCAGTGGCGCAGCAAGTGACACGCTCCGATCTTGCCCACCTGGGCCGCCGCGATATGCTGCCGCACCGTCCACGTGAGATGGTCGCGGCTGAACGGTTCACCGTCGGCGGTCAGGAACACCGTGAAGTCGTCCGGGACGTTTAGTCCAGCAATCAGTTCGGAGCGCGCTTCTGCGATGTACTTCTGAAGCCATGCCGTCGCGCGTTCTCCAATCGGCACATAGCGGTCTTTCTTGCCCTTGCCCTGGCGGACTACGATCAGCCCGCGGTCGAGTTGCAGATCGAACAGCTTGAGATTCACTATCTCCAGCCGCCGCAGTCCGGTGGCGTAGATCACTTCCAGGATGGCGCGATCGCGCAGGCCCAGGGGATCGGCGGGATGGATGCCGGGCTGCATCATCACCTGTTCGATCTCCTGCGGCGAGAGGATGTTCTTGGGCAACGTGCGGCCCACGCGCGGCAAGTCGATCTCCGACGCCGGATTGTGCAGGATGTGGTTCTGCCGCGTCATCCACTTAAACCACACGCGCAGCGGAACCAGACGCGCGTGCTGGCTGCGGAAGGTCAGCGGTTCGCCGTTCTTCTTGCGGTAGTAAAACAAGTACCGCTGGTAACGCTCCAACACGGGCCGCGTGATCTCGATGGGTTCGCGCAAGCCATGCTCATAGGCCCACTGAAGAAAGTAGCCGATATGCACCAAACGATTCTTCACCGTGTGTTCGGAGTAGCCGCGCACCTGGAGCGCGTTCAGGTGCTCATGCATCAAGACTTCCAGCGGCGTCTCGGGCACAGCCTCGCGCTTGCGCTTCTTCTCTACTCGCGCCATCACTTCACCCCCGCGCGTTTCGCCGCGTGGCCGTTCAGCTTGTTGGCTACAGCTATGACCGGACTCACCGGACTCGTGGTCACCGGAGAAGTGTTTTCGGGATTCCGCGACGATGTTGCCTTGACTAGCATATTTGCTGACGATTCCTCGCTTTTGGCACCCCCGCGAAGTGGCCGCGAAGTACCCGCGAAGTTGGCTCCAGACCCCGCGAAGTTGGCCTCATAGTCGAGCCGCAACTGGTACACGAAGACCTGGCCCTGATTTCCGCCATGGCGCAAGATGAGATATTCCATCTCTTCCAAACGGCGCAGATGCAAGCGTAACTGCGTGTCACCCCACTTGGTAAACTGCCGTACGATCCGCCGCGTGAAACGAAACTCGGCTGGCCCGATCTCCAGGCGTTCACATTCGTGCTCGACCATCTGCTCGATCAGCGCCAGCAGACGGCGCGTGTGCTGGGGCAACTCGTCCAGCGACGGCATGATGACCTGATGCATAAGCTGTTGCGCCAGCTTCACGTCCTCTTGGCTGGCCTCGATGTACTCCAGCGTCTCCCCGTCGCGCGTCTCGGTCTTGATCTCCCGCTGCTGCTGGTGCAAGAGCGCAATGGCCTCGATCAGCGTCAGCAGCTTGGCATGATCGCGCCGCGTCCGGGTCATGGTGTCGGGAAAGTCTTCTGCCTCCCGCATTTGGTTGTTGGC
This sequence comes from Acidobacteriaceae bacterium, assembly GCA_003140235.1. GTDB lineage: Bacteria > Acidobacteriota > Terriglobia > Terriglobales > Acidobacteriaceae > Angelobacter. The sequence continues at coordinate 2,165 of PLJN01000067.1, forward strand.
TACCAGCAGCGGACGCAAGAGGCGCTGCGCGTTGCGGTGCAGCCGGATGATCTTGGCCCGCTCCCGCTGCGCCCATAATCCCTCGGTGGTGCGCGCCTCGCGCTGTTTGCGATGAATGGCGCGCGTCTGTTCCCGCTCCTCGTTCACCGTGAGCACGATGCAGCGATTGACTAACTCTTCATCGATCTCCTGGGCCGTGGTGGTGAGACAGATCATCACCGGACCTTCCACGCGGTACTCGTGCGTTACATGCTTGCCGCTCACCGGGTCTTTGCCCGTGCTGGCGATGTTCAACACGCCTTCCGACTGCAACAGCTTCAGCGCGTAGGCCGCGCGTTGCGCGCCCTCTTCTTCGGAGACGGCCAGGATTTTGTGCTTGAGATTCTTTTCGCCCATGTAGAAAAGCGCCTGGCTGGTCATGGCCGAGTATTCCTCGCGGTGTTCTTCCGGGATAAAGTCCAACACCGCTTCCATCAGCGAACTCTTGCCGGCTGCGGACGCCGATTGCACCACGATGGCCAGTGGCCTTTGTAACAGGCGCGACACGGCCGCCAGATAACTTACTTTCTTGTTCGTCTCCTCGCCCACTATGCCGCACTTGTCAAAGTCCTCCAGCACTCGATCTAACAGGCGGGGATCGCGCAGCAGCTCCGTTGCGGCCGCTTGCTCCTCCGGCGTCATGCTGGTTTTTTCTTCCGCTGGGTCTTGGTGCAGCGCCTTGCGGATCAGATCCCGCTGCAACTCGTACAGGCACGTCCAGAGCTGGCCCACTTCGCGGTGGATGGTATCTTCCTTGGTGGCCAGCTCGTGCGCCGTCTGCTTGGCGAAGCTCGCGCGGTGGCGATAGTTCTCCATGTCGAACGTGTCGCCGTGATAGCACCACTCGCCGCGCAGGTTGCGGCCTGAGACTTTCACGTTCACTTGCATCTTGCCCTGGCTGGTGCATTTCTCCAGATTCAACACGCGGTACACACGCGGGCCGATGGTCACGGTTATCTCGCCGTGCTCGATCTTCACCACAGGCTCCGATGGTGCGGCCATCGGCATCGGGCGTTGTTCCTGCGGCACTTCTTCTGGCTGCGCGCTTTCACGAGTGGCGGCTAAAGGAAAAATGTTCTGTTCCGGCGCGAAGATACTTTTTTCCTTAGCGGCGGGTTTTGTGCTGGCGGGGGAAGGGATTTCTTTTTTCACGTGGGCGCTTCGCTCCTCCTGATCCGTTTTTGTTTTTGCCTCCGCGATCACTGCGGGCTTGATGACACTCACTGCCGGGCGCTTGCCGGTTCCCAACCACGTCGCGCTGGTCAGCAGGACGCCGAGCGCCTTGGCTGCGGGCTGCACTTTCAGCGCGTACTCGTTGGCGTCCTGGCCTTTGGGAAACTGCACGCGGTAACATTCGATTCCCAAGCTCAGCAGTTCTGCGCCGTGGGCCTGGGCCGCGCGCTCTCCCGCTTCGTCGCGATCGTACGCCAGATAGATTTTCTTCGTGCCGTGCTTCTGGAACGCCGCGCGGTGGTCGTCGGTAAAGTTGTTCACTCCGTAAATCGCAGTCACGTTGCGATAGCCCGCGCACCAGAACGTCAGCGCGTCGATCAGCGCTTCGCACAAGATGATTTCTTTCGATGCGATCAGCGCCTGCTCGTTCCACACTCCGCGCAGCGGTCCCGGCAGATACAGATGGTCGGGTATTCCTGCGCGCAGATCGTTGCGGATTTTGCGCCCATACATCTGCATCACCTCACCGGCGAGATTCAGGACCGGAACCACCAGCGAACCACGGAAGTGCTCATGCCCGGTCTTGGGGCGCAAGATTCCAAGCTCTTGCAGCCGCCCGCGCTGCGCGGCGCCGGCGAGACGGTTCGATGCCGGCAGATGGTATCCCAGTGTGCGATTGGCGTAACCTAAACGGAAGTGCTCCACCATCTCCGCTGACTGCAAGCCGCGTTTTACGAGATACTGCTGCGCCTCCGGCGTTTCCTTGAGCGTCTGGTGGTAATAGCTCACCACGATTTCCAGCAGCTTCTGGTCATCGTTGGTCTGCTGTATCAGCGGCGGCAACTTGCGCACGGTGCAGTTCTTCGGCGGCGGTCCTCCGCTGCTGGGGGTCATCGGCACCAGATCGCGGCTCAACAACTCCAGCGCGTGACGCGTGCTCACTCCCTCGGCGCACATCACCCAGTCAATCGCCGTGCCGCCTTTGCCGCATCCCAGGCAGTGCCATTTGTTCACGCTGGGCGTAATCGAGAGCGAAGGAGTTTTTTCCTGGTGGAAGGGACACAGGCCCATCAGGTTCTTGCCCACGCGCCGCAACTTGATGCCCCGCGCTTCCGCGAGTCTCTGCACTGAGATTTCCCGCCTGATCCGCTCCACGATTTCATCTGGCAGTCGCGCCATCCTGTTGCTCTCCTTCCGCCTCGTTTCGGGCTTCCTGCAAAAACCTTGTCAAGAGGGTTGAGCAGTTTTTTATGCGTCTTGAAAATACTAAATAGATTAGTATTATGTCAATGAGTTTAAACGATACGCATACACTGCACCCTATGGCCAAGAAAGCAGCAGTCAAAAAACCACCGTTGGATTTCGGCGGCGAGACTCTAGGCGAACGCCTAACGCGCCTTAGAAAGCAGCGTGGCTTTACCCAAGTGGAACTGGCGCAGAAGGTCGGAATCACCCAAGTCCTGATTTCCGCCTATGAAACAGATCGGTGCTATTTCTCTGTAGAGATGGCCGTGCGCTTTGCCCTGGCTCTGGATATCAGCTTGGATGAGCTACTGCATCCCAAGGCCAAGAAGGGTTCCACCAAGAAGCCTAGCCGCCGGGTGCTGCGTCGCCTGGAGCAGATCGAGAAACTACCAACCCGCCAGCAGAATCATCTGCTCAGGACCATCGATGGATTTCTGAAAGGCGTCGCGGTCTAAAATTCAGCGCACGCTTTTTTCTGGCGTGCGCCTTCTCCACCCAAAAGATTTCGTGCGGGACACGACGCCTCCCGTTTTTTCCCTCTCATTTTTTTCTGGCTGGAAGCACACAGGAGCGCGGGAGGTTAGTCAAGGCCGCGCGTTTGGTGCGCGCCGCGCCAGCGGTCGGAGCGTAGCGCAGAGCCTTGACTTGCCTCCCGTGCTCCGTACACTCCCTGGGGAAAAAATGGGAGATCACACTTCATCGGCCCTGCCTTTGCCGCTGGTCTTTTCCTGCGGTCGCGTTTGATGATGTTCGAGCTTGTTCGACATCATTCGAGCGGTAGAGCGGCGCGTAGCCGAACAGACTCGAACAAGCTCGAACACCGGTGCTGAGCGTCAGCGAAGCCACGAACCGACCTAAGCGGAGCTAGGGATGGTGTCTTTACGCATTCTGAAGTTGCTCGGCATGATTGTTCGATACGAAAATCACCCAGAACACCGATGGTTTGTTTTCAAGAAGTTACCGCACAGTAACCGCGCAGCGCTGTCCAGCGCCGTGAATCGCGCAAAGCCTTTGTTTTCTTAGGGTGCTGTACAGCGCCCTGAAGTTGCTGTGCAGCAACCCTCCCAGGGGTGGCGTGTCACCCTAAAACCCGATGCCGCAGGCAGCGCAAACTCTCAACCCCGGAAACGGGCTTCCGGGAGCACGAAAAAGTCACCCCTTACCGTGCTGGAATCGCCACACTCCAGGCCAAGACCAGGGCGCGGATCGGCGGCTCAACCCCCCAGGACCAAGGGCGGGAATCGGGGAGCGAATCAGGGAAGGAATTGGCCAGGGGGCAAGGCCAGCGGGTCGGAACCCCGGAAACCAAACCAGCGGCTAAGAAAAAATCCTCCGATCTAGTGGCTGTCGAAGGCAAGGCACATCGCGATCAGGGAATAGCGGGGAGCGCATCCTTCCCGAAAAGCTTCTGGAAACTGATTGGTGCCGACCATGAACTACCATCCGAAAACAAGACCTCAATGACTCCTATTTGGGTCGTTCTCCGTGAGCAGGCGAGTTGAACGGGCGTCCACCCCTTGAAGGTCTTTTTGCTTCCTGGCCCCGTGGATTCTAAGGCGATATTCTCCGGGGTAAACGCGAACTTTACCGGGGAGCCGTCCTTCACACACCCGAAACGAAAGTTGGAAATCGGCCTTCCGGATTTGTTCTCGACGGTGAAGCCCGGTCCGGGCTTTAGGTGCTTGAGAACAACCGGGCTTGCTTTGAAATTGATAACCCAGGCAGGGTACTCAGAAGCGTTGCCTACCACCGCCAACATCATTACCAGAAAGAATATTGCGCGCCGATTCATTGTGGATCATCTCCCTTTTTCTTGTCAGGAGCTGGAGTCGGTTTTGGCGGCGGGGCCTTGTCAAGGCCAAGAGACTGCCGCACGGCGGCAGTGGCGTCGTCCAGTGACATCGAATCTGGCTCCTTCTGGATTTTGTCCCCGGTTGCGTCCGCGTCGTTTTCCCTCTTAGCGGGATCACCAGCGTAATAACCTACGATATCTTTGTCTATATTGACGCCGTGATCAAGCTCGTGCCCAAGCACGAAGGTTTGGAAGCCGGTGTCCGCTTCAGGGCCAAAGAAATGCGTATTGTCCAGTTGGATTGTGTCAGTGAAATTGGTTTGAGAAAGCGGCTTGCTTGTATCGATTAACTGGGGCGCGTTCTGTGCCGGCGTAGTCTGAGTAACAGTGATACCGCCTGCGGCACCCTGTGTTGCCTTCGGCTGAGGAACATTCGTCTTCTCAAAGTAGTACGTACTTTTACTTTTGCTCAAAGTGTCGAACTGCGCACGAAATGATTGCTTCTGATAAGCGTGCGCCAACGCGGTTACGATACTCGTCGTGTCCGTAGCGCTTTGCTTTGCGGCTATGCGTACATCTTTGCCATCAGGATCAACATAAACGACAGGGTTATCACGCGAGTACTGATACATGTTCCACTGCTGCGGATCGTGCATCCGCTGCTGGCTGAACATCTTGGGATCGCGTGAAGTGAAGCGCCCCAGGCCATTCGAGTAATACCGTGCCCCAAAGTAATCCAGCCCGGATTCGTCGTCCCGTTCTTTGCCGGTA
>PLJN01000013.1:0-205 GCA_003140235.1 Acidobacteriaceae bacterium
TCCAATTCGAGGTAACGATTGATGTCCGCCGCGCCTTTGCCAAAGCGGGCCGATACAATCTTTACTTCATCGGGATGAGAAACGAGATCAGCCATTAGTTTTTAGTATTTAGTACTTAGCTGCTGGATCACCTTGCAGAGCTCTTAGCATATCCGTCCAGGATTTTGTCGATCTTTTCCGGAGTTAAATTTTCGTGAAAATCGTA
>PLJN01000013.1:281-15376 GCA_003140235.1 Acidobacteriaceae bacterium
AGCATGCAACTGATGTTGGTGCACACCTGCACGTGGAACTTACCCATCGGTTTCTTGTGCAGCAGCGAGTAATAGCTGATGACGTTGCTGACTTCGAGTTCGGTCAACTCGGTCTTTTTCGCCAGATGGGCGATGACCTCGTCACTTAAAAACCCAAGTTCGTCTTGACTGTAGAGAAGCATCGGGACGAGGAATGACCGCTTGGTCGGATACTCCTTCATCTTCTCGTCGAAAAACTTGTCGAGCTTTTCGGAAATGACGGGCATTAGCGGTCAATTTCTCCTAGAACAATATCGATGCTGCCAATAGCTGCGACTACATCCGCAATCAATTTTCCTTCGCACATCTTTGCCAGCGCTTGCAGGTTCGCGTATGAAGGTGACCGCATGTGGACACGCAAGGGTTTCGCTGTGCCGTCGCTGACTACGTAATAGCCCATTTCGCCGCGTGGAGACTCGATAGCCTGGTAGACCTCACCTGCTGGTACGGCAAAGCCTTCCGTAACAATCTTAAAGTGGTAGATGAGAGCTTCCATCTCGGTTTTCATCTTCTCGCGGTCCGGTAGGACGACCTTGGGGGCATCCGCTTTGGTCGGTCCCTCTGGCAGGCCGTCAAGTGCTTGTTTCGCGATTTCACGGGACTGGCGCAGCTCTTCGATGCGGCAGACATATCGCGCCCAGACGTCGCCGTCTTTGGAAGTCGGGACTTTGAATTTGAAGTTCTCGTAACCGGAGTAGGGGATGTCGCGGCGCAGGTCCCAGTCGACTCCGCTGGCGCGCAATGCGGGGCCGGTTACGCCCATGGCAATGGCATCCTCGGCGCTCAGGTGGGCGACGCCTTTGAGGCGGTCGACCCAGATAAAGTTTCCCGTCAAAAGGTTTTCGTATTCGTCAATTTTCTCGGAAAATGTGCCAAGGAACTTTTTTACCGCGTCAAAAAAACCGAGCGGCGGATCGAGAGCCAGGCCGCCGATACGGAAGTACGAGGTCATCATGCGCTGTCCGCTGACCATTTCGTAAATGCGCAGCAGGTCTTCGCGTTCTCGGAAGCAATACAGGAAAACGGACATGGCGCCCATGTCCAGCGCGTGCGTTCCCAGCCAGACCAGGTGCGAGCTCATGCGCTGCAATTCGGCCAGCATCACGCGCATCCATTGGGCGCGCGGCGGTATGTCCATTCCCAGAAGTTTTTCTACCGCCAGCACATAGCAGAGGTTGTTCACCATGGGGCAGAGATAATCAATGCGGTCGGTGAGTGGCACGACCTGCTGGTAAAACTTGGCTTCGCAGGTTTTTTCGATACCGGTGTGCAGGAAGCCGATATCCGGCACCATGCGCACGACTTGCTCGCCGTCAATTTCCAGCAGCAGGCGCAGCACACCGTGTGTGGACGGATGCTGCGGGCCCATGTTGAGGACCATCGTTTTGTCCTGGCCGCCTTCGAGGACCGGCGTCTGGCTCATGTGGCCCATTAGCGGAAGCCCTCCACCGGGTAATCTTTGCGGAGCGGATGGCCTTCCCAATCTTCGGGCAGCATGATGCGGCGCAGGTTGGGATGTCCCAGGAAGCGTATGCCGAACAGGTCAAAAAGTTCGCGCTCGAAGAAATTGGCCGCCGGCCAGACAGACGTGACGGACTCGACCACGGCATCGTCGCCGGAAAGTACTACTTTCAGGCGCACAAACTCTTTGCGCTGATGAGACAGCAGGTGGTAAGCCAACTCAAACCGCGGCTCACGCGGATAGAAATCAGCACACGTTAGATCGGAAAAAAAGCTTACGAGGCTGTGCGTCTTGAGCTGATTGCACGCGTCGCGGACAAGTTCACGCGTAACGTAAATGGAAAGCTCGCTGCGGTCGAATTTGGCGCTCTGGACCGCATCTGGTTTCCAGGCCAGCAGAGCGGCCAACACGGGACGGTCCTTAAGTTGTTCCAGATCGGTGATTGCCGGTTCGAGAGCCATCAGAGGTCGCTCCTCTCCGGCTTGTTCCAGTCGAGGATGCCTTTTTTCCATATATAGAAGAAGCCGACGAGTACCAGACCCAAATACACCAGCATTTCCCAGAAGCCGAACATCTTGAGTTCACGCGCAATCACTGCCCAGGGATACAGGAACACAGCTTCCACGTCGAACAGAATGAACAGCATTCCGACCATGTAAAATTTCACGCTGAAACGCTGTTGCGCATCTCCCGTCGGCTCAATGCCGCATTCGTACGCGGTATTCTTGGCGCGGGTCCATTTGTGTTTGCCCAGGAGGTGAGAAAGAGTGACCATGGCCGCGGCAAGCGCCATGGCGACAACAACCTGCACCATCAACGGGATGTAGCGAACAAAGTAGTTGTTGTCGGGCATGTAAGGGCCTGTATATAATCCGCGACTGCTGTAAGCTAAACATTCGAATGTAATTGTCCGTTCGCAACAGTGTCAAGGCCACGAGTTGTGTGCACGCGATGTGGTGGGAAAAAAAGGATCCAAAACGGCTTCAGAAAATTTTGAAAGAAGCGCGAGAATTGGCCGCGATTTTCTCAGCTTCCCAAAAGACAGCAAAGGGATACAGATAAATTGCCCAATTACCAAGTTACCCAATTACCAAATTCTTTCTTCGATCTGAACCAGCGAACGGAAAAATGACCATCTTTGGCTTCAACACCGACGTAAAACACGAGGACACCGTGTACCACGTGCAGAGCGAAGCGCGGCAGAACGATTGTCTTCTGCAGACTCTGGTGTTTGTCAAAGGCCAATGCGTGGGCAAGCGCGCGTTTTCTTACGCGAATATGATTTTGGAGTCCGGCGTTTCTGATGAGGCCTTGCATGAATTTCTAAAGTCGCAGCACCGCGCCGTGGTCGAGGGAATCCGCGCAGGCCAGGCTGACGCGGTGCCCTGTGCCAGCACTGAGATTCAAGACCTTGGCGGCTCAGGACTCGCATTGACACTCATCAGTCTGGAACTGGAGACCAGCGGCGCCACATTTCTTCTGCGCCTGCTGGTCACCGATTCTGGCCAGCCGGTCCCTCAGGCAAACATAAAGTGTTGGGCTTCCGGATTGGCCAACGCTTCGGAACTGGCGCGCGCCGCGAGCGGCTCGACGGGCCATGCGGAGTTGCAAGTTCCCGCCAACGAAGATGTGATGCGAGAGTGTGCCGTGATGGTGCACGCTGTTTTTAGCGAAAAATCAGCCACGCGGAAGTTCCGGCTTAAAAAGTAGTAAACTGGCCGCGGATTCGGAAGCGTGCAGCGCGCGCTCTGCGCCACCCTCGTTCTCGCTGCATCTAAATGAAAACGCAGCAATTGTGTAATCCTTCTTCTGGTTTACAATGTGCGGGGAACTTTCGACGGCAATCCTGCAAGGACGCATCGGTAGTTGCCGGGCCACATGTACGAGGCACGGGAATAGTGCCAATTATGGGAGATACTTTGGACTTCTTAAAACTGGTTCGTATGCGCTTGGCTGTGTTTTTCTTCAGCGCATTTTTGTTTAGCTTCATGGTTTCATCAGCTGCGTTCGGTCAGCAGGACGACAACCAGCAGAACACCGGCAACCAGCAGAGCAGCGGCAATCAGCAGAATAACGCCAGTCAGCAGAACACCGCCAGTCAGCCGAATGCCAGTTTTACGGCAGAAGAGATCATCCAGTTACTGCAGGGCGATCCTGACCTTCTGGCGGCGGCCAAGTCCGAGATCGTGGCGGGCCTGCGTAATCGCGGCTATTCGGTGAGCGAGAGTGATATCAGTGACGACCGTCTTTTCTCCACCATCCGCTCTGATGATCGTGCGCGGCAGTTGCTGAGTGACGCGTTGGTGGCGCGTGGCTACGTCCCGGAAGGCTCACAGGGGCAACAGCAGCAATCCCAGCAGTCTCCACGCAACGGAAACGCGGCGGGCAACCAGCCTGGCAATGGCCAATCAGCAAACGGACGGACAAACACCACCACCGGCGCGAACGGCGAGAAGAACAATCCGGTCAACAATCGGGCCAAGGGAAATGACAAGCAAGGCGACCAGCGGGAGCGGACCAAGAACGGCCGCCCCATGCAGAGCGAATATCCGCTGCGCAATCTGCCGGCGCTGCGTGATCTCTATACGCAGAATCCCACTGATGACCGGGTCCTGGAGAGGTTCGGGGCCGCTCTTTTCCGCAACAGTACAGCAACCCAGAAGCAATCGCTCGACGTTCCGGTGGGCCCCGATTACGTTCTGGGTCCGGGTGATGAACTTGTAGTTGAGTACTGGGGCAGTTCGCAGCAGAGAGCGCAACTCACGGTGGACCGCGAAGGCCGTGTCCTGTTGCCGGAAGCGGGCGCCATCATGGTGGCGGGTCGCAGTCTGGGTGACGCGCAAGAGTCGATTCGAAGAGCGCTGCAGCACCAACTCAAAGGCATCTCGGTCGACGTGACCCTGGCCAAGCTGCGGACGGTCCGCATCTACGTGGTAGGCGACGTCAAGAATCCCGGCGCGTATGACATCAGCTCGCTGTCCACTCCACTGAGCGCGTTGCTCATGGCGGGAGGACCCACGGACGTAGGCTCGTTGCGCCTGGTGAAGCACTTCCGTCGCAAGAGGCTGGTGGAAACGGTTGACCTTTACGACCTCATGCTGAAAGGTGTGAATACATCAGAATCGCCGCTGGAATCCGGTGACAGCATTCTGGTTCCCACCATTGGTCCGCAAGTGACGGTGGCCGGTATGGTGCGCCGTCCTGCGATCTACGAACTGCGGAACGAGCAGACGCTCGACCAGGCACTGGAACTCGCAGGCGGCGTGGTGGTTACCGGTGAATTGAGCAAGATTAAAGTTGAGCGGATTGAGGCCCACGAACGCAAAGAGATGATGAGCCTGAATCTGCCCGCCAACACCGATGCCCAGGGCATAGCCGAAGCTTTCAAGCGCGTCGCCATCAAAGACGGCGACACCGTCACCATCTCGCCGATTCTGCCGTACAGCACGCAGACCGTGTACCTCCAGGGGCATGTGTTTCGTCCCGGCAAGTATCCCTATCGCGAAGGTGAGAAAGTTACGGACTTGATTGCCTCCTACGGCGATCTGTTGCCCGAGCCTGCGGACCGGGCGGAAATTGTGCGTCTCCATCCACCGGATTTCAGCCCGCAGGTGATTCAGTTCAATTTGCATGACGTTCTGGACAGAAAAGTAAACATTCCGAGCTTGCAGCCCTTTGACACGGTCCGCGTCTTCGGACGTTACGAAACCGACGGGCCCAAAGTCTCGATCTTTGGCGAAGTGCTTCGTCCGGGCGAGTATCCGTTGTCGGAACGCATGACCGCGGCGGAATTGCTACGTATTGCTGGAGGATTCAAGCGCGGGGCCTATCCTGAGTCCGCCGACATCGGCAGCTATGAAATCGTGAACGGCGAACGGGTGGAACTGGAACATCGGCGCATTCCAATCCTGCGCGCTCTGGCGGGCGAGCCGGATACCGATGTGATTCTTAAACCCGGTGACGTTCTCACCATTCCCCAAATCGGCGGATGGAGCGACATTGGAGGCGCCGTCCACGTGACGGGACAAGTTCTTCATCCCGGACGCTACGGACTGCAGGAAGGCGAGAAGCTGAGTTCTCTTCTGAAGCGGGCGGGCGGCTTCATGCCTGAGGCCTATCCCAACGGTGCAATCCTGGAGCGCGCGCAGGTGAAGGAAGCGGCCATCAAGAACCGTGATGAGTTGATCCGCCGCTTGCAGGAACAAAGTCTGCAAAACAACGGGACGGGCCGGCCGGAGAACGCTGGGGTCGCACGGGAAAGACAACAGCTGATCGACAAGCTGAAATCGATCCAACCCAGCGGACGCCTGGTGATCCATATTTCAACGGACATTGCCAAGTGGCAGGGCACGGTTGTGGACATCGACGTGCGCGCTGGAGACACACTGGTTGTCCCGAAGACGCCTAACTTCGTGCTGATAGCCGGCCAGGTGTATAACCCAACGGCCATCACGTACATTCCCGGACGCCATGCGGGTTGGTATCTCAAGCAGTCGGGCGGGGCCACGAGTCTTGCCAACAAGAAAGACATTTTCATCGTACGCGCCAACGGGTCGGTGGTGGGAAGGGGCTCGGGGGGCTTCTGGTCGGGCAATGTGAGCAGCACGGTGCTCCAGCCCGGTGACACCATTTATGTCCCTGAAAAACTTGGAGGCAGCACCTTCTTCAAGACCTTTGGCGAGACGATCCAGATGCTTTCCGGAGTGGCTGTAGCGGCGAGCGTAGTCACCCACCTCTAGGAGATTGAGAATTTTGGACCCACTTTCCCAGGCCGCGGAACTGGAGAGACAACGTCCGCACGCTCCGGCTGAGGATACGCGGGGGAAAGCCAAAAATCTGTGGGTCTTGTGGCAGCATCGGCGCTTTCTGTGGCGTGTGTTCTGGATGACGTTCGTTCTTGCGGTCATTGTCGCCTTCGCGTTGCCCAAGCACTATGAAGGCGTGGCGAAGATCGTTCCCGGAGAAAGCTCCAGCAATTACACCGGACTCTTGAGCCGGGCCACCGGCGGCGCCAGCACTACAAACATCGGGGGGCTGGACGCTTCGAGTCTGCTGGGCATCAAGACGCCTGGGGCGTTTTACGTCGAGGTCCTCAAAAGCAGAACGGTGCAGGACCGTCTGATCGATCAGTTTGACCTGCGCTCCCGGTATCGTTTCTCCCGATGGTCGTCCCCGACTTCTTATTACTCCGCTCGCAAAAAACTGAAATCATTTTCTGATTTTGATGAAGACAAGAAGAGCGGCGTGATCACGGTCACGGTGATCGAGTACGACCCAAAAACAGCCGCTGACATGGCCAACGCCTATGTGGCGGAGTTGAATCGTCTGGCGGCGGACCTGAATACGTCGGCCGCGCACCGCGAGCGGGAATTTCTGGAAGAGCGGATCAAACTTGCCAGACAGGAACTTGCTCAGGCGTCACTGGACTTGAGCCAGTTCTCCAGCAGCAACTTCATCATGGACCCCCAGAACCAGCAGCGGGGCATGATGGACGCGGTTGCCCGTATCCAGGGCGAGCTGATTGCCAGCGAAACTGAATTGCGAGGACTGCAGCAGCTTTACTCCGACGATAACGTGCGCGTCCGCACATTGAGGGCCCGCATGGGCGAACTCGAAGGGCAATTGAGAAAAATGGAAGGCGGTCTTGCGGGCGCGAATCGTGCGACCGCGCCCAGGGCAGACGGAGGTCCGTTGCCTTCGCTGNNCTGGGAGGTCCGTTGCCTTCGCTGCGCACGCTTCCCACGCTGAATTACCGTTACGCGGACTTATACCGGCAAGCCAAAATACAGGAAACTGTCTACGAGTTCCTGACCCAGCAGTACGAAGTCGCGCGGCTGCAGGAAGTCAAAGAGCTGCCCACTGTACGCGTGATGGATAGAGCGGTCCCGCCCGAGCGCAAGTCGGGCCCCAGCCGGATTCTGGTTGTTGGTTTGAGCGTGCTGGGAGCCTTGCTGCTGGCCAGCTTCCTGATCATTGAGAAGAACAGGTGGGCGCAACTCTCGGCGGATGACCCGCGCCGCCTTCTGGCTGCGGAAGTCGCGGGCTCACTCAGGTCGGCCACTGGAAGAGACGGAACCCGGCGTTAGTATCCCGGACCCTTCGGCCAAAGAGCCGGTCATTTGTCATTAGTCCCAGGTCATCTGTCCCCAAAGAACGGCCATGAAAATAGCTTTTGATTTGCGGAGAATACAGAACCCGGGGATCGGCCGATACATGAAATGCCTGGTGGATGCGGTGATCGCGCAGACGCCGCAAAATGCGTACCTGTTGATCCTTCCTCAGGGCGCGGAGAACCTGGTCGCGGATGGCCCCGGTGTCGAAAGAATCTCACCCTATCTGAAGTATTACTCGGTGCGCGAGCAGATAGAGTTGCCGCGAATTCTGCGTCGGCACCAGGTTGATCTTTTTCACTCTCCTCATTTCATGCTGCCGTTGGTCGGGCCCTGTCCGGCGGTTGCAACCATTCATGACGTGATCTATCTGGCGTGCCAGGAGGATTTGCCGTCGCTGGTGGGCCGTCTTTACTATCGCGTGATGATGAAGTCCGCGCTTCGGCTGGCGGCGAGAATCATTACCGATTCAGAGTTCTCCAGGACAGATATAACTGCTCGTCTCCACGCAGACCCGGAGAAGATTGAGGTCATCTATCCCGGCGTGGACCCATTGTTTCAACGCGTGTGCGATCCCGCGCAGATTGAAAGCACGCTGTCCAAGTATGGGATCAAAGGCGATTATGTCCTCTACACCGGCATTTACAAATTGCGAAAGAACCATGCAGGGCTTCTGCGCGCCTTCAAGAGTTTTCTGGACAACGGAGGCACGGCCCAGTTGGTGATCGCTGGTCCCATGAATGAAGGTGAACCAGCGCTACGACGGCTGGCCAGCGAACTGGGAATCGCGGACAAAGTCATATTCACCGGGTTTGTTCCCGATGGCGATCTGCCGGTGCTCTACTCCGCCGCGAGAGTGTATGCATGTCCTTCTCTCTATGAAGGTTTTGGCTTTACGGTCCTGGAAGCCATGGCGTGCGGCACTCCTGTCGTCAGTTCTGCGGCGACATCGCTGCCCGAAGTTGGAGGAGACGCAGCGCTTTACGCCGACGCGCAGAATCCAGAAGAGTTTGCCGCCGCGCTCCAACGGACGTTCAGCGATTCGGCGTTGCGATCCGGGATGATCGAGAAGGGCCTCAAGAACGCGGCGCGCTTTAGCTGGACGAATACCGCAAACCAGACACTGGCCGTGTATCGGGACGCGCTTCACATTTCTCTGCGGAATTCAATCGCATGAGATAGCGGAACAATAACCGTGAACACACACGATAAACAAAAAAAGCCGGCCGTCGCGTTTGATACCTGGGCGCTGGGCGGGTTTGCGCGCCATCATGGTGTTGCCGTCTATGCGAGACAATTGCTCACGCATTTTTGTGCGATGGGTCCGGAATGTCCAGTCGAGATCAGGCCATACGTTTGCGCCGGCGCAGACAATGATGCCAACCAGTTCGAAGCTGCGCCGGGGTTCACGCCGCAAGAAACCAGATTATTGAAGCACAGCAGGTCATGGCGCTGGGGTGGGGCCAATCTGCTGGCAGCGATGGGAAGCGCGGACCTGGTGTTTAGTCCGACGTGCGCCACTCTGGTCGGCGGCTTGTCCGTTCATTCGGTGGTGACGATTCATGATCTGATTCCTGTGATCATGCCGTGGGGATCTCGCAGAATCACACAGGCGCTGAAGTTCTGTCTGTGGTGGTCGGCAAAGTTTTCGCAGGAGATCATTACCGTCTCACATCATTCGAAAGCAGACATGGTGAAGATGTATGGCGTACCGGAGTCAAAGATTACCGTCATTTATAACGGATACGACAAAGCATTATTCAACACCGGTGCCCCTGATCCTGATTTCACGGCAAAGCTGTTGGCAAGATTCGGAATTGACAGGCCCTACATTGTTCATCACGGAGTCATCAAGCCCAATAAGAATCTGCAAAGACTGATCCAGGCATACCGTCTGGCGCTCGAGCGGAATCGCAATCTGGACGTTGATCTGGTTTTAGCCGGCCCGCTCGGATGGGAATACAAGGACGTTCTGGAAGAAGCCAGCAAAGTCCCAGGCGGCCGAGGCCGGGTAATCTTCACGCACGCGCTCAGCCCTGCCGATTTGGCTTTGCTGGTGAAGGGGGCGAGTTTGGCGGTGGCGCCGTCTTTATACGAAGGTTTTTGCCTGCCCATGATTGAGTCCATGGCGTGTGGAGTTCCTACAATTGCAGCCAATAGTTCATGCCTTCCCGAAATTTCCGGCGGCGTGCTGAAGTACTTTGATCCGTGCTCGGTGGATGAGATGGCGGTTTGCATCAACGACGCACTGGAAGACAAAAGTTTGCGAAATGAGCTGGTGAAAAAAGGGTTGGTCCGTGCCAATGATTTTGACTGGGACCGCTGTGCGCGAGAGACAGCGGCCGTGCTGGCCAGAGTTGCAGGTGAAGGGAAGAGGCGCTAAGTCGCGCTTGCGGTGGGAGCATATCGATTGAAAGTCGCTATTGATTCGTGGGTACTGGCCAGCCGCCTTCGGCATCAGGGGACCTACGTGTACGCGCAAAACATGATTACACAGTTCAAGAAGATTGCGCGGACCAGTCCAGAGATCAGCTTCTCCTTGTTTGCCGGGAGACGCGACTCAAATGACGCGAAGCTGATTGAACCGGAAGCCGGCTTCGAGCTTGCGCAGAGGGACCGGGTTGACCATGACCGCCTCTGGAGACTGGGAGGGGCCGGACGGGCAGCGGCCAGTATTCATGCCGACGTGTTGTTCGCGCCGACTGCCAGTATTCTTCCGCTAGGCCGTGTACCGGTGGTCTGCACAATCCACGATGTAACGCCTGTCAAAATGCCTTCCCACTCCGGAAGCGTCAGTCTCTGGTCGCGGACTCTGCTGTGGTCGTCGGCCAGATTGTCGCGGGCCGTCATCACTGATTCCGAATGGTCCAAAAAGGATTTGGTCAGCATTTACGGTCTGCCGGAATGCAAAGTGTCGGTGGTTTATCTGGGATTCGACAAATCGAATTTCAATGCGGCGCTCCCCGATCCTGCGTTGCTGACAAGTCTGTTCGAGAGACTTGGGATCAAGAAGCCTTACATACTGCATCACGGAGTCATCCAGCCGCGAAAGAATTTGAAAAGATTGATCGAGGCGTATCGGTTCATGCTGTCGAGAAACCGTAATCTTGATCTGGAACTTGTTTTGGCAGGGCCGCTGGGATGGGAGTGCGACGAGATCGTGGCCGCCGCAAACGGCACAGACGGCGGACGCGTGATCCTCACCGGCGCGCTTGACGATCCAGACGTGGCGTTGCTGGTCAAAGGCGCATCGCTGGCTGTGATTCCGTCTCTCTACGAAGGCTTTTGTCTTCCCATGGTGGAAGCCATGGCTTGCGGAACGCCAACGGTGGCGTCGAATGCCTCTTGTTTGCCGGAAGTATCTGGAGGTGTGTTGAAATATTTCGATCCCGGTTCTGTGGAGGATATGGCAGACTGCATGGAGAAGACACTGGAAGATCGGGAATTACTGGCCGAGCTCACAAGAAAAGGGAAGGAGCGCGCAGGTTTCTTTGACTGGCAACGATGCGCCACGCAAACACTGGCGATCTTACAAAGGAACGCATCCCGTCCGCGATCTTGAATCATGGCGACCGTCGAAAATACCGCTATGCATGCTTCGCCCTCGCGCGAGTTCGCGTTGCAGCTGGTTATCGTGGTGCTGGCCGTCACTGCGACCGCGCTGTTCATGACGAACTCTACGCTGGCATTACTGGCAGTCGCGGCGCTCCTGGTGGTGACCGCGGTCCTGAAATTTGATTGGTTTGTTTATGCTATTGTTTTTTGTCTGCCCTGGAACCCGACGCTGGATGTGAATCTTCCGATCAGAGACATCTCTTTGCTCCTGCATGTCGCGCTCTTCCTGGGCGTAGGAATCCGGATGAGCCGGAAAGACCGGTCCATCAGGCAGTGGCTCTTTGGCAGCCGCTTAAAGAAGACAGTGTTGATTTTCCTGGCGGTTGCCGTGATGTCGCTTCTTGTCCCACGCCTGCACGGAACGCAAGGCGCGGTCCGTTCGCTGGCCCGGCTGTTTTCGTACGTTGCATTGTTCTTTGCGGTGATTGGCTGGGTCGAGACGCGCGAGCAGGTGAGCAGGATCGTTAAGCTGATATTGCTGTCTACCATCGGCGTGGCGTTGTTTGGTCTTTATCAGGCGCTGGTAGGTGGCTACACCGATTTGTACTTCCGCTTGTATCCTCTGCAGGAGACGGGGATTGAAGCCTGGAGCGGACGCGTCACGTCATTTCTGTTTCACTTTAACGCACTGGCCGGATATCTGAATCTGGTTGTCCCCTTTGCGATTGGCGCCGTGGTGCTTTCGAAAGACCGCTGGGTACGCTACACGGGAACAATATGTCTGGGCGCGGCCGGCGCGGCGCTGTTTTTCACCGGAAGCCGGGGTGGGATGATCGCCTACGGCGGCGTCATGCTTGCGAGTATCTGGTTTCTTTCGCCACGGCGTGCGACGGTAATGAGAATTCTTCCTGCTCTCATCCTCAGTGCGGCGCTGGTGGTGCCCTTGCTTCGTCCGCATGAGGCGGAGCGTTTGCAGGAAGTGGATGAATACACGCAAGTTTCCCGGCTCGCATTGTGGGGCGCTGCCGGAGTCATGTTTGTCGGGCATCCGGTGCTGGGAGTCGGCTACGGAAACTACGCCAGCCTGTACAGTGATTACGTGCCGGGCAGCAGCGATGAAATCGACAGCCATAATCTTTATCTCCAGTTTCTGGCTGAGACGGGGATCATGGGCTTCCTGGTCTTCTTTGTCCTGGTTGGAACTTTTGTCCGGATGGCGGTGAAGCTGGTCAAGAAAGCAGACCCTTTGTGCCGTATCGTTGGCATCGGAGTTGGCGGAGCGATCGCCGCAACCTTGATACACGGAGCAGTCGACTATCTTTTCAATGGGAGTCCACAATTTGGGGCAATGTTCTGGCTGATTCTCGCGCTGGGACTGGTGATGTTTGAGCTCTCCAAGGCCGATCGGACAGAATTTCCCCTGAGATACCCGCAATCAGCTGAATCGGGGACGGTCGCATGAGAGACTCCGACAGGGCCTGGGAAATACTGGGAGAGCAGGACCCCTACTACGCAGTGTTGGTGTCTGAAGATTTCAGGGGGGACGGCCCACTAGCCAGGAATCTGCCGGCATTTTTTGACTCCGGCAAGGACCACTTGCAGCGCGTGCTAGAGCTTGTCCACGAATTCAATCCGGCATTTGCGCCCAATGCTTCGTTGGATTTCGGCTGCGGTGTGGGCCGGGTCACCATCCCGCTGGCAGAAGTAAGCAAGACGGTGCTGGCGGTCGATATCTCCCCGGGAATGCTCAACGAGGCCAGAAAAAACTGCGCCGACAGGAATTTGACCAACGTTACGTTCATGGGTGTTCCGGACTTTATGCGCATACCGGATGGGTCGGTCAACTTTGTGCATTCCTGGATCGTGCTGCAGCACATTCCTGCGCAGAAAGGCCACGCCTTGATTGCGAAATTGGTTTCCATACTCGAAGCTGGCGGCGTCGGGGCCATTCACGTCACCATCCATGATTACCGGCCACGTCTTACCCGTGCGCTTTCCTGGATCAAAATCAACGTTCCTGGCGCAGGCATGCTGCGCAACATCATGCTCGGTCGCCCTCTCAATTTCCCTCATATGCAAATGAATGTCTACCGCCTGGAACGCATCTTCAAGCTGCTTGATGAGCAGGGGTGCCACCGGGTCGTTTCTCATTTTTCCCGGCACGGCAAGCACCTCGGCGTTCTGTTGATTTTTGAAAAGTCCAGACGCCCTTCGCTTTAGTTACACTTGCACGGACTTTCTTGCCTACAACAAAACAAATCCGAATTGGCTTTGATGCGCGCTGGTACAACGATTCAGGCGTTGGGAGTTATGTCTCCGGACTGCTGAACGCCCTGGCTGGCTCGTCATCGGGCGTTGACCTTGTGGTCTACGAAGATCCAAATAATCCGGTCCCCGGTCTGGAAGCGAGTGCGTGCGAACGAATTCCCGTGCGCTCCGGCAAATATTCGCTTGCTAGCCAGATGGAATTACGGCGGCGCTGTAAACGTGACGGTTTGGACCTGTTTCATAGTCCGTTCTATATGATGCCTCTGTTCTCATCCTGCCCGGTCGTGGTCACGGTCCATGACTTGATTCCATTCCTGTTCCCGATCTACACGCAGCCAAAGCGATCGCTGGTCAGGCGGGGATATCGCGCGGCGGTGGCGCGAGCGGCGCAGTGCATCGCTGTTTCCGCCAACACGGCCGGCGACTTGCAGAGAATTCTCGGGGTCGCGGCAGATCGGATTGCTGTGGTGCACAATGCCGTTGTAGAGAATATCTTTCATCTGCGCAGAGAAGCCTCGGACCTGGGCCATCTGGCCGCGAAGTTTGGAATTCACTCGCCTTACGTGGTGGTATCGAGCGCCCGCAACTGGCTGACCAAGAACCTGCCGGCGGGGCTCAAGGCGCTTGAACTGGCCCGGGAAAAGGGGAACGAATTTCAAACGGTTGTGTACGGTCCGGAAGAAGGCCTTCGGGCAGCATGCCTGCAGAATGGCCCACCGAAACTCCCTCTTGTATCCACAGGACACCTTCCCGCAGCCGAATTGGCCATCATCTTTCGTAACGCTCATGCGTTTGTCATGCCTTCTCTTTATGAAGGTTTCGGGCTACCTGTACTCGAGGCGATGTCGTGCGGGTGCGCCGTTATCACATCTACCGGCGGGGCTTTNNCTCGCTCAGGTCTTTGCGCCGATGGACGTCAACGGAATGGCGCAGGCGATCCGCTCACTGCTGCAGAATCCCGACGAATTAAGCCAGTGGCGCGAACGTGCCCGGAAGCGTGCAGCGGATTTTTCCTGGAGCAAGGCTGCGGAACAGACGGTCTCGGTATATCATCTTGCAAGACGGTGCGGCGCTCGCGTCGCACAGAAATAAAATCTGCTCAGTATAGGGTGACCACGGAATGCGCGCTCTCATTACCGGAATAACCGGCCAGGACGGTTCTTACATGGCCGAATTGCTGCTCTCCAAGGGCTATGAAGTTTACGGTCTGGTACGCAGAAGCAGCCTGGAAAAGTACGACCGAATCGAACACATCACGGAAAAAGTTAGACTGGTTGAAGGCGACCTGACCGATCAGGGCTCGCTGGTCGCGGCGTTGCAGCAGATACAGCCCCAGGAGGTTTACAATCTCGCGGCGCAGAGCTTTGTTCCGGTTTCCTGGAACCAGCCGGTGCTCACCGCTGACGTCACCGGACTGGGCGTGTTGCGGGTGTTGGAAGCCATCCGGCAGCATTCACCCAAGACCAGGTTTCTGCAGGCTTCCAGTTCGGAAATGTTCGGCAAAGTCATCGAGAAGCCGCAAACCGAAAAGACGCCATTTCATCCGCGCAGTCCTTACGGCGTGGCCAAAGTGTTTGCCCACCATCTCACGGTAAATTACCGCGAGAGTTACAACCTGTTTGCCTGTTCGTCCATCTGCTTCAATCACGAATCGCCGCGCC
>PLJN01000013.1:15402-15666 GCA_003140235.1 Acidobacteriaceae bacterium
CCATGTGGCTGATGCTGCAGCAACCCGAGCCTGATGATTTCGTGATCGCCACCGGTGAGACCCATAGCGTGCAGGAGCTGCTTGAGGTTGCGTTCTCATTCGTCGGACTGGACTGGAAGAAGTACGTGGAGACTGATCCTAAGCTGGTCCGCCCGGCCGAAGTGGATTACCTCTGCGGCGATGCCAGCAAGGCGCGCAAAGTGCTCGGCTGGAAGCCGTCCGTCGCGTTCCACGAACTGGTGGAGATGATGGTGGAGGCTGATC
>PLJN01000107.1:0-6942 GCA_003140235.1 Acidobacteriaceae bacterium
CACAACCTCTACATGTCGAACCTCTGGGACTACCTCGGGATGGTCGACGAGAAGCAGCGGGCGAACGGACACACGAACGGTCACGTCAACGGGCACGTCGCGCTCGCGCCCGCGACGGGCATCGTGTTCGAGGACGTGGGTTTCCGGTACCCCAACAAGGAGGGATGGGCCCTCCGTCACGTCGACCTCGTGATTCCCGCAGGCGCGAGCCTGGCGCTCGTCGGCGAGAACGGCGCCGGCAAGACGACGCTGGTCAAGCTGCTCAGTAAGATGTACGAGCCGTCATCCGGCACGATCCTTCTGGACGACACGCCGCTGGCCCGTGTGCCGGCGGGCGAGTGGCGGGCGCGTCTGGCCGGCGCGTTCCAGGATTTTTTCCGCTTCGAATTTCGCGCACGGCACACAGTCGGTTTGGGCGACGTCCCGCGATTGGACGACGAGCCCGCAGTGGTTGTGGCTGTCGATCGCGCCGGCGCCGGTGACGTCGTCGCACGTCTCACGTCCGGACTCGACACGCAACTCGGTCCCACGTGGCCGAGCGGAGTCGAACTATCATTCGGTCAGTGGCAGAAGCTCGCACTGGCGCGTGGCTTTATGCGTGACCAGCCGTTGCTGCTGGTCCTGGACGAACCGACCGCCGCGCTGGACGCTGAAACGGAACACGCATTGTTCGAGCATTACGCCACCGCGGCGCGCGGCGCCAGCGATCACGAGAGTGGTCGCATCACGATTCTCGTCTCCCACCGTTTCTCGACCGTCCGTATGGCCGATCTCATCGTTGTGCTCGATGGGGCCCGCCTCGTGGAGGTCGGTACACACGACGAACTAATGGCCAAGGGTGGTCAGTACTCGGAGCTGTATGGCATCCAGGCTGCGGCGTATCGCTGACCGCTTGGTCATGGATACATGGTCGTGGATTATGATGAACGCAGGATTTGATTCGGAGGAAAAACGTATGAAGAGATTCAAACAATTGGCTGTGTTGTCGGTGATCGCAGCCGTTCTTCTAATGATGACGCTCCCCGCAGTGGCCGCAGACACAGCCAACGTCGCTGGCGAGTGGGCCCTGACCGTGGAAACGCCCAACGGTACTGGTACCCCGAGCGTGATTTTCAAGCAGGACGGCGAAAGCCTCACTGGAACCTATAAAGGACGGCTTGGTGAGGCGCCGATCAAGGGCACGGTGAAAGGCAACGCGATCAAGTTCAGCGTCACGCTCAGTGTTCAAGGTCAGGACCTGGAGATTGAATATTCAGGAACGGTGGACGGCGATTCCATGAAGGGCAAGGCCAAATTTGGAGATTTTGGTGAAGGGAATTTTACCGGGAAGCGGGCCGCGGCAGGGAAATTGCCGGCCTAGGTTTCGTAGAGGCGACGATTTTTGCCCGGCTTCGAGTTAGACGTGGCATGCCACGTCTCTACGTGGTGATCTCTTTTGCCCCGAGTGATTCGCGGGCAAACTCAATTCTTGATTGTCAGGTCTTCGAACCTTACGTTGAGAATCGGGTATTGCCGCCAGTCTTTGTAATCGAAGTGCCACCACTCCTGCGGAAATACGGTGAAGCCTTCTTTTTCCATGGCCTGGCGCAGGATGGCGCGGCGCTCACGCTCTTCCGGTGTGCCGCCGGTGTAATCGGGGTAGGCGCGCTCGGTCATCTCGTCGTAACCGCTGGGCATTTTTACCGGCGCTCCGGTCTTTAGGTCATAGAGAGTCAGGTCTACGGCGCAGCCGCGGTTGTGGCGAGAGCCGTCCGCCGGATTGGCGACGAACATCTTTTTGTCGTTGGGCGTTGCGTCCCAGAACATTTTGGTGACGTACCAGGGGCGGTAAGCGTCGTGGATCAACAGGCCGTAGCCTTTTGCTTGGAGCGCGTGGTGCGCGCGCAACAGGGCCTCTGCCGCCGGACGCTGGAGAAACGCGCGGGCCTGCGAGTACATGGGCGTGCTGAGAAAATTGTTCGTTGTAGCGTAGCGAATGTCGAGTTTGATAGTTGGATCGAGCTTGCTCAACTCCACCAGGTCGGGCTGGCGAAAGTTTCCTGCCTCGTGCGGAGGCTGTGCCGCCCGGGCCTCTTTTTCCAGTTCGGCCACCGGACGCAGCGGTTTGATGCGAAAAGTGGAATCGGCCGGAGACTGATTCGCGGCTTGTCCGCTGACGGGCGCGGTGCTCAGACCCATCAGCACCACAGCGGCCAGGAAGACCTTGATCCTAAGTTGCCTTACCGAAAGCTGCTTCACGCGACCCCTTCACTCGTCCATACGAAGTCTAAAACATTTCGCAACGCAAATTATTTTAAGGCTGGGCGCATAAATTTCCTGCAAGAAATTCCAGTATGCCCGTTCTCTCAACACAAGGGAAGTTGTCTCCTGATGAAAGCCTGGTCCGGCGGGGGCGGGTGGCCTTTTGCGCCGGGCTGGGAGAGGATCTCCAAGGGCTGCGCCAACCAGTGCAGCCCTCCTCTTTTTATAAGGCGACGCCGTCTGTTTTCCTCGTTGACTGCGCTCCAGCTTCCCCTTTAGATCACATTCAAAACTTCTAACAAATCTTTACAAAACCGGCACCATTTGGGTTACTATTCCGGCATAGAAACCCTGGAACTCCCAAGTAGTTGCATACATTTTGAAAATGTTTAAAAGAACGACCCTTGTGCCCTCGCTAAGGCTGCTCATTCTCCTGGGGTCGTTGTGTGCCTGCCCGCTGCTGCAGGGTCAGCAGAACCAGACGAACGATACGGTTTCCCATTCTCTGCATGTTACGGTCCATGACAACGCGCAAAAGCCCGTGGCCCATGCCCACATCACGGTCAAAGCGGATGGAGCGACAGTCTGGTCGGGCAAGACCAATGAAAAAGGCGAAGCAAATATCTCCCAGCTGCCGGCGCGCCGGCTGAGCCTGACTGTGTCCAAGGACGGGTTTCAGGCGCTCACGGACCAGGCCATCGCCATGGACCAGCAGTCAGCAGAACTGGACGTGCTCCTGGCAGCCAAGGTGGAAATCCGCGAGACGGTCAACGTGCAGGCCGGTGACGCCCAGGACTCATCTTCATCCATCGAGTTAGGGCGGAGTGAAATGAAGCAGTTGCCCAACCGGCCCAACGTGATTACCGACGCGCTGCCCCTCTCGCCCGCCGTAGTCCGTGCGCCAGACGGCCAGATTACGATTGCCGGCGGGGACGAAAAACACAGCGTGATGCTGGTGAATTCCGTGAACGTCACTGATCCCGCTACCGGACAATTCGGGTTAAGCATTCCCGTGAACAGCGCGGAGACAGTCAACGTTTCCGCCAATCCTTTTGTGGCCCAGTACGGTGGCTTCACGGCGGGCGTGGTATCGGCAACCACGCGGCGGGGCGGCGACAAGTGGACTTTCGAACTCAATGATCCCATGCCGGAATTCCGCATACGCAGTTTGCACATTGACGGAGTGCGGTCGGTTTCGCCTGACGTGACCTTCAGCGGTCCACTCCTCAAGCAGAAGCTGTATTTTGCTGAATCCATCCAATACGAACTGCAAAACACTCCTGTGCGGACGCTGCCGTATCCGGTGAATGAAACCCGGACCGACGCCAGAAACTCGTTTACTCAGTTGGACTTTCTGCCCTCCACCACCCATACGCTCACAGGAACGGTGCATCTGCAAACGGCGGCCACTAAGTTTGCCGGGCTGGATTTTTTCAATCCGCAGCCGACCACACCGAACTTTGATTGGAAGGCCGGCGCCGTAACGTTGATTGACCGGCTCGACCTGGGAAGCGGCGTGCTGCAAAGCACGCTCACGGGCCAGGATTTCAACACCAGCGTGGCTCCCCAGGGAGCGCTGGGGATGATCATCACCCCCGTTGGCAATCAAGGTAACTATTTCAGCAGCCAGACCCGCCGGTCAACCCGCTTGAGCCTGATGGAAACTTTTGCTCTTCATCCGCTCAAGGCCAAGGGCGCGCACAATCTCATCTTCGGCATTAATGCTGAAAGGAGTGACAACCGCGGCCTCTTCAGCGCTACTCCTGTTTTGATCCAGGACATGGCCGGAAATGTCCTGAAGGAAATTGATTTCGTTGGCGGCAGCCATTTTCACCGCACCGACCTGGAGTTTGATGGGTTCGCCCAGGACCATTGGGTGCTGGCTCAGTCGTTCGCGATAGACGCTGGGTTGCGGGTAGAACAGCAAAGGATCACCGCGACGCAGCGCTATGCTCCCAGGATGGGCTTTTCCTGGTCTCCGTTTGGCAAGGGCAGCAAGACAGTGGTGCGCGGAGGTACAGGCGTCTTCTACGATCACGTGCCGCTGAATGTATTTGCGTTTCAACAATACCCGCAGCAAGTCGTGACCACGCTGGCCCCGGTAGCGAACGTCGGGCCAATGCCCGGCGCAGCCTCCATTGATCCTCATTTTCCCTTGATCCTGGGCCATGGGATCGGCAGGCCGCACTATGCTCCTTACAGTATGGCCTCCAGCCTGGAAGTGGAGCACGTGGTGAACCGGCTGGTAAAACTCCAGGCCAAGTTCAGCTACAGGGATTCGGGCGGATTGATCATGGTGCTTCCAGCTGTGGACGCCAGCGGGCAGGACTCATACATCGTCCGGAACACGGGCAGTGCGGAGTACAGGGACCTGGAACTAAGCGCGCGCATTGGCGAGCAGAGCAAGCGTAAGTTGTTCTTCTCGTACGTCCGCAGCATTTCGCGGGGTGATCTCAACACCACCACTACCTATCTGGGAAACCTGCCCAGCCCGATCGTGCGGCCTGATTTCTTTACCAACCTGCCGGGAGATGTTCCGAACCGGTTCCTGCTGTGGGGTGAAACGCCGCTCCCGTGGAAAACCAAGATCATGCCTCTGCTGGAATTTCGCAGCGGCTTTCCCTACTCCAACACCGACGCGGCGCAAAACTATGTCGGTGCAGCCAACGGCAACCGCTTTCCCAATTATTTTTCGCTCGATACCCGCGTGTCCAAGGACTTCCAACTGACTCCCAAGTACGCCACGCGGATCTCGGTGCGGGCCTTGAACATGACCAATCACTTCAACGCGCTGGCCATTCATTCCAATACCGGCGATCCTCAATTCGGCAACTTCTTCGGCAACTATCCGCGACGTTTCCGGCTGGATTTCGACGTGCTGTTCTGAGCGCGCAGACGGTTTCATTTTGGCAGACTTCCCTTCTCGCTGAAGCCAGGGACAACGGTGCCATGTGCTGATTCTCACTGCAATATTCGCTGCGCTGTTGGCTGGTTCGCTGGCGTACTGCGTTCTGATCGTCGTCGCTTCGCGGCGCTATCTTTCCGTTTCACTGCCGGTCGCCGAAACAACCCCGCCTATCAGCGTGCTGAAACCGCTGTGCGGCTATGATGAAGGTCTGGAAGAAAATCTGCGCAGCATCTTTGTGCAGGACTATCCGGCGTTCGAAGTGCTTTTTGCGGTACACCGCGCGGACGATCCTGCTGTGGCGGTACTCGAGAAGATGTGTCTCGAATACGCCGGCAGTGTGGAAGCACGTTTGCTGATCACCGGCGACTCGCCCGTTCCCAACGCCAAAGCGCACAGCCTGAAGCGCCTGGTGCGCGAAGCCCGCCATGAACTGCTGGTGATGTGTGACAGCGACGTCCGTGTGAAGCCAGACTTTTTGCAGCGCCTGGCCGCAGATTTTCAAGACCCGCGCGTTGGCCTGATCACCTGCCCTTATCTTGCCGTGGCCGGCCGCAGCATATGGTCGCGCCTGGAAGCCGTGGGCATGAATACGGAACTTCTGGGCGGAGTGCTGGTGGCCCGCATGCTCGAAGGAATGCGCTTCGCATTGGGCTGTGCCGTTGGCGTCCGCCGCAGCGTCCTCCGTGTCATGGGCGGGTTCGAGGACCTGCAGGAATATCTGGCGGAAGATTTTGTCATGGGTCAGCGTGCGGCCGAACTTGGTCACACCGTCCTGCTTTCTTCTTGTGTGATTGAACACCGCATCGGCAGCCAGGGAATGAAGAAGAATCTGGGACATCGTTTGCGCTGGGCCCGCAGCACGCGCCGCTCGCGCCCTTCCGGCTACTGGGGACAAATCTTCACCTATCCGCTGCCCTGGGCGTTGCTGCTATGCGCCATCCAGCCCTCAGCTTGGCCCGCAGTGGTGCTGACGGTGTTGCTCCGCTTGTGGGCTGCATGGGCCTGCGCGGACGTGGTCCATGACCGGCTGACCCGCAGGCAATGGTGGCTGCTTCCGGCCCAGGATGTGCTCGGCTTCGCGATTTGGATCTGCGGGTTCGTGGGCGGCACGATTGTCTGGCGCGACCGCGAATGCACGCTCCTGCGCGATGGTCGCATGGAAGTGAAAGCGGAAGATCTGGCCGTTGGATAGCCTACTCGTGATGCAGGGCTTCCGCAGGCTGCAGTTGCGACGCCCGGTTGGCCGGCAAATACCCAAACAGAAGCCCAGTGGAGCAGGAGACGAGAAACGCCACCACAATTGAAACCATGGAAATCGGAATATGGATGTTGTATTCCGCGGGAATCAGAGGCTCGGCGACAATCTTCAGGGCCACCGCGATCACGATCCCACCCACCGCGCCCAGCCCGCTGATTAATAGGGCCTCAATCAGAAACTGAAGCAGAATTTCCCGACGACTGGCGCCGACGGCCTTGCGCAGTCCGATCTCCCGCGTGCGCTGGGTCACGGTTACCAGCATGATGTTCATGATGCCGACACCACTGGTCAGCAGGACGATGCAACTCACCAGCAACAGCATCCCTGTAAGGGCCAGGGCTATCTTGTGCGCTGCCTCCAGTATGCCGCCAAGGTTCTCCACGGAGTACGTGACACCTTCGCGGTGGCGGGATTGCAGCATCACTCTTACTTCCGCCGTTACCAGAGAAACGTTGTCGTGCGAATCAGCCTGCACGTAAAGGGTCCTCACGTAATCAACGCCCTGGTAATATTTCAGAAGTGAAAACGGTACCAG
>PLJN01000107.1:7024-14936 GCA_003140235.1 Acidobacteriaceae bacterium
AGATTGCGGATCTTCTGAAACCCTTCTGTTACTCCCACCAGGGTCACGGACTTTTCCTCGCCGTTGGCGACCACGCTGGTGTTTCCAATATCGTGTACCCCGGCCACTTCGACCACGTGAGGCATGGCCCGCACCGCCGCTAAATCCGCCAGGGAAATTTCGTCAGCCACGGAACGGCTTGCCCGGGAAATATGCGTAGACCAGGTCGGTCCCCACGGCCTCGATTTGCGCCATCACGTAGTTCTTGCTGATCATCGAGACGGTCACCACCAGCACGATGCAGGTGGTGCCGATGGTCACGCCCAGCATGGTCAAGGCAGCTCTGACCTTGTTGGCCAGCAATGCACCCAGCGCGACTTTCAAAGTTTCGTTTTTCATGAATAGGAGCCGTTCATCAAATACTTTACTATAGGGCTTGCAACTGGACCGGGCCGCGCCGAATGAAACCACCAAATTCTTTGCATTTCAAGACCAACATACTCATTCTGCTCATCGTGATATTTGGCCCCCTGGGCAATCTGCTGCTGGGCAAAGGCATGAAGGGCCTGGGCACCACAGCGGTGTGGACGCCGGCCGGACTCGCGCACTTTTTAGCCTTCGTGCTGAAGTCACAGTTCGTCTGGCTGGGTATCGGATCTTTGATCGTCTTCTTCATAGCGTACACACTGGTGCTGTCGTGGGCCGACTACAGTTACGTGCAACCGGCTTCGGCCTTCGCTTACGGTACGGCGGCCGTGTTAGGGCACTTTGTGCTGGGTGAAATGGTCAATCCGGTCCAGTGGGCCGGCATCGGTGTCATTTGCCTGGGAGTGTTCGTTGTAGGACGCACGCCACCCAGTACCAGGGAGCTGACCTGATGGTTATCGAGGTCGTTTTTTTTCTGCTGATCATGGTCGCGGGAACCGCAGGAGAGCTCTGCATGGCCCGGGCCATGCGGACCGTCGGTGAGGTGACCGATTTTCGCCCTCGGGCGCTCCTGGGCGTTGCCGGACGGGCGTTAAGCGTGGTGTGGACCTGGATCGGCGTAGGACTGATGACCCTGGCTTTCTTTTCGTTGCTCGCCGTGCTCGCGATTGAAAATGTGAGCTTCGTGGTCCCGGTCACGGCTTGCAGCTACGCGGTCGGCGCTTTGGGGGGAAGGGTGTTTCTCCACGAGCGAGTCTCGCGGATGCGATGGGCGGGCGTACTGCTGGTTTGTCTCGGCGTCACCCTCGTCTTGCTCGGCAAGCGGTGGGGTTAGCACCCAAGGCCTGTGTTAGTCTCATTAAATCAAGATTAATCAAGATGCTCGTTCTTGAGTGTTCCAATGGCCCATCTGGGCGGCTCACTGCAGATTCACTCATGCTGAGCCAACAAGGAGTACACGCCTGTGTGCGGGATCGCCGGCTTTACACATTCCAACTGGGCGGCCGAGAAGGACCGCATCCGGCGCGCTGCTGCCACGCTGCAGCACCGAGGGCCGGACCAGCAGGGAGTGTTTCAATCGGACACCGTGGCCCTCGCGGCAACCCGGTTGAAGATCATCGACCTTGCAGGCGGTGATCAGCCAATCTTCAGCGATGACGGTGACACGGTCATCGTTTTCAACGGCGAAGTCTATAACCATCAGGAATTGCGGATCGAACTTGAGGGCCTGGGCCACAAGTTTCGCTCCCGCTGCGATACCGAAGTCGTACTCCGCGCCTTTCTGCAATGGGACCTCGATAGCTTTTCGCGGCTGCGCGGCATGTTCGCGATTGCCATCTGGAGCGAATCCAAAAAGCGCCTGGTGTTGTGCCGCGACCGACTGGGAATCAAGCCGCTCTATATCACTCATCGCGGCGGAGACATTTTTTTTGGCTCCGAGCTGAAGGCCATTTTCGTCCATCCCGAGATTCCGCGGCAGTTGAGTCAGAACGGTCTGGATTGCTATTTGTCCATGAACTACGTTCCTTGCCCCTGGACGCTGGTGGAGGGCATTGAGAAACTTCCTCCCGGCAACTGGCTGGTATGGGAAAACGGAGCGACCCACACCGGTTGTTACTGGCAACTGCCTTTTGGGACCGAGGAGCAGTCTTTGGAGTCCGCCACGGAGAAACTTGATTTCCTGATGCGGCAATCGATGCGGGAACACCTGATCTCCGACGTTCCGCTGGGAGTGTGGCTGAGCGGCGGTGTGGATTCTTCCACTATCCTCCATTACGCGGCCACGGAATCCGGTTCCCGCCTCAAGACGTTTTCGATTTCGTTTCAAGGCCGCAGCTTCGATGAAACTGCTTACATTAAGCAGATCGTAGACCAATATCAGACCGAGCACGAACAAGTAGATCTGAATCCCAGCCTGAATCTTGTGGATGCAATCACCGAGTTTGCTTACTACTCTGACGAACCGAGCGCCGATGCCGGAGCGCTGCCTGTCTGGTTCCTTTCGAAGCTGTGCAAGACGCGGACCACTGTCGCGCTGAGCGGGGAAGGCGCGGACGAGCTTTTTGGCGGCTATCTCACGCATCGCGCGAGCCTGCTGGCGGCGCATGCACGGAAACTGCCGCCGGGCGTCCTGCGTTTTGCTTTGAATCTGTTGCGGCGGCTGCCGGTGTCGGATGAAAAAATCGGTCTTGAATACAAGTTGCAGCGTTTTCTCGAAGGCAGTTTAATGACTGCGGACGCGGCCCACGTCTATTGGAACGGCGCGTTCTCAGCGGAGCAAAAGCACGAACTGCTGGCAAAGCCGCTTCCGCCGGCGCTGGATTGGGTACTGAGCGGGCTCCGGGACCATTTGAGCGGCGATTTGCGGAGTACTGGTTTGCTAAGTAACGACAAGCTGGCTCCGTACCTGTGGTTTGATCAGAAGTATTTTCTTCCGGACGATATTTTGTACAAAGTGGACCGTATCAGCATGGCCCATGCGGTAGAAGTCCGCCCGCCATTCCTGGACCACCGAATTGCCGAGTTTGCGGCCTCGTTGCCGTCGTCACTGAAGATTCGCGGGTCGCGCCAGAAGATCGTCCTCAAAGAACTGATGAAGGGCAAGCTGCCTTCATCCACGCTGCACCGGAAAAAGCTGGGGCTCGATATTCCGGCCCACGACTGGTTCCGTGGTCCACTCCGTCCTCTGCTCGAGGAAACGCTGGCTGAAGGCGTGGCCGAATACGGTGAGATTTTCCGCGCCGGCGCTGTCCGAAATTTACTGGACTCTCACACGGAAAGACGAGCGAACGTGGGCTACCAACTCTGGGGCCTGATGATTTTATTTCTTTGGATGAAAAAATGGAGAATCCAGCTGCCAGCCCGGGAAGAGATTCCGGCGCTGGAAAGAACTGGCGCGTTTATCTAGCTGTCCTTGCAGTTGCCAGCGCGATTTATTTCGGATGTATCGTCTCTCCACCCAGCCTGATGGATGACGTGGACGCCGTGCAAGCCCAGATCGCCCGCAACATGCTCACCTCCGGCGATTGGGTCACCGCTCGCCTGGATGGCGTGGTGTATCTCGAAAAGCCGCCCCTCATTTACTGGATGATTGCGGCCTCGTACAAAATCTTTGGCGTCCATGATTGGTCGGCGCGCATTCCCATGGCGCTTGCGTCACTCGCGGTCTGCTGGCTCACCACGGCGTTTGGTATCTGGGCTTTTGGCCGAAGAGTGGGATTCTACGCCGGCCTCTGTGCCGCAACCTGTGTCGGACTGTTCTTGTTCACCCGGATTCTGATTCCCGACGTCATGCTCACGTTCACGACAGCGCTGGCGATGTGGGCTTTTCTCCGGGCTCTGAATGAAGACGAAGAGGAACGTCATCCGCGTCTGTGGGCGTTTCTGTTTGCCGCGAGCCTCGGCATCGGTCTCCTACTCAAGAGCTTGATCGCGGTCGTTTTTCCGCTGGCCGCAGCCGTCATCTATCTCGCTCTGACGCATCAACTGTTTTCAGCACGTTCCTGGAAGCGGCTGCGGCCCTTCAGCGGAGCAGCGATCGTACTGCTGATCGCGGCCCCGTGGCATATTCTGGCGACGTTGGCTAATCCGCCTTATTTCTCTCTGAGCATGCACAGCGGCCCGGGCGAGTACCACGGTTTCCTGTGGTTCTTTTTCATCAACGAGCAGTTGTTGCGGTTTCTGAATCTGCGTTATCCGCGCGATTACAACACGGTCCCGCGGCTGTACTTCTGGTTGTTTCATCTGCTGTGGCTGTTTCCGTGGAGCGTGTATCTTCCGGCGGTGGCGAAACTTGGTTATAAGCCGGTGGACCGCGCGGGGCGCGCTCGCCTGCTCATGCTGTGCTGGATCGGATTCCTGCTGGCGTTCTTTACGTTCTCCACGACGCAGGAGTATTACTCCATGCCGTGTTATCCGGCGCTGTGTTTGCTGCTGGGTTCCGCGATGGACAGCGGAAGTGTCTGGATCAAGCGCGGAACTCGAACTCTTTGGGTGCTGACTGCCTCTGCGGCCACGGCGATCCTGGTGATTCTGTTTCTCGTCCGCCATATTCCTACTCCAGGAGACATTTCAGTCGCGCTCACGCAACGTCTACAGGCTTATACTCTGGCGCTGAGTCATGTGGAAGACTTGAACCTGCAGGCGTTCGCGTACCTTCGCGTCCCGCTGGTTCTGGCTGCCGTGAGCTTCCTGATCGTGGTGGTTGGCACGTTCCGCGCCTCGGCGAAGCGCGCTTTTCTGGCCGCCGCCCTGATGATGGTGGTTTTCTTTCATGCCGCCCGTCTGGCCATGGTGACCTTCGATCCCTACATGTCTTCGCGACCGCTGGCGGACGCCCTGTTGCGCGCTCCCGGTGGCACGTTGATTGTGGACCACCACTATTACACGTTTTCGTCGGTCGTCTTTTACACTAATCAGGAGCCTTTATTGTTGAACGGCCGCTTCCACAACCTTGAGTACGGTGCGTACGCGCCCGGCGTGCCTCCGGTGTTTGTGGACGATGCCCAGTTCAAGGACATGTGGGCCAAACCGGAACGGTATTATCTGGTGGCCACGGGGCCGGCCATGCCGCGTTTTGAAAAGCTGGTGGGCGTTCAGCAACTCAACCTGCTGGCGGAAAGCGGCGGCAAGTTTATTGTGACCAACCATCCATTGGGCAACACGCCCGGTGGGTTTTGAATTAGCATCATAAGGATTTAATAGGGCTTAAGGAGTTCGCATGAAGATCATGGTATTAGGGGGAGACGGATACTGCGGATGGGCTACGGCCCTGTATCTGTCGCGCAAAGGGCATTCGGTTTCCATTGTGGACAACTTTGTGCGCCGCCAATGGGACCACGAACTCGGGGCCCAGACGCTGACCCCGATTCGTCCGCTCGCGGAACGAGTGAGGACCTGGCATGAACTCACCGGGAAAACCATTGAGTGCTCTGTTGGCGACGTTACCGATTACGCATTTCTTTCCTCCGTCATTGAAGAATTCGAGCCCGAAGCGGTCATCCATTTTGCCGAGCAGCGTTCGGCGCCCTATTCCATGATTGACCGCCAGCATGCGGTTTTCACGCAGGTCAACAACGTAGTCGGCACGCTCAATCTGCTGTTTGCTCTGCGTGAATTTCAGCCGGCTTGCCACTTGATCAAGCTGGGCACCATGGGCGAGTACGGCACGCCCAATATCGATATCGAAGAAGGCTACATCACCATCGAGCACAACGGCCGCAAGGACACGCTTCCGTTCCCCAAGCAGCCCGGGTCGTTTTATCACCTGTCCAAAGTGCACGACAGTCACAACATGATGTTTGCTTGCAAAGTCTGGGGACTGCGGGCCACCGACCTTAACCAGGGCGTGGTGTACGGCACCCTGACCGAAGAAGTCGCCCTCGACGAAGGACTCATCAACCGATTTGATTATGACGAAGTCTTTGGCACCGTCCTGAACCGCTTCTGCGCGCAGGCGGCCATCGGTCACCCACTAACGGTGTACGGCAAGGGCGGACAGACCCGCGGCTTTCTCGATATTCGCGACACGGTCCGCTGCGTCGAAATTGCGTGCCTCAATCCTCCGGGACGCGGCGAGTGCCGGGTCTACAACCAATTCACCGAGCAGTTTTCCGTTCTGCAGCTTGCGCACCTCACGGCAACGGCCGCCAAGGAACTCGGGTTGAAGGTGGAAATCGACCATCTGCCCGATCCCAGGGTCGAAGCGGAAGAGCACTATTACAACGCCAAGCATTCCAAGCTGGTTGACCTGGGCCTGGAACCGCATCTTCTTTCCAACGCGCTGCTGGATTCGCTCTTGAACGTAGCGTTGAAGTACCGGGAGAGAATTGATTCGTCTTTGATGCTGCCAAGGGTAAGCTGGCGGTCCACGCGGAACGATCGTCGCGTGGCGCTGGGTGCGCTAACCAATACGCCGGTAGTGTAAAAAGGCGTTATTCCGGCGCCGGCGGGGTCAGCGGTACCAGCGGCACCAGCATTCCATCGCGGATGTAATAGTCGTTATCGCGCCAGCGGACGCTCTTGCGCCCAAAGCTGATGACCCAGAGCACAAAAGCCATGGCGTCCCACACCGGGATCAGCGCCAGTTTCTTCAGAGGAATAGACTGCTTCAGTCCGTGGACGCCAATCATCCAGGCGATGGCGGCGCGAAATAAGAAGTATGTCCCCAGGTAGGCCGCGGCCACGGGCCAGGTTGGCTCAATGGCAATCGCAAACAGGCACCACGGCAGTCCGTGCGTGAAGATCAGCCCCAGATGGCCCCAAGGCCGCATGTGCCTCATGACCACAATCCAGCGCAGCCGCTTGTGCAATAAATCGCGGAACGATTGATAATCGGCCACGGTAGACACCGAATAGGGAAGCAGTTCCACGCCGTAGCCCTGATCGGCAATCAGCCGGCCTACAAGCAAATCGTCCGCAGGCTTGTTCTCAATGGCCTGATACCCGCCGAAGCCATCCAGGCGCGTCCGCGAGGTAGCGATGGTCGGGCCAAGAGCAAACTTCACGCCGTCCAACTGCCAGGCCACAAGGATCCCCGCATAAAAATCGGCCAGCATGCCGACCGATTGGAGACTCTGCACCAGGGACGTTTCATTCGTGGGAACATAAAAGCAGGTAACCGCGCCCACCTTGGGATCAGCAAGCGGCGCGACTACGGTGCGAAGATAATCCGGCCGGACCCGGACATCGCTGTCACTGATGACCACAATCTCATACTGGGCTTCACTCGCCAGGCGTGCCAGCTTAGCGACTTTGTCGTTGGTCGCGTCGCGTCCCGCGCCAAAGAGCACGCGGATACGGCGTTCAGGAAAATCGGCAATCAGCTTTTCGATGACGGGTAGCGTGGGATCATCGGTGCCACCCACACAGAAAAGAATCTCGTATTCGGGATAATCCTGCCGGCAGAAACTAGCGAGGTTCTCGTAAGCGTCCGGATCAAGCCCGCGAATCGGTTTCAGGTTGCTCACCGGAGGAAGAAAGGCCGGGGACTGGGGCGGCCGGGGCGCCTGTTCAAAAAACCGCAGAGAACTGAAAAGTGCGATCCCGTAATAAATAAATGGAATCGTAGCCACACCAAGAAGCACAAGACTCCAGGGCGGTGGAATCATAGGCAGCCCTCGACCAGACGAGATGCCGGCCCTTTGCGGTTTTGCGCAACCCTGTCAGAAAGGATCATAAGTTGGTCATGAATCGAATCAGTGCCGAATATCCCTCGAACCCGCATCCAGAGAATAAGTTGCCGCTCCGGGGCCAGAAAACGCTCGGCGCACCCAAATACTGAACAGATGAGCCTAGTCGAAGAGGCCGCAACGGAACGTTAAGAATCGTTTAGCGGAGATTACTTAAGACGTACTCACAATTGGGCGGCCTGGAGTTTTCCGCGACGATCTCAAGAAAAGACAACCAAACCCCTTTAACCACAGAGGACACAAAGGCACACAGAGGAAAATCGGGGAATTTCTGGTTCCTTTTCTCCTCCGTGTTCCTTTGTACTACGATGTGCTTT
>PLJN01000113.1 GCA_003140235.1 Acidobacteriaceae bacterium
GCCTCAAAAGAAAGCAGATTCCTCACTCCGTTCGGAATGACAAGGTTCGGATGAGTTCGCGTCATTCGAGAGTAGAGCTACCATCCGGTGGCCATCAGCTTGCGCGCGCCATTGATCCCGCACTTTTGATATTTATCGTAAGCCGCAGCAGCGCGCTCGCGGATTTGAGAATTTGTTTCTTTCAAGATCCAGCCGTCGATCGCGGCTTTCAGCGTGTAGGCTTCTGGGGCCATCAGATTCGTTGTCCATAACAGCGGCTGTGCTCCTGTTGCTCGTAACGCTCCGGCAAAGTACGCTTTGCTGGCACATGCCAGGATGATCGCTTCGCGGGGGCCATCGTTTGCTTTCTGTGGCAGTGTGGACAACTGGAAGTCCATCAATCCATCATGCCCGACGTAAACGACCAGGTTCGCGCCGCCGCCACCAGTCAGGACCACATTCTTCAACCCGGCTTTCACTGTGACCTTTTCCGGATTGCTCCCAGCCGCTGCATCGAGAAAATCGACAATCGTCTGACGGATCTGAATTTCACGGTACGCGTCGGCGATGAGGTAAACATTTCTGGTTCGGTGCTTGAATACGCATCGTTCCAGCACTTCAGACTTCGGCTTTTGCCCGGACACGACCAATTCCCACTCAGCGCTGCGCTTAAAGAAAGTCTTCACGCCAAACGCCGATCCCCAGTAGAGATTGCGCTCCGCATCTTCGCCATTGCCCAGTTTGGCGGGAACAGGCACGATACCCTGGTTCTGGTTGTCGGCGAGCGCCACAAATACGTGGATCGTACGGACGGGATGTTCATCCTGAGCCGGGAGCGAAATACTCAAGACGCAGCCGAGCATGAGCAACAAGCTCAGTTTGAGTATGCAGTGTTGACGTTTCATATGTGCCGGAGGTCTGACAACCTCGCCTTACAATCTGGATAATATCCCAAAGAGTGTGCATTCTTGACCGCTCTTGCCATCCCCTCTGCTTTTCTTTAGCATCAGCACTGACAACCGGCCTGCAAAGCAGGTGAGAACGGTTACCGTTTTTGAACCAACATTCATTGAACAGGGGACTTGACTCTCGGCTCGGTGTGCAAGGTTCCGCCAGTACGGAAATGCCTAAAGAGCTGCGGCGGGTTCCCACCGTTTTAGGACGGGTTCAGAGCGGCCCGGTCGCACGGCCCAGCGGGCGGTTGTTATTTCTGCTTGGGTAATTGAATTGAAGAACCGCTAACCTTCGCACAGGTCAAGCCGTCCAATGGACTCGCAGCCAGAATTGATCCGGCATAACGCAACGTTCCGGAGGCCTTCCCCCTTGACCGCACCGTCGCAAAGAGAAAATAAGAGTTTAAAACCAGGAACCGGTACATTCTTGTTTGGGTTGACCTTGGCCCTGGCGATCGTGGCTCTTTGTCGCCCGGAATCCGTTGCGCAAACGCCGGCGCCCACTCGCGAGGAAAAGTGGAAGCAGGACCTGAATGAATTCGCGAAGGGCTTCGCGGAGAACCAAAAGGATTTCGACAAGCTGTATCCGAGGGAACGATTTGGACGAGAGGTCGCGGCATTACAGGCATCCGCGGAGGGGACATCGGACTCAGATCTTGTGCTCGCCCTGATGAAGCTGGTGGCCAGCGCTCACGTGGGCCACACAGTCGTTCAGCCTCCAAATGGGCCCCGGGGGTTTCACCGTTTGCCGCTCGGACTGTACTGGTATTCGGACGGACTCGCCGTTACATCCGCGGCCGAGCAATATACTCAGGCGCTGGGCACGCGCGTTGTGCGCATCGGGTCTATGACGCCGGAAAAGCTGGAAGCGGCCGTAGCACCTTACATCTCCTATGAAAATGACGTCTGGTTGCACCAGCAGAGTCCGTCGTTCATGACCATAGTGGAGTTGCTGCGGCATCTTGGGATCGCCAGCGACGACGGGAGCGTGGAATTTACGATGGCGAAGCCGGGTGACAAACCGTTCACCATGAAAATCTCGCCGGCAAATCCCGGTGTGCGCGTGCCATTGGTGAATGTGACCGACGCATTCCACATTCCCACTCCTCTATTCCGGAAGCAGCCGCAAAGCTACTACTGGTACGAATATCTGGCGGAGCAGCGAACGCTCTACATTCAGTACAACCGGTGTCAGGACGATCCTCAGCTTTCGTTTGCGGAATTTACGAAGAAGGTCCTTGATTTCGCGGACGCGCACCCGGTCGAACGCGTGATCGTTGACCTGCGATTTAATTCCGGCGGTAATTCAAATGTAATCAAGCCGTTGGAAAATGGACTGAAGGCCCGGCCGGCACTCAGCAAGTACGGGCATCTCTATGCGCTGATGGGCCGGGCCACGTTCTCCTCGGGCCTGCTGGCGGCGGTGGATTTTCGCGATGATCTTCACGCCATATTGATTGGTGAGCCATCCGGCGAGAAACCAAATTCCTATGGAGAGATCAAATATCTGACTCTGCCCAACTCCAAGGTTGAAGTGCAGTATTCGACGAAGTTCTTCACCATCATAAAAAATGGCGACCCCACCACGTTTGACCCCGACGTTTCAGTTCCCCATTCGCTCGCGGATGCGCTTGCCGGACGAGATCCCGCACTCGAGGCGGCTCTCCATCATCCGCTGCAATAGGTCGGGATGACAATTCATGGGAGGTCTTTTAGCAACGACGATTTTTTCTCCGATGGAGGGTTGGGGGGGGCCCGGGAACAAAATAGCTAAAAATCATCGTTCTTGTTGCCTGTCCCGTTTCTCGTTCGTGCCGTAAAGTAAGCCTGAGAGTAAGAGCAAGCCGGACCGCCCAGGCGGGTCGCTAAGTACAGATCCTTGAAAACTTAAACGAAGAAGTAGGCGGGCCGCCACCTCTTTGCTCCCTGTTCCTGCCCTGTTCCTTCCCTGTTAGTATCCTGTTCCGAATTAGCTCCGTCCGGGAAGAAAAGTCTCAAAATGCCCATGGAATCGAGGGTTTGAATGTGCGCGGGGACCAAACCGCTGGAATTTCCCCCTATATTTTTCCTGTTAACGGAAATTTCGAGCAGACACTCTTCCCTGTTAACGGGCATGCGGACAAAATATCGCAAGGAGGGAATTCCCAAGGAGTTACTCGGCCCGTCTACAATCTTTTTTGTGACGCAAGCTCATTCAGTCCAGACATTCTCCGTTCCCAATTCGTCCGCGGGCCAGCGGCTGGACCAGTGGCTGGTCTCGCAGTTGCCGGACATCAGCCGCGCGCGTGTGCAGCAGTTGGTCGAGCAGCAGAAAGTCACCGTCAATGGGGCTTTGCCTAAGCCTGCAATGAGATTGCATGGCGGAGAAGAGATTGTGGTTTCCGGTGAAGTCGAACTTCCTCCCTTGAAGGCTTTCGCTGAAGATATTCCGCTGGACGTCATCTATGACGACGCCGACCTGGCAGTCATCAACAAGCCGGCAGGCATGGCGGTACACGTGGGTTCCGGCAAAGACGGCGCGGGGAACAAAGGCACTCTGGTTAACGCGCTGCTGCATCACTTCGAACATTTATCCGGTATTGGGGGAACATTCCGTCCGGGGATT
Organism: Acidobacteriaceae bacterium; assembly: GCA_003140235.1. Classification (GTDB taxonomy): domain Bacteria; phylum Acidobacteriota; class Terriglobia; order Terriglobales; family Acidobacteriaceae; genus Angelobacter. Next base: position 3,538 of record PLJN01000113.1, read on the forward strand.
GTCCATCGCCTGGACAAGGAAACCAGCGGGCTGCTGATCGTCGCCAAAACAGACAAGGCGCATCGCAAGCTGGCCCAGCAGTTTGCGCGGCGTGAGATCAAAAAAACTTATGTGACGTTGGTCCATGGCTGGATGGCGGCGCCTCGGGGCACGATCAACGCACCGATCAGCCGCGATCTTGTGCGCCGTATACGCATGACGACACGCGGTCGCGAAGGCCGCGAGGCCATCAGTCACTGGAAAGTGCTGAAGGAAATCGACGGCACCTACGGAAAGTTCTCGCTGCTCGAAGTGCGGATTGAAACCGGCCGGACCCACCAGATTCGCGTGCATTTGGCATCAACAGGACACTCGGTCGTGGGAGACAAGCTCTATGGCGCGCCCCAGGAAATCGCCGGGACCAAAGCCTCGCAGCCGCCAGTGTCTCTTAAAAGAAACTTTCTCCATGCCGCCGCCGTCCAACTCAAACATCCTGTTGATGACAGCACGCTCTCGCTGGAACAGCCACTGCCGGACGAACTGAAGAAGTTTCTACGCCAGATCGGCGGGTAAGGAAAGAACGTTCTCGGATTATAATGTGGTCAAATGCGACTTCTTGTTAGCTTGTTGATGGTTTCTCTTTGCGCTGGAGCTCTGGCCCAAACGGCGCCAGTACCGACGCAACAACCCACGCCTCCACCGAAGCCGCCTGCAAGTACACCTGGCGGCACGAGCAATGGCTTACCCGGCGACGCGGGTTCCGCCAGCCAGGACCCTGACGGAGGTACATTCCGAACCTCGGTCCAGGAAGTGAACTTGATCTTTGCCGTAACGGACAAGCATGGAAAGTTCGTCAAGGACCTCACGCAGAACCAGTTCAAAGTTTTTGACAACGGCAAGCTAGTGGCCCCCAAAGGGTTTGAAGCGCAAACGAACCTTCCGCTACGCGTAGGACTTTTGATTGACGCCAGTAACTCCATTCGCGATCGTTTTCTGTTTGAACAACAAGCGGCGATTGAGTTCCTGCAGCAGGTGATCCGCCCGGAGACGGACAAGGCGTTTGTGCTGGCCTTTGATGAAATCCCGGAAGTCACGCAAGACTTTACCAATGACCAGGAGAAGCTGACCAAAGGAATCAAGCTGATTCGGCCGGGAGGCGGAACGGCCCTGTGGGACGCGGTGTATTCAGCATGCCGCGACAAGTTGATGAAACAAAACGAGCCCCTGACCGTGCGCAACGTGATCATTCTGGTTTCTGACGGCGATGATAATCAGAGCCGCGTGCTGCGTCAGGAGGCCATTGAAATGGCCGAACGGGCGAACGTGATCATCTATACGATCAGCACGAACCTGAGCAACATTACAGAACCCGGTGACAAGAACTTGAAAATGCTCTCGGAAGCCACGGGCGGACAGTCCTTCTTTCCCTTCAAACTCACGGACCTGGCAGACGATTTCTATTCCATCCAGGGCGAGCTGCGCAGCCAGTACTCACTGCACTACCGTCCGGAGGGCATTGTGGCCGGACAGTTCCGGGCGATCCTGATCAAGCCCGAGGATTCGAAACTCCGCGTACGGGTTAAAAAAGGCTACTTCCCCAAGTAGGAAATTGGTAATTGGGTAAGTTGGTTAATGGGTAATTGAAAACCCGGCTCATGAGTCAATTATCCAATTACCAACTTTACCCAATTACCCAATCTGTCTCGCGCGTCCTCTGCGGTGATTTAGCTGGCCGGTGCGTAATAGCCCTTGCGCGCCTGGACTTTGTGCCCCGATTTCGACTTGACCTCGAGCTTGCGGAAGGTGCCGTCGCGCTTGTCGTTGTCGGAGCTGTAGCCAATGTAGTATTCGCTGCGCAACTCGTTTGAGATCTGGGTAAAAGCGTCTCCGATCTTGTCGGCGCGATTGATCACAATCATGCGGCCTCCGGTCTGTTCGGCCAGGTCGTGCATATCGCGCGGGTTGGAGCGGTACTGAGGATCGCTGATGAGCAGCACGTAGCACACGGCATCCGCCTTCTGTGCGGCTTCAATAGCGTCACGCAGCTTCAGGCGGCTGCCCTCGTCCTCGCCATCGGTCAAAATGACCATGGCCTTGCGGCCTACCTGCTTGCTCAGAATTTCGTCCGCCGCGAGATAGACGCCGTCAAACAGCACTGTGCCCGGGGAATTGGAAATAGGAATCGGCCCCTGCCCCAGGCCAGGAATACCGCTGTTGCCACTCGGTGCATTGATCCGGGCCTTGTCCAGGCCCGAGCGCAGCATGCGGACATCGGAAGTCAGGTCTTGCAGCAGGTCCGCACGGATATCAAAGCTCATGACGAAAGCCAGGTCTTTCTGGCTGATCACCTGACGCACGAAGTCGCTGGCGACCACCTTCTCTGTCGATAACATGCGCATCATGCTTCCACTGGTGTCAATCAGGAGGCCCAGTGTGAGGGGCTGGTTGGACTCCACGGAAAAATATTTGATGGTCTGCGGCTTACCGTTCTCAAAGACCTCAAAGTCCTCTTTGGGGAGATTGGCGATCAGACTGTCGTGGGGACCTTTCACGGTAAAGAAAACGTTGACGACGTTTACGTTCTTGCGAAAGGTGGTGATGTCGTCCTGTGGGGTGGCGCCGGAACCGGTGTCCTGGCTGAAGCTGGCTGCCGGCAAAAGCAATGCCACCAGCGCCGCATGGAAAATTGGAATTCGCATAGGAGAGTCGCCCCTGCCTTTCGTTCCCGCTACTGTTGGAAATCAATTAATATCTATTGTAGTAGTTTTTTACAGGTATTTCCGGCCGCTCGGTTCTAACGGGAGGGACACATGTCTGGTTCTGGGTCTAACGCTAAAAAGCTTTTCTGGATGGTAATTCTGGCCGGTCTTCCGGTGCTGGCACAGCAGGATTTGCCGGACGCTCCCAAACCCAAGCCCACTACTCAGCAATTCCCGGCGGACACCGCTCCCGCCCCAAAGAACAATCACGATCAGCCGGACGCACAGACACCTGTTACTCCGGTCGCTCCCGGTGCGGCAACGCAGACCCCAACGCGCCCTCCGCAGGACAATGTCGTCACGGATATTGGGGAACTTAAGTCTTTCATCCTGAATGTCAACTTTGTGGAAATTCCGGTCTCAGTCAAGGACAGTGCCGGCCGTTTGGTGGAAGGACTCTCCCAGCGCGACTTCGCCGTCTTTGAGGATGGCGTACAGCAACGGCTCAGCTTCTTTAACAGCCAGGTCTTCCCTCTTTCGGTCGCCGTGGTCGTGGACACCGACTTGCCTTCGGAAACGATGAAGAAGATCAATGACAGCCTGCATGCGCTGGTCGGGGCCTTCAGCGAGTTTGATGAAGTGGCCCTCTATCGTTACTCCGCCACGGTGCAGCAGATTTCAACATTTACCGGGACGTCATCCATTTCCGAAACCACCCTGAACCGGGTCAAGCGCACCGGACGCGAAGGCGGCCCGGCCGCGGCCGGCGGCACCATCAGCCAGGTTCCCATGATCAATGGTCATCCCGCGGACCCCGGGGCCATTAACCCGGTTTACACCACGGCGCCGCGGGAACTGCATGTACTCAACGATGCAATCCTGCGCGCGGCCAACGACCTGTCCCGGCGTCCCGCTGCGGCGCGGCGGCGCATCATCTTTGTGATCAGCGACGGCCGGGAGAACGGCAGCACCGCGCACTATGATGAAGTCAAGAGAGTACTGCTGGCGCGGAACATTTCGGTCTATGGCGTAGGTGTCGATACCTCCGCCATGCCCGTCTATGACAAGCTCAACCGCATCCGTATTCCCGGCCAGGGATACGGCAATATCCTGCCAAAGTACGTGGTGGACACTGCCGGGGACATGTCCGCGGAATTCACCCGCGAGGCCATTGAAAGGGCGTACGCCAGGATCACGGAAGTGGCGCGCAATCAGTACACCCTGGGGTTCAATACCCGGGTCACGCCGGCCAGCAATTGCCGGGAACTCGTGGTCAACGTTCACCGCCCGGACCTGGTCGTTCGGTCAAGGCCCAGCTATTGCCCGCTGCCTCCGCCAAAACAGTGACGGACAAGTTCGCAATTCACCAAACAGGTACATATTGCCCCGTTCCCAAGGGCCCTGGCCAAGTACGGCGATTCGGTTTCCGTCTGGTGTGATATAAAAAACGTTTTGCAGTATGGGGACGTTCGCGTCCTGCTCGTGCAGTTCCCGAACCGGGAAATCAGCCCTGCACGATCTTGAATCATGAGGAAGAAGATTTGAGTTTTATCAATTTTGCGGCCCGGGAGATTAACTGCAAGATCGTCTACTATGGTGCTGGTCTGGGCGGCAAGACCACCAACTTGCAGCATATCTTCGACAAAGCGGCCGATAAGCAGAAAAGCAAAATGATCTCGCTGGCCACGGAGACCGATCGCACGCTTTTCTTTGATTTCCTTCCGCTGGATCTCGGCACCGTGCGCGGCTTCAAGACACGCTTTCATCTCTATACTGTTCCCGGCCAGGTGTTTTACGATGCCAGCCGCAAGCTGATTCTGCGCGGCGTGGACGGGGTTGTATTTGTGGCCGACTCCCAGGAAGAGCGCATGGATGCCAACGTCGAAGCCCTAGAGAATCTTCAGGAAAATCTGAAAGAGCACGGCTATGATTTCGCCAAGATTCCCTACGTTCTGCAACTGAACAAGCGCGACCTTCCCACCGCCATGGCTGTCGAAGACCTGAAAAAGGAATTACTCAAGAAGAACGAGCCCGCTTTTGAAGCCATTGCCTTCCAGGGCAAAGGCGTTTTTGAGACCCTCAAGGAAATCGCCCGCCAGGTCCTGACGGAATTGCAAAAAGGCAGCTAGCCCAATTACCCAATCCCCGGTTAGACACTTGGTTCGTCACCAAAGACCAGCCTCTACTGGTTAAGGCCTGCGCAGCTCAGATCGTGCTAAGATGCATTCACACTCACTCTGGGGAAAGAAGTTCTGATGTCGTCCAAGTTGTTCCGCACCATTTCCTTCCTCGCCTTTTTGCTGGCAGGGATCGTTGTCACCATTGTTTTTGTCGCCCGCAGGCAAACGAATTCACAAACGCGCCCCGCGCCGCCCGCCGCTGCAGTGGCACCTGACAAAACAGCGCAGGCTCCGGCGCAGACTTTGCTTCCGGGCACCGTGGCTTACACTCCACAGGCAAACACATCGGCGTTGGCTATTGCGCGGATTTACCTGACCGAATCGTCGTACATGACCGCCCCGGAGTTGGAAGCGGCCATCGTCAAAGCGAACGGCGGCAAAGCCACGTTCCACAAAGGAGATACCGTCCTGGTTCCGGGGATTGAGCCGCAGCCCGTGGTGGAGAAGAGCCGTTCTTTTCCCAAAGACGGCGAGGTGCGTGCGATTTACCTGACCGGCTCCAGCGCCGGCAGCATCCGCGGCCTTGAGTTGGTGCACCGGTGGCATCAGAGCGGCGGAAACGCCGTGGTCTTCGACATCAAGGACAGTGACGGCACCATCAATGTCCCGTTTGATCATCCGCTGGCGCGCAAGCTGAAGAATTATCCGATCAGCAATCTGCCGAAGTATGTGCGCTTTCTGCACTCGCTCGGCATGCACGCGATCGCCCGCCAGGCCCTTTTCCGGGACGACAACATTGCGCGCAATCACGGCACGCTGGCCGTGCAGTCGCGCGCGAGCCATCAACCGTGGCGGGAGAACGGCAAGCTCGTTTGGTCCGATCCTTCGCGTGCTGAGGTGCAGGATTACAATCTCGCGCTGGCCAAATACGTGGCCCAGTCGGGGGTGGATGAAGTCCAGTTTGATTACGTGCGCTTCCCTGCCGAAGGCGACCAGAAAGACGCGCAGTTTGCTTTTCAGTCTGATCCAAAAATGCAGCGCGATGACGTGATTGCCAATTTCCTGAAGAAAGCCTACGGCGAGTTGCACGCCCAAGGGGTGCTGCTCNNGACGTGCTCTCGCCCATGATCTATCCATCACATTTCTTCGGCATGGATGGCTACGCTCATCCGGGTGACGAGCCGGAGCATTTCATCAGCACATCGATGGACCAGTATCAGAAAGTGACGGTGGGCACCGGCGTCACTCTGCGTCCCTGGTTGCAGGCTTTTGCCTGGAAGACAAAGACGTATTCGCCGCAATACATCCTGACACAAGTAAGCGCTTCGAAAGCCCACGGCGGCACAGGATTTCTTTTTTGGAATGCTGGTAATGATTACTCCAAACCGTTCGTCGCCATGCCGGTGATCATGGCCAATCCAAAAATATATTTGCGCACCCAACAGGCAGCCGCGACATCGGGAGGCGGCAGCTCTTCCGGAAGCGCCGCAAAAGTCGAGCCGGTGCCCGAGGCACATCGATAAGCGCAACCATCAAGGAAGACACGAGACGATTTGGTAATTGGGTAATTGAAAACCCTGCTCATTCAATTACCCAATTACTAATTTACCCAATTCTCCCTTCGCGGGTACTGGCCGACTTTCCAACAATCACCACCGCCGAAAAATTCTTGGCGCATGGCATCACAAACTGTGCAGTAGCCGGGATGTGGTCGGATATAATTGCCAGTTCGCCCAAGAATCCGAATCCGGGAAGGAGTTCGCATGGCCCTTCAACCAACCGAGAGCATCTGGCACAACGGAAAATTGATTCCGTGGAAAGACGCCACCCTCCACGTAATGTCACACGTGGTGAACTACGGTTCATCCGTCTTTGAGGGCATCCGTTGCTACGCTCACCCCGACGGGCCTGCGATTTTCCGGCTGCAGGAGCACATGCAGCGGCTTAGCGACTCGGCCAAGATTTATCGCATTGAGGTCCCGTACAGCCTGGAACAGCTTTGCGATTCTGCCGCGGAATTGGTTGCGACAAACGGAATATGGCCCTGCTACCTGCGCCCGGTCGTAATGCGCGGGTACGGCGAAGCGGGCGTCAATCCCGGAAACTCGCCGATCGAGGTCTACATGGTCAATTACCCCTGGGGTAAATATCTGGGCCATGGCGACGTCAGTGAGGGCGTGGATGTTTGCGTTTCCTCCTGGACCCGCATTGCTCCCAACACCATGCCGGCCATGTCCAAAGCCGGTGCCAATTACATGAACTCGCAACTCATCAAGATGGAAGCCATTGCCAACGGATACGTTGAGGGAATCGCTCTGGACGTGAACGGCTACGTCAGCGAAGCTTCCGGCGCCAATATTTTTGTGGTGCGTCAGGGCAAGTTGCTGACGCCTCCGCTGGGCAATTCCGTGCTGCCGGGCATTACTCGCGATGCCATTCTTGCTCTGGCCGAAGACATCGGCGTGCCGGTGGTCGAGCAGGTCATACCGCGCGAAATGCTGTACATTGCCGATGAAGTCTTCTTCTGCGGCACCGCTTCAGAAATCACTCCGATCCGCTCCATCGACAAAATCAAAGTCAGCAACGGCGTCACCGGACGCATCACCCTGGCCCTGCAACGCGAGTTCTTCGGCATTGTTGGCGGCACCATGGCCGATCGTCACCACTGGTTCACCAAGGTTCCGGTCAAGACCCGCGCGAAACAACCCGTAGCGGTATAACAATCAGATTTTTTGAGCGGGAGAAGGCTCTCGACGTAGAGACGTGGCAGTGCCACGTCTCTCTTTTTACCCTGCAAGATTGCCGCCACCCCCAAAGACTGTGCGTGCAGCCCTGAGTTATCATCCCATTTGAGGAACACAAAAATGAGACCCTTCCACGGATGGTGCCTGATTCTAGTTCTGATGATCGCAAGCGCGACCGCGCAGACAGCCAAAACTCCGAAATCAACGCCCACTCCGGCTACGAAACCGAACGATGCCGTGCAAATAGAGCAAAGCAAAATTGCTGCAGCCGCACTCAATGACTTTGGACGTCAGCTCATCACTCGCGTAGCAACTGGCAAGCATGAAAACCTGTTCGTCTCGCCGCTAAGCATTTTCGTGGCGCTCACCATGGCGGAGACCGGTTCGGACGGCCAAACCCGCACAGCCATGCGGCACGGACTGGCAGTACCGGTAAACGTGAGTGAAGACACACTGCATCAGTCAGCCTCAGCGTTGTTGAAGTCGTTGAACTCCCAGCAAGGCGTTGAACTTTCCATCGCCAACGGATTGTGGTCAGACCCCAGCGAGCCTTTGTCCGCTCACTTCGTCCAGCAGAGCAAGGAATTATATGAAGCCGATGCGCGGACACTCGATTTCCGCCACGCGGGCGCAGCCGACGTTATCAACGCATGGGTCAAGCAGAAAACGCATGGCAAGATCCCCAGCATCGTTACGCCGGACGTTGTCCGCGCCTCGAAGGCCATGCTGACCAACGCCGTTTATTTTCGCGGGAAGTGGAGTGTCCCGTTTCCCAAAGACGACACTCAGCCCGCGCCGTTCCACCTGGGAAACGGCCATGAGAAGAACGTGCCGATGATGCACGTCGCGTCTCTCAGAGGAGCCTACCGCGCCGGTGACGGCTATGAAGCGGCCATACTCGATTACCAATCTTCGACGATCAAGCTTTTCGCGGTCCTGCCTGCGCCAGGCAAGAGCCCTGAAGATGTATTGGCAGGACTTTGGTTGAAGGCCTTTCTCTCGACTTACGGCTCCTTCGACCTGAATTTGTCGCTGCCACGATTCACCTTTGACTTCAGCTACAAACTCAAAGATCAGCTTGAACAGATGGGAATGGCAGTCGCGTTCCATCCGGGCGCGGAGTTTGCGCCGATGGGATCACCGAGGTTTTTCATCGGCGATGTCCTGCACAAGACCCGCGTGGAAGTAGATGAAGAAGGCACCGTGGCGGCTGCCGCCACAGCCGTACCGATGAAAGCGATGTCCGCTATGCGTCCCACCAACACCAAGACCCTGGTATTCGACCGTCCGTTCGCTGTCGTGCTCTGCGATACCGCAACCGGGGCCATTCTGTTCGCCGGCGTTGTCTACGATCCCGCGCCGTAATCGCAAGCTTTGGCGGAAGTTTATCTTTCCTGATTTAGTCTCGCGAACGTTGCGTCCAACTCTTCTCGCGACGCGCGGCTGGCTTGTTCCGCGAAGCCGTACGCAATTTGAAGTTCGCCCTTGGGCAAGCGCTCGAACACGGCGTTGGCGAATTCGTCCAGCGGAACGCCGAGGGTATGTAAACCAGTGCCACCCAGATCGGTATTCACCGCCGGAGGAATGATCTCAATCACCTGAATTGGCGTCGTCGAGAGATGATACCGCAGCGACAGCGTATAAGAATGCAGTGCCGCTTTCGTCGCGCTGTAAACGGGCGCCAGCGCCATGGGCACAAACGCCAGTCCGGAAGTTATGTTCATGATCACCGGACGCTCTTGCTGGAGCAGGTGCGGAATGAATAATCCGCAGAGATGAATCGGCGCCTCAAAGTTGATGGCGATCTCGCTTTGAATGTCTCTCCAGTCGGACGACGATTGAATTCCCGGGGCAAGCTGAAAGCGCCGCTGGATTCCCGCATTGTTGACCAGTACATTCAGCTTGGGAAACTCCCGCACGGCCCACTGGAACAAAGCGGCGCGGTCCGTTTCACTCGCCACGTTGGCCACGTGAGTGTGCAGGCCCGGATATTTAGCTTTGGCTTCCTTCAGTTTGTCTTCGCGGCGCCCGCAAACGATGACCTGACTGCCTGCGGCAAGAAAGCGCTCAGCTATCGCCAGACCAATGCCTGAAGCCCCGCCGGTAATAAGCATGGTGTTAGAAGAGATATCCATGCGTCTATCTTAGCGCGTGGTCCGGAGCCCTTGTCGCTACTCAGCTCTAGTTCTTGGTCTGCTTGATCTCCCGGTTCACGGGCTGATCTTTTCTTGCCGTGCCGTGGTATGTGTATCTCTTAATCTGGTCCGGAGAAAACGTGATCGGCTCTTTAAGCACAATCCACGTCAAGCCCGGTGTGCACGGAGGCGTGGTCAGCGATCCCGCGAACGTGTAGAAGCCCCGCTTGTCGCGAGGCGGCAGCAGACGGTCGGGATTGATTGTGATGGGTGGACTTTCCCGGACACCTTCATCCGGAATATGCTGCCACAGAATAGCAATCAGGCCATTCGGCGCGCCGGCCTTCACCAGCACGGCGACTACGAGCGTGAGTTTGGGGTCATCGATCCCCTCGTGGACCAGATGGACCTCCATCGCTGACCGGTCGCCGGCAATCAGGTCTTCGGCAGGCAGGTGAAAATGAAATTCCTTCAGCCGATACGGGTGGCCCCCGTATATGAGTGTGCTGCTGTCCCCGGCGGGAAACACTTTGATCGTGTAGTGGTTGCAATCATTAAAAACCGACGGCCCGGCAGATCTATAGCTAAAAGCCGGCGCCGAGAGCCGCTCATCCACCACCGCATTGCTGATGTTGATGGGTGATTGGATCCCTCCGCTATTGCACGCTCCACCCCAATCGGCCTGGTTCGCGTAAGTGAATTCCGGGTCGCAAGGTTCGAAGCTACGATCAGACTGCGGGGACTTGGCTTTACTTACTGGCGCGCAAGGCGCTGCTGCCAGCGCGTTCGCAATGGGCGCAACAAAGAGACTTGTGGTAAGAACAACAAAACAAAACATTCGATTGTGGCGCATGTGAACAACTCCTCCGTGGAATGTGAGAGGCGGTAGTCCCGCCACTCTACACACTCAAACGCGCAAGGCAAGATCAAACCTTGCGCTCAATCCCGATATGAATTTAATGCAAAATCCACGTGGATATGGCCCATTTCGGGAATTTTTAGAATTCGAAACTCACGCTTACTTCTCAATCTGAAAGACGCATTGCACCGTGGCGCTGATGGTTATTTTCTCCGGACGAACAGGCGGAGGTGGCGGAAGCGCTGTCTTATCACAACGTGCCCAGGCATCCTCGCTAAAACGTAGCGTCAAGCGTTACGCTATCATTGTTGCGATTCCGCCAGGATCCTTCCTGAGTGAAACAGCTCACTTCTCTACTCGCAAGCATGCAAACAGCAACACAGAAGATGGACGACACAAATACCCAAATCGGGATATTTTCCCGATTTGGGAGGCTACGTGACCCCGAGGCTGCGGTTTGTGTTGTTTGCGCCTTAGCGCGGTTGTAAGCTGCGAACATTCCTTGCCGGTGTGGGCCCCGGTCCCACGGTAATGGCTTTATCTATTGTTCTGCGCGTTGGCTTCGTTCTGTTTATGTCGTTTCAACAGATCCAGCAAAACCCAACAAGGAGTGAGGTACTTCGATGAAATCAATTTCTGGAAAAGTCAGATATGCGTTGACATTTCTGTTTGTAATTTTGGCCGCTAATCTTCTGCTGGCACAAAAAGTGCGGGAGCCGCAGACCAACCCAGGCGAAAGAATGGTCCCCAACGGCGATGGCAGCGCTGTTGTAGTCCCTGTTCCGGAGGAAGAAGCCGGCCCCGTGGGTCTGGCTGTAGTAACCGGCAACGGGATCAACTACAACGGCGGCCCGGTCCTCAAAAGCTCTTCCGTGCCGATTTACTTAATCTGGTACGGCAACTGGAACGGCACAGGCTCCAATACTCAGGCCACCGTTACGCTGGTGGAGCACTACCTCAACAGCCTGGGTGGTACGCCTTACGAATTGATTAATTCCACTTACGGAGACACCACCGGCAATGTCAGCGGGGGCGTCCACGTGGGCGGCGCAATTTTCGACACTGGTTCTCAAGGCACGCGCTTGACCAACAGCCGACTCACGTCGATTGTCACTCGATCGTTGAGCAACGGCCTGCCCACGGACGCCAACGGCGTGTATATGGTCCTGACCTCGTCCAACGTCAGCGAGCAGGGATTCTGCACTTCGTTTTGCGGGTTCCATACGCATCAAACCATCAATAGCACCGATATCAAGTGGGGATTCGTCGGCAACCCGGACCGCTGCCCCTCGGGCTGCGAAATCCAGACCACTGGTCCTAACAGTCCGTCAGCGAATGTCGGCGGTGCGGATGGCCTCATCAACGTCCTGACTCATGAACAGGAAGAGGCCATTTCGGATCCGGACTTGAATGCCTGGTTTGACTCGAGCGGTCAGGAAAATGCGGACAAATGCAACTTCAACTTTGGCACAACCAGTACGTGTGCCGCTGGGTCGCTGTGCACTGCTGCGGGAAATACCGCCAGAGCGAAATTCAACCAGACCTTTGGCACCAATGACTGGATGATCCAGCAGAACTGGGAAAACGCCGCCGGCGGCAAGTGCGTCCAACACAAGTAATCCGGTGGGCTTAGACTGAAGAGAGGGCCGGCCCAGTCTGGCGGCCCTTGTTTTTGGCGCCTTGCGGCGCTCTTTCTTGTGATTGCAATCAAAACGACTTCAGGGAGACCTAACATGACGGGTCGCTTCTTACCACGTCTATTGCTGACCGTACTTATCGCCACCATCTTCGCTGCGGCCCAGGAACCGGTCCAGCCCAGGCTCACGCCCAGGATCAGTACGGCAACGCGGCAGGTCGGCATATTTACGGCGCTGGAGCAACAGATTGTGCTGGCCATCCAGAAAAAAGCCCCGGCTGCCTTGAGCAGTTTGCTGGCCGACGACTTTGCTATTGAGGAGCCAAACGCCGATCCGATCGCAGGCCAGGACTGGGTCCAGCAAGTCACAGGGAAGGACTATGCTCTGAAATCGCTCATCATTCGCAACATGTCGGTGGCTGACCTCGGAGATGCTGCGGTCGTGAAGTACGAACGCATTCAGCAGGCAACATTCCAAGGAAAGGCGTCAAGCGGCGAGTTTTTTGTGGTAGACCTGTGGCGGAAGGACGGCGATTCCTGGAAGCTTGCCAACCGCTATGTTGCCAGGGTTGCAGGGCCACTGCCAGCTTCCAGCCGCCAACCGAAGCCGACAGGCAAAGAGTAACTCCGCTTTCATCGCCACGATTGCAAGACGTGGCGCTGAGTCTCCCGGCCATCGTTTTTTTGGTTCGCGTGCATCCGCGCAAATCCGCGGCAAACCTTCCCCAGCTTGCTCCCAATCAGCGTCATCAGCGGTAAGTTTTTCACGCCCCAATCATGTAAACTCCAAACCGACATCCCAATGACCCCCAACCACGGCTTTACTCCCAAAGAGTTACGCAAACTGCGCAGCCTGAAAGATCCGCACGGCATCCAGAAATTTCTGGACGCCATGCCCTACCATCTGGCCGATACCGCGTGGTCACCCCGCAAGGTACTGGAGGAAAACACGTCGCATTGTTTTGAAGGCGCCCTGCTGGCCGCGGCGGCGTTGCGCGCGAATGGATATCCGCCACTGATACTGGATTTTGAGGCCGAACGCGATACCGACCACATGCTCGCCATCTACCAGACCCGGGGGCACTGGGGCGCGATCGCCAAATCCAACTACACCGGATGCCGCTACCGCGAGCCGGTCTACCGCACTCTGCGCGAGCTGGCGCTGAGTTATTTTGAGGTTTATTTCAACCTGCGCAAGGAGCGCTCCCTGCGCAACTTCTCCCGGCCAGTAAATATGGCCCGCTTCGATCATCTCGACTGGATGACTACCGACAAACCTCTTTGGTTCGTGGCCGACTACCTGTTCACGATCAGTCACACTCCACTGCTGCGACCGGGAATGTCCAAACGGTTGCACCGGCTTGATGACCGGTCGTATCGCGCAGGCTGCGTAGACCGCGCCGAGAAATCAAAGGCTTAACCACAGCGTTACGAGCGACCAAAACCTTCTTCACCGCAAAGGACCAGAAGGACGCAACAGGAAAACCAAATAAACTCACCGATGACGCGCGCTCACGGCGATTTCTGCAAGATCCACGTAGTCATGCACCGTTGATTCTGGACCACGGTCGTCTTCAACGGATCGACCAACCGTCCGCCTAACTCTTTTGTGAGCTCGCCAAGGAGTAGCTCGTCAACCAGATAGCGCTCCGAACCATCGGGCAAAAGGAAGCGCCGCCCCGCAATGCGTTGCATCTGGTGTTCCATTCCAATCGAAGATGCCAGCCGGCAGAACAGCAGTCCACCCAGTTTGACCACACGCCAGGCGCCGTGCAGCATTGCCAGGAAGTGATCATCGTCGCGTGCAAAGTGGAGGACAGCACTGCTCAGCACCACGTCGGCAAAGTCGTTGGGAAACGATATTGCCTCCACGGCTTCCGCGCGAAAATTGTCTTCAGGCAGGCCAGGCGCGAGGGACGCAGCCAGTCGCCGCACGCCCGCAACCGCCTGCGGGTCCGAGTCCACGCCAAATACGTCGTATCCCTCGCGAAGAAAATAGACAAGGTTACGTCCGGAGCCGCACCCCGCATCAAGCACCCGCATCGTGGGAACAATGCGACCTCGCAGGATTTGGTCAAACAGGTAGATGTCTATCTGTCCAAATTGTTCCAGAAGGGTAGGCGTGCGCGGGCCGCGATCCACTTACTTCAGCTCCGTGATGATGGCGCGCTGTTTTCCGCGGACCAGCGTTTCGGTGTGCGTGCGGCCGCCCGCGTTGAACCTGACTGTACCCGGCGTGTACGGGTTCAGCACAACTTGCCCGTCCGGTGTGGTCGATGTCAGGTCGCCTTCATCCAGGAACACCACCACGACGTCTTTATCGTGGAAGTGCATCGGGGTAGCCTCGCCCGGTGTCCAGGTGTAATCCCACACGATCACGCGGTCATTCTCCAGAATCTTCTTCGAGCCGGGCCGCGGAAACGCCAGCGGATAACTGGTCGTATTTGCCCTTGGAGCCACCGGAGGGTCTTTCAGATTGATCACCATCGATCGTCCGGCAATCTTCGGCGACTTGCCCCTGGGTAAGAACGTCGCGCTACCCGACAACGACACAACAACGGCGTCAAACGGCTGCGCAGTTGCGGAGTCGATCACATCCCAGACGGCAACGCGGTCATTATCGATCACTGGCTTCAGAGCGGTTTGCGTACCACCCTGAAACAGTATCGCGCACAATAAAAGGATACGGACCATAGGACCACCTTTCAGATAAAGCAAGATCACGTGCGGTTCTTGTGTTCAGGCATCGGAATCAACATCTGTGCAGCGAACCGCACCGCCCACTATCGTAAGCCTGGGCGCGAAAACGATGCAACCGTTGTCGCAGTCAAGAGGCGAAAGGCAGTGTGGCACCCTCGGCCCTGACTGACTGGAAGAACTTCACTTAACTTGTCGCTGGCGAGGAACTGGCGGAAAGCCGCGTGCGTCATCTTTTCCTGAGTTTTGCCTAATGATGGCGAAGAATGCTTTTTTGACCACAAAGTGTTCACTGTTGCCCAGCCAGCTACCCGTCGCTTCATCTATAATTACAGTCACGAAGACTAGTCTTTTTCGAACTGCAGGATGGATTTCCAGGAGGAAAGAAAATGTTAAAAAAAGCAGGTAGCTACATCGCTCTGGCTGTTCTAGCCGTGTTTGTCCTTGGGGGGACCACGACAAAAGCCAGCGCCACTTACCAAGACAGGCATATGAGGATCATGAACCGGGCCTCAAGTACTGTTGACCATCTTTACATTTCAAACGCCGCCGAGGAAGAATGGGGGCCCGACCAGTTGGGCAACGATCAATTCATTGCCCCAGACCATTATCGCGATTTCAACGTCGACGACGGCACCGACCATTGCCTTTACGACTTCAAAGCGATCTTGCATGACTCTCGCGAAGTGGAGACACACAAGGTCAACGTTTGCAAGGCGGATACCTGGACCATTTCCGACGCAAAATAAACTCAGTCCAACGAGCTCCCACCGCAGAAGACCCTTTGTCCCAACTGCCTGCGGTGGGCTTTCGTTATTGAGGGCCAGCCCCTTCGCTACGACGGTTTCTTTAAATCTCGTCACGAATTCTGGCCACGGCCTGCGGCACTAACGCGCCATTTCGTCTATACTCGCCTCGGGGGAAACATGAAAAAAACAGTTTTACAAATAGCGATTTGTTGCCTGGGTCTGTTGCTTTGTCTCGCGTGCGTGGCCTGCGGGCCGAGCGTGCCAACCATTACCCAGGCCACACTCGGCGCCGGGGCAACCGAAGACGATGCAGCCGCCCATGCCTCAACCCAGTTCACAACGGATACAGCCAAGATTTATTGCTTGTGGAAAGCCGAAGGGATTAAGACTTCGACGCCGGTGCGCGGCGTATGGATCGCCGAGGACTCCGGCGGCGTGGCACCTCCGAATTACAAGATCGACGAGGCCAGCGTGACTATTTCCTCGAGCAGCTCCGGAAACTTTAACCTGTCCAAGCCCACCGCTGGATTCCCGGCGGGAAAATATCGTCTCGAGATTTACTTTGGCCCTACGCTCACGAAGACCATCCCGTTCACGGTGAAAGCAAACTAGCCATCGCGCTGATGGACCGCGCGAGCCGAGTCCCGGCACGCGCGGTTTTTTTGCATGTGGGGCGTTTGCGCGGTAGTCATTCGAGAATGTGATTTCAGGAGCGCTCTCATGCAACCGGACTACGTCGCCGAATGGACGCCATTTTTGGTCCGCTGGAAGCCCTCCGGACCAGTCCTCGACTGGCGCCGGATGGCCGAACGCCGCTTCGTGGAGCCTGCCGAATTCCTTACGGCTTCACGACAATCTCCTGGGTTTTTCCTTCCTTATTCGGACCGGTGGCGAATCCGCATTGCCACAAATTCATGGTGTCGGCAAAGCAGGTGAACGTGTATTCTTTGCCGGTTACCTGCACATTGCGCGTTCGGTAGAAGGTCTTCATGTTCCATTGGACGTGGACCGGATAGACGAGCGTATTGGCGGCGCCCTGGCCCTGGTCTATGTAAAGTCTCCAACGATGCGGCGCACC
>PLJN01000110.1 GCA_003140235.1 Acidobacteriaceae bacterium
CGCCGGCGGCGAATGGATTCGCCCTCTTTGCTCTCGCGCGAGTCAACCACTTTGTCATTTTCGAAGCCGCAAAACGGACATTTCATGAGATGGTTAGCAGTAAAAGTTGATTGTAACAGGGCGGGGAGGATTGGGTAATTGGGTGAGNNGGTAATTTTGTAATTGGGTAATTGAGTCCAGTGCGGCGATTTCTGCCACCTTAAAAAATTACCCAATTTACCCAATCTTTTCCACCGCTTTCTCTTCCTCAACAATGCTCTCCGCTTCCAGCTTCATGAACGAAACGCGTTCGCGGTGTGCCATGACCAGGCCAATGGGAATAATGGACATGAAAGTGACGAGCCACAGCATCATGCCGCAACTTGTTGCGATCTCGGGTTGAATGCCAAAGATATTTTTGAGAATGGAGATGGTCGCCAGCTGTGATCCGCCGCCCACCATGGGCAGCTGCAGCAATCCTCCGGCAACGCTTCCGGCAGTCAGGAAGAGCGTGCTGGAAAGCGTCATCGAAGAAAGTTTGGGGTCGATGTAGGCATGCGTCACCGCAACGTACGCGAGGCCGATGACCAGCCAAATCAAAAGCGAGACGCCAGTTAGCTGCACAAAAGATTTGAAATCATGCAGCGTATTCAATCCTTCGCCAAAAGCGTGGACGCGCTGAGCAACGCCGTGCGCCAGCTTTTTGGATAGCGGCCTGAGCATGCGCTCGGCCAATCCCGCTGACCGTCCAGGATTCCTGTGGATGGCAAATGCAACCAAGGCTGCCACCGCCACGCCGCCGAGAATGATGAACCCGGCCAGCTTGAACATCATGAAGGCTGACATCTGGATTCCCAGAAACATATGAGTGGAGTGCTGGAAGCCGGGCAATCCTCGAAGCTGGGGCTCGGCCAGCAGAATGTTGACGGCCATAATCACGCCGAACGCGCCGACATCGAAGATGCGCTCGACCGTCCACACCGCCATTTGCGAAGCCATGGTTAGACCCTCGCGGCGCGCGATCGCGTAAGGACGAATGAACTCGCCCGGACGCCCCAGCAGCGCTGTCGCCGTGAAACCAATCACCGTAGGAGCGAGCAGGCGAAGACTCGAAGTCTGGCGCACGGGCCGCAGCAGGATCTTCCAGCGCACTGCGCGAAGGTAGTAAGCGAGAAAGATGAGTGCGACTCCTACTCCTATGAGAAAGTAGTTGGCGCCTTCGGTTGCGGCCGCAAACTTGCGCCATTCAAACTTCCGCCACGTCCTGACCTGGAGATAGATGAGCCCAGCCAGCGCGAGGACCACCACGGTGGTCGTAATAAATCTCTTCTTGTTCATGGAAGCAATTCGAGTGAGAAATGAGTCAGGCGTCATCACGCACGGAACCGTCAATCTGTGGTCGTGCTTGCTTGCGGCGTTTGTGGCTTTTGTGCGGGTTTGGCATTCGCGTCGGTGCTCTTGGGCTGGGTCCCGGCAGACTTCATCTGGGCGCGTTTCTTCGCGTTGAAGTCGCGGACAATACGGGCCACGTAAGCGCGTGTCTCCGTGTACGGAGGCACCCCGTGATATTGGTCCACACGGTGCGGGCCGGCGTTGTAGGCGGCCAGGGCCTTGATGGGATCGTCATTGTACAGGTCCAGCAGGGAACTCAGGTAGGCGGTACCCGCATCGACATTCGCTTTGGGGTCGAACGCGTCGGCAACGCCGAGTTGCGCGGCTGTTCCCGGCATGAGCTGCATGAGTCCGCGCGCGCCTTTGGGCGAGACGGCACGCGGATGGAAGCCGCTTTCAGCCTTGATTACGGAATTCACGAAGTCAGGATCGAGCCGGTGGCGGTCGCTGGCATCACGCACCAGTTGGTCGATATCGACCTTCGGCGTAATCACGGAAACGGCCGGTGCTGGAGTGGTTCTTGTTTGCGGCGGCAATGCGGCAGTCTGGATGCCGGGTACCGGAAGTTGTGCGACTGGAACCGGCGCAACCGGCGTTTCGTCTTTTTCGAACGCTGCGATCTCGGCTGCAGGCACGTCTACGTATCCGCTTGAGGTGTAAAGACGCATCATGTCGCCGACTTGCTCGCGACGTTCGCAGCGGATGGTAAACCCATTGCGCAGCACAGCCACTTCGGCAGCCAGGGCAGAAGCCTGGGCCGCAGCCAGTAAGGCGGCTATCGCGAGGGTTGAGGACAGTTTCATGCTGATACGCCTTTCTTATTTAACCTGAATTGGCGGCGGAAAGCCAGCTTTTAGCGATGTTCCTCGGCCAGATTCACCTTGTATTCAGCTTCTCCAAGGCCTGGGCGACCCCGCTCTCCGCGTTGCTGGCGGTCTCGCTCCAGCCGTTTTGCTTCAAGTCATCTGCGGCATTGCCCATGATGACCGGCAGACCAGCGAATTCAAGCATTTCCAGATCGTTGTAGTTATCGCCAATGGCCATGATCTCTTCTCGTGGGATTCCCCGGTGCTCGGTCCAGCGGCGCAGGGCGTGGCCTTTGGAACAGTTCTTGTTCAAGATGTCGAGAATGCAGAGATCTCGATGATCATACTGGGTTTTGACCACGGCAAAATCGGCGGCGAAGTCCGCCTGATTGATCCGCTCCTGGGCGTCCGCCATCCGCGCGATGCGGCCGCAGTACATGGCCTGGATTGGGTCCTCCGTCAGAGACTCTTCCAAGGGGACAACGTACGAAATATGCGCTGCGTTGCTCTCAATCCAGCGGGAAACGCTGCTTGTGAGCTCGTCGGAGCGTTCCATCACCAGGGCGTCCTGACCGGAGCGGTCGAAGGTGAGCACCGCGTGTCCGCGGAAATCGTCCATGTGGCGAATGAGGTTGTGGGCAATGGTTGCCGGGAGGCGGTTGGTGTAGAAAGTCTCGCCTTCGATGGACCGAACCACCGCGCCATTCGAGCTGATGAGTGAAACAGGAATCCCAAGCTGCCTTGCGATGGGTAGGGCATAGTCGTGGCGGCGTCCGGTAGCCAGCATGATCTGTATGCCGCTTTGGTGGGCGGCTTGCAACGCCGCAAGATTACGGGACGTGATCTGGAAATGCGGGTCTAGCAACGTGCCGTCAATATCAATGGCTACCAGGCGAATCGGGCTCTTCACTGTTCTGATTGTAGATGATTTCCAGCAAGCTTCTTCCTGCGGTGCGGTCTTCGTACGTGAGTAGACAACGCTCACGAGGGGTCCGGCATCTCAGAAATTGTGTGCTTGTCCGTGACAATTCTCTGACGTAAAGATTCTAAAACCCTAGGAGGCAAGATCATGAAATTGGAAAATGGTGCTTATACCGATGAACAGGCAAAGAACACTGTCGCGGAACTCGCTGAGCGAGCGCGGGATTTCTCCGGCATGATGAAAGACAAGTTGGACGACGCGAGCCAGGAACTTCGCCGTGGCGTACGCCGCGCGAAAGCGGCAACGGCGGATGCCATGGAAGATGCGCGCCATGGAATCAAGAGCCGTCCCTTGACTGCTGTCGCCGTAACTGCCGGTAGTGCATTAGCGGTCGGCATGCTGGCGGGATGGTTGTTTGGCATGCGGCGCCGCTCGGCGAAGCAGCAGCAGAGCATGTAAGACTGCGCTTGCAGCAACATGCAAGGCTCAAAACTTGAAGCGAGATCCGCCTGGTTGGCCCAGTCCACCGGGCGGATCGATTGTTATGCGGCGAAGCTAGTACTTCACAATCGCTGCAAATGATTGTGGGTCCAGACTCGCCCCTCCTACCAAGGCGCCGTCAATTTCGGATTGGTCCATGAGTGACGCTGCGTTTTCCGGCTTCACACTTCCGCCATAGAGAATGCGGAGATTCTGCGCGACTTCTTCACCACAGGCTTTGGCTGCTTCGGCTCGAATCACACCATGAGCTTCAGCGGCCATCTCCGGTGTCGCGTTCTTTCCCGTGCCGATGGCCCATACCGGTTCGTAAGCCATAATCAGCGGCGCTGCGTCATCGCCGCCGATCTCTCGGAAAGCGATGCCGCACTGCCGGCGCAAGACATCTTCGGTGAGTCCGGCTTCGCGTTCCGCCAGTACTTCGCCCACACACACGATAGGTTGCAACCCGGCCGCGAGGGCCGCTTTGACCTTGCGATTCACGCCGTCATCCGTCTCGCCGAAAAGCTGCCGGCGCTCGGAGTGGCCGATGATCACATGGGAGCACCCCACCGCGCGCAGCATGTGCGCCGATACTTCGCCGGTGTAGGGCCCTTCTTTTTCCCAGGACAAATCCTGGCCGCCTGCGCCGATTGCGCTTCCGCGCAAAGCGTCGACCACGGTGGGAATGCACACAAAGTTAGGACAAAGGACAATGTCGCCGCGATTGTGTTCTTTTACCAGAGGTAGGAAGGCGGCGATGTACGCGCGGGCTTCGTCCGGCGTCTTGTACATCTTCCAGTTGGCGACGATGAGTTTCTTGCGCATAAGAAGCAATTAGCAATTAGCCAGACCCAAACCTTCCATACGGCCGATATCCGAAATCACTTATCCGTCAGGGCTTCCACTCCGGGGAGCTTTTTGCCTTCCAGAAATTCCAGTGACGCTCCTCCGCCGGTGGAGATATGCGTGATCTTATCAGCGACTCCGGCGGCGTGGACTGCGGCCACGGAATCGCCTCCACCCACAATAGACGTTGCGCCGGCGTTCGCGGCAATGGCCCGGGCAATTTTCATGGTGCCTTGTGCAAACGGCGCTACTTCGAAGACTCCCATGGGCCCATTCCACACGATCATCTTCGCGGAAGCAATCTCTCTGGAAAACGCTGCTACTGTCTCCGGACCAATATCCAGGCCCATCTTGTCCGCCGGGATGCCTGCGGCGTCTTCGACGACTTCCGTTTTCGCGGCGGCGTCAACTTTATCGGCGACTACGTGGTCCACGGGAAGCAGCAAGCGAACATTGGCGGCTTGTGCTTCACGCAGAGTATCGCGCGCCAGATCCAGCTTGTCATCTTCGACCAAAGATTTCCCCACGGGTTTGCCCTGGGCTTTCGCAAAGGTGTAAGCCATGGCGCCCCCAACGAGCAGTGCATCCACTTTACTTAGGAGATTGCGCAGCACGTCAATCTTGTCAGACACCTTGGCCCCGCCAATGATCGCCACAAACGGCTTTTCTGGATGGGTGATGACCTGGCCCAGATACTGAAGCTCCTTTTGCATCAGCAGCCCCGCAGCAGCGGGATGAAGAAACTTTGTGATCCCAACCGTTGAAGCATGGGCGCGATGCGCCGTGCCAAAGGCGTCGTTCACGTAGAGATC
>PLJN01000045.1:0-28176 GCA_003140235.1 Acidobacteriaceae bacterium
GCCAAGTTGCTGCGTGTGCTGGAGACCGGAGAAATGGAACGAGTGGGATCGTCCAAAACGCGCAAGGTCGACGTGCGCGTCTTATCGGCCACCAATGCCGACCTGAAGGTGGAGAGCGCCGAGGGGCGATTCCGTTCCGATTTGCTTTTCCGGCTCAACACTGTCGAGTTGCACATTCCTCCGCTGCGGGAACGGCGGGAGGATATCCCGCTGCTGGCTTCTCATTTTCTTAAGCTCTACCTGGAGCGATATCGTAAACCGATCAAGGGTTTTGGACCATCCGCGTTGCAGCGCATGCTGGAACATCCCTGGCCGGGTAATGTGCGTGAATTGGACCACTCCATCGAACGCGCCGTCCTGATGAGCACCGCAGACCAGATTGAACCGGGAGATCTCGGCTTGGAAGGCGAAAGGACCAGTTCAGCCAAAATAGAAGACATGAGCCTGGAAGATGTAGAGTGTCTTCTCATTAAGAAGGCGCTGGCACGCCACACTGGAAANNATCAGCCATGCGGCAGAGGCGCTGGGCTTAAGCCGTAGCGCGCTGTATCGCCGCATGCAAAAGTATGGGCTCTGATCTGGAACACGAATCCACTCCAGAGATTCTCCCCTGGCGCAAGCCGCCGCGAAAACGCCGCCGCCTGAACTATGACAAGCAGATCCTTCTGCTCACCCTGCTCATCAGCGTGCCTCCGGCTATTGTTGCTGAAATCCTGCTTTGGCTGAGTAGCTACTCTTCTGAACTCAAGTGGACTGTCACTTTTTTCGTTGTGCTGGCCTGGGTGATTGGCAGCTCGGTCCTGCACGGAGTTGTCATCCGGCCTTTGCAGACGCTTTCGAACATGGTGGCAGCCATCCGCGAAGAGGATTTTTCCTTTCGCGTCCGCGGCGGCAGCCGGGAGGATTCGCTCGCGGACCTCATTCTTGAAATTAATTCTCTGGCCAGCCGGTTGCAAGTCCAGAAAGTGAGCGCGTTAGAAGCTACCGCCTTGCTGAAAAAAGTGTTGATGGAAATTGACGTGGCGGTTTTTACTTTCGACCAGCAGCAGCGCCTGCGCATTGTGAACCGGTCGGGCGAGCAACTGTTGGGCCGCATCGGGCCGCGCATGCTCGGACTCACGGCGGACGAGTTGGGCTTGCAGGAGTTTCTCCAGGCGCCCGGCCCGCAAACCTTGCAGATGACGTTTCCCGGTAAGCACGGCCGCTGGGCCATCAGTCACACGGCTTTTCGCGAGAACGGAGTTCCGCACGAGCTGCTGATCATCTCTGACTTAAGCCGCGCCTTACGCGAAGAAGAACGCCAGGCGTGGCAGCGGCTNNCTGAACAACTCGCTGGCGCCCATCAAGTCCATTGCCGGGACGCTCGCGTCCGTCACAGCTCGCGCTTCGTTGCCTGAGGAAGTGCATCAGGACGTGGAGCAAGGACTACGCGTCATTGAAAACCGGGTTGA
This sequence comes from Acidobacteriaceae bacterium, assembly GCA_003140235.1. Taxonomy (GTDB): domain Bacteria; phylum Acidobacteriota; class Terriglobia; order Terriglobales; family Acidobacteriaceae; genus Angelobacter. Next base: position 1,452 of record PLJN01000045.1, read on the forward strand.
GTCTCTGGGGCGGTTCATGCAGGCGTACACCCAACTTGCGCGCATGCCTGCTCCTGTCCGCAGCAGGATGGAGATCGGACCGCTGGTCGAGCGAGCGGCCGCGCTGGAGCAGCGACTNNCCGGTCAAAGTCACCGGCGGACCCAAGGTGATGTTGGATGTTGATCCGGACCAGTTGGAGCAATTGCTGATCAACATCATTCGCAATGCCGCGGACGCTTCGCTGGATTCTTCGCTGCGTCATCCCGGCTCAGTCGAAGTTGGCTGGCACACCAACGCGCGCAGCGTGGAAATCGTTGTTCGTGACGAAGGTCCCGGACTGCTGAACAGTGACAATNNCGTTCTTCACCACCAAGCACGGCGGCAGCGGAATTGGATTGATCCTGAGCCGGCAAATTGCTGAAGCCCACGGCGGCGTTTTGCAACTCGCCAACCGGCCCGACCGGACGGGCTGCGAAGCCACGGTGGCCCTGCCTCTTACTTACGATGAGTTTCCGGTATAGTTGTCTGCCGGTTAACACGGTATGATGTTGTTGACTCTTCATGGAACAAGACCTGAAAAACCTCAAAGACGACATGGTGGCTTTTATTGAAGGCCACGGCCTGCGCCGTTTTAACGCCTACGTAAATGACGAAGTGCCCAGCGTGCTGTGGCCGGCCACGGAAGATCACCCTGATGCCTGGAAGGATTTTGTCGAACTGGCCAAAGCTTCCGGCGTAAGTTTTGTGACCATGAACCATGTGTCCCTGGAAAAAGAGGACGTGGACCTGTTGGTGAATCGCCTCCAGGAAGTCGACTACATGGACGAGGAAGAACTGGAAGAAGCGCGCTGGCTGCGGAATTTCGTCGGCAAAGTCGGATGCATCCAGATCGGCTTTCCGTCCCAGGGCGTAATGTTTTTGTATGAGCTCTCGACGGACTGGTATGAAAACTTCCAACGGCTGGAATCCTCCGCCGACGATTATGACGGCATCCTGATTGACGATTCTGACCACGAAGAGGAGTGAGTCCTGCTCCCGGCACCATGCGCTGGAACTATCTCACTTCTGATTCCGCGGACGTGGAGAATCTCCGCCGGGAAGCCAACGTCTCGCCGATCATCGCTCGTCTTCTGGTCCAGCGCGGAATCAAGACAGCGGAGGAAGCCAACGTCTTTCTGAATCCATCGTTGCAGCAACTTCATTCGCCCTATCTCATGCGCGGCATGGAAGCCGCCATCGAACGTCTCAGCGCGGCCATCGTCAACAAAGAGCAAATCTTGATTTACGGCGACTATGATGTCGACGGAACTACGGCAGTGGTGATTCTGAAAACGGCCATCGAACTGTGCGGCGGAACTGCGGATTTCCATGTGCCGCATCGTATTAAAGAAGGCTACGGCATCAAGGACGATGTGATCGAACGCGCCGCCGNNCTGATCGTCACCGACCATCATCTTCCTGAAACGAGCGAAGGCGTTCCTAACGCGCTGGCTGTTCTCAATCCGAACCAGGCCGGCTGTGATTATCCCTGCAAGGCGCTCTGTGGCGCGGGCGTTGCATTCAAAGTGGCGCAGGCGCTGTTTGCAAAATTCAAAGACGCCGCCGAGCAGGCTAAGCTTATTCCTTCTTTTTTGAAGATGGTGGCCATTGCCACGATTGCCGACGCTGTCCCACTCATCGGCGAGAACCGGACCATGGCGAGGCTGGGATTGGAAGGACTGCGGCGTCCCGTCAACGGAGGCCTCAAGGCGCTGATGGACGTTGCCGGACTTTCCGCAGGCGAGCGCGCACTCACCGCGGGCGATGTCGGGTTCCGGCTGGGGCCGCGTATCAATGCCGCCGGACGCATGGATGTTGCGCAAGACGTGATTGAACTGTTCACCAGCAAGGACCCAGCGCGCTGCAAAGAGATCGCGGAGAAACTCAACCAATTGAATTTTGCCCGCCAGCAGGAAGAAGCGCGCATTGTGGCGGCCATCGACTTGCAACTTGCGGACGGCGGCCCGGAACTGATGGAAAAATTCTGTCTGGTCTTTGATGGTGACGGATGGCATCGCGGCGTGGTCGGTATTGTGGCGTCGCGCGTGGTGGAAAAGACCGGCCGTCCAGCACTGGTTGTGGCCAAAGATGGAGAAGAGGCGCACGGATCAGGCCGTTCCATCTCCGCTTTTCATTTGTTGGAAGCCCTTGAGTCCTGCCGCGGTCTCTTCACGCGCTTCGGCGGGCATGCCCACGCTGTTGGTTTTGCGCTGCCCAGCGCGGATCTACCCGAACTCAAACTTCGGCTGGACGCGTTTGCCCGCACACGGCTCACACCGGAAGACTTGCTTCCGGAATTAAGAATTGACGCTGAGATATCGCTCAACGCCGTGACTCCGGAATTGCTGAAGGGCCTGCAGCAACTCGAACCGTTTGGTCAGGGAAATCCGGAGCCGGTATTTGCCAGCCAGCGGGTGAATCTTATGCTGCCGCCCCGAGTCATCAAGGAAAAACATATTAAACTCCGCGTGAGCCAGCCCCAGCCCGCGGGACGCACATACAACTACGACGCCATGGGCTGGCGCATGGCGGACCGCCTGGCGGCGGAAGCGTATCGGCCCGGCGATCAACTCGACCTGGCTTACACGATCACCATGAACACACATCCTGAATACGGCGGGTTGGAATTGGTGCTCGACGATTTTCGCAAGTCAGTCCGGGCTGAAGCCGCAAGGCACGATCACGTCAGTATTCAGGAAGGAACACCATGAACACTTCTCTGATAGCCTTAATGCTCATGATTCCGTATGGCTCTTTCCACGCAGTACCTGCCGCAATACGGGCACTGGCAACACGTCCTTCCGTCAGCGGCAAGCTTATGATTGCTGCCGACGGAACTGCCACTGCCACCGGCATCGTTTTGGAAAACAACCATGGTTGCGAAATCGATGCAATATGCTACCTGCGGTTGAAAGTCGGCGATCACGAAGTGCGGGTCGTCTACGATCCGGGCAAGAGTGGGGTCCGAGACAAAAATAAGACAGCCAGTGAGCAGGGGTTCGCTGTAAAGAAAGGCAGCCACGTCGCGATTTACGGAAAATATACGAAGCAGTCGAACACAATTGAAATCTACAGTTCTGAAACATTTTATGTCCGCGTTTTGACGGATTGAAGAACTAACCCCGAACGCACGCGCCGACCGTCTCCCGCGCCGGCTGCAATTCCTGTTTGCATCTGATCGGTCAGCAGTTTATATTGCGGGCCATGGCAGACAACGTTATTTTCTGTTCGAAGTGCGGTACCCAGAGCGCGCCGGGTGGTACTTTTTGTCAAGGCTGCGGCGAGAATCTGGCGCCTGGTCTGGTGCCCTCGCCCTCGGGCGCTGTGACACAGGTGCCCCCGGCGGGGTTCCCGTTCCCGTGGTTTCACCCTATGCCGGATTTTGGATCCGTTTTCTGGCGCTGATCATTGATCGCGTCCTACTAGGAGCAGTCCTCGGTCCGCTGAGTGCGATTTTCCTTTTGCCCCTGATGATCAGTGCGTCCCGTGGCGGCATGGAGGATGGCCCGCCGCCGTGGTTCTTTACCACGCTCCCTTTTGTCATCCTTTTGTCGCTGGTGGCTCAATGGCTCTACGAAGCTTTGCTGACCAGTTCATCGTGGCAGGGCACAGTTGGGAAGAAGCTGCTGAAGCTAAAAGTCACTGACATGGCCGGGAACAGGATCTCTTTTGGCCGCGCCACGGGACGCTTCTTTGGCAAGATACTGTCGACCATAGCGTGTCACCTCGGATTCATCATGGTGGCCTTCACCGAGCGCAAACAAGGGCTGCACGACATGATTGCCGGCACTCTCGTCTGGAAAGCGTAGAGACGCGCCAGCGAATGATTCTGTCCTGTTAATATTGACCCGATGCCTCTCAATCCCAGGGTGCTCCGCAGGCTGTTTGCCGGCGGTGCCATTGTCGCCACGCTGCTGGTTGCCGGGTACTATGTTCACCATCTGATAACGGTGAAGCGCCGTATTGACAGCACCATCAGCAAAATTTCCTCGAATATTACGAAAAGCGCGAAAGGTTTTACCTACTCCCAATCCGATGGGGGCAAGACTCTCTATACCATTCATGCGGCCAGCGCCGAGGAATTCAAAGAAGGCGGCCGCGCCAAGCTGCATGATGTGAGCATTGTCATTTACGGACGCGACGGAAGTCGCACCGACCAAATCTACGGCGCTGACTTTCAATACGATCCGGTCACTGGCGACATTTCTTCGGAAGGCGAAGTTCGCATCGACATGGAATCTGAGTCGACGGGTGTCCCCGGGCGCGACCATTCTGCGGCGCGCGAGATGAAGAACCTTATCCATGTGAAGACCAGCGGTCTCACATTTAACAGGCAGACCGGCCTAGCCGTGACACAACAGAGAATTGAGTTCCGCATTCCGGAGGCCAACGGCTCGGCCGTCGGCGCCACATATGACTCGCGCAAGAGTGAACTCACTTTGAAATCCGCAGTGAGCGTCACCACGACGGGAAAGCAGAAAGCCACCATTACCGGCCAGGGCGCCATTCTGACCAAGGAACCGCGCAAGATGGTCCTGCAATTTGCCAGGATGGAACAGCAGCAGTCACATCGCTCGGTGACGGCCGACAAAGCCACAATCCTGATGCGCGACGATGACACTGTGGACCGCATTCTGGGCGCCGGCAACGTACAGATCACGGAATCTGGGCCTAAAGGATTTAATGTGACCGCGCCCGCTGTCGAAGTGGTGATGGGCGCTCGCAACCAGGCGCGCTCGGCAACATTTTCCGGAGGCGTAACCATGGCCCGCCGCGGTGAGTCGCCGGCAATGGGAAAAGCTGGCCGTGTGTTACTGGACTTTGGTCCGGACAATCGCGTCGTCAAGGCGCATGCTGAAGACTCAGTCGATCTCATGACGGGATCCGCAAACAAATCAGTGCAGCACCTCCAGGCAGCGGCGCTTGATCTGTTCGTTCACAACGGCAAGATACTGGAACGGGCCGTGACGTCCGGCGCTGCGCAGGTGCAGATCACGCAAGCGCAAGCCCGCACGGTCATCACAGCCGGGCAATTTGAAGGCAAATTTGATGCCAAGAACCACTTGAAGTCGGTATTCGGAAGCCCGAATGCCAGAGTGGTGTCCTCCACTCCCGGTAGACCGGACCGCGTGTCCACCAGCCGCGATGTTGCCGCCACATTCACCGATCAGGGCGCCATCAGCACGGTTGAACAGACGGGCAACTTCCAGTATCAGGAAGGCGCGCAGACAGCGTCGTCAGACCGCGCACGCTATACCCTCACGGATGACACCGTTGCGCTGACCGGCTCGCCCCGAGTCACGGACACCGGCGTAAGTCTCACCGCCGACGCAGTCCAGATCAATCGCAAAACCGGCAACGCCACCGCCCAGAACAACGTGAAAGCGACGTACAGCGAGCTAAAACCGCAGCCCGGCGGGGCCTTGCTGGCTTCCAGTGATCCCATTCATGTGACAGGAAGCAGCATGACGGCAAATCATCTGAGTGAAGTGGCGACTTTCACCAGCGCCCGACTGTGGCAGGGCGGAAACATCGTCGAAGGTCCCACGATCAGCTTTGACCGTGCTCACCGCAGTCTTCAGGCGCAGGGCAGTCAGTCCACACAGGTGCGGTCGGTCTTTGTGCAAACCGACCCGAAGACCGGAAAAGCGACCCCAGTCCGGGTGACCGCGGACAAACTCAACTACGTCGACGCCGACCGCAAGGCGGTATTTACGCGCAACGTCCTGGTCCACTGGACTGACAGCACCATGACCGCGGACACCATCCAGGTCCTGCTGCGCCAGCGTGCAAATCAAGGCTCGGATACGGCCAGTCAACTCGACCACATCGTCGCCCAGGGCGATATTTTGATCGACCAAAAGGACCGCAAGGCCACCGGCAAGCAGGTTGTTTATACGGCCGCGGAGCAGAAATTCGTTCTGACGGGCTCGGAAGACAAACGCCCCAGCATTTTTGATGCCGAACACGGTGAAATCTCGGGCGATTCGTTGACTTTCTTTTCTGCCGATGATAGGGTGCTGGTAGAAAGTCGAGAGGCATCAAAAACTCTCATACATACCAGGATTCGAGATGCGAGCAAGAAGTAATGCAGACCCTAGCCACGGACGAGATTACTAAATCGTACCGCGGACGCAGGGTGGTCAACGGCGTCAGCCTCCATATTAATCAGGCGGAAGTAGTCGGACTCCTCGGGCCAAACGGCGCAGGGAAGACGACTGCGTTCTACATGGCGGTGGGCCTCGTGCCGGCCGACAGCGGCCGCATTCTGGTCGATGGCGAAGACATCAGCAACGTGCCGATGTACCTGCGGGCACGCAATTATGGCATCAGCTATCTGCCTCAGGAGCCGTCGGTCTTCCGCAAACTCAGTGTGGAAGAGAACATTATGGCGGTCCTGGAAGTGCAGCCCATTTCCTGGCAGGAGCGGCGGCGCAAACGCGACAGTTTGATCGACGAACTTGGCCTGGGGCACGTCCGCAACAGCATGGGATACCAGCTTTCCGGCGGTGAGCGTCGCCGCGTGGAGATCGCGCGGGCACTGTGCATCAAACCCAAATTCATTCTGCTGGACGAGCCCTTTTCCGGCATTGATCCGATCGCCGTCCTCGACTTGCAGAAGATCATTTTCGATCTGAAAGCGGCTGGAATCGGCGTCCTGATTACCGACCACAATGTCCGCGAGACGCTTTCGGTGACCGATCGTGCATACATCATTAACGAAGGGCGCATCTTTCGTGCGGGAACGCCCGAACAGCTTGGCAACGACCCTGAGGTAAAGCGCGTCTACTTAGGAGAGAGTTTCTCGTTTGTATAAGGCGAGACTTCTTTCGGCTGCGTCTTCGGGCGATAATAGACGGTTGTAGATTAAAGATCGGCTGAATTCTAAAATGGCAGTACTCCAGAACAGACTGAACCTCCGGGTTTCACAGAAACAGATTCTCACGCCGGGTCTCGTGCAGATGGTGAGCGTGCTCGCGCTCAACAAGCTGGAGCTCAAGGAGATGATCAATACCGAGATCGTGGAGAACCCGGTCCTGGAGGAGTTTGATCCGTCGGTCCCCATGCTCGATGAAGTTGCCGGCAAGGAAGAAGCCCGCGACCGCGTCGAGGCCCAGGACCGCCAGGCGCCGGAGGATGCCGCTCCGGCGGAAGAGAAGAAAGATCCTTTCGACGAAATCGATTTTGGCTCGTTCTTCCGCGATTATCTCGATCCCGGGTACCGCAACTCCGCTGATCTCGAAGAGATCGACCGGCCATCTTTTGAAAATTTTCTTTCCCGGCCCGACACGCTTACGGACCATCTGATGTGGCAACTGGGGTCTATCAGTATTTCTCCTGAAGTCCACGCGGCTGCTGAGTTGGTCATTGGGAACCTGAATGAAGACGGTTATCTTACCGCCACCGAAGACGAACTGATGGGTGTGGCCCAGGCCCAGACAGAAGCTATCCTGCCGGAAGAAGACGCTTTGGACGAGCCGGGACCTGTCGACGCAATGCTTGGCGCAACTGAACCAGCAAATCTGCAGCTCGTAGTGTCCCATACTCCGGCGTCCGAGGCGGCGGTACACGAACATCAGAATCAAGTCGAGCCGTCGCTGCAATTTACGCTGGAACACCTCAAAGAAGCGATTGCTCAGGTCCGCCAGTTTGATCCTCCCGGAGTGGCCTCGCGCGATCTGCGTGAATGCCTGCTGGCACAGCTCGAGCATTTGCAAAAAACGCGCGATGCGGACGGCAGCGAAGACCCGGAAAACGACCAGATCATTGAAGACGCCATCAAGATTGTGGATACCCACCTGCATTCTCTGGTGAATAAGCAGTACAAAGAAATTGCCAAGGCCATCACGCGTCCCATGGAAGAAGTAATCCAGGCGCATGAGTTCATCCGCACGCTCGATCCCAAGCCGGGCATGCGCTACAACAAAATTGAACCCAAGCTGATTGAGCCTGACGTGGCGTTTGTGAAACACGGGGACGAGTATCTCGTCCTGATGAATGACGAAGATTTGCCCCAACTCCGCGTGAGTCCCACGTATCGCAAAATGCTGAACCAGGGCGCGGAGGTGGAGAAAGATGTTAAAACGTACGTCAAAGAACGTTACAAGTCCGCGGTGCAACTCATCAAGAACATCGAGCAACGGCGGCAGACGATCTTGAAAGTCTGCTATGCGATCATTGGCCGCCAAGCCGAATTCCTGGACCACGGCATCGACCTGCTCAAGCCCATGATGATCAAAGACGTGGCGGAAGAGATTGGCGTCCATCCGTCCACGGTGAGCCGCGCTGTTTCGAGCAAGTACGTGCATACATCTCAAGGCGTGTTTGAGCTGAGGTACTTTTTCTCGGAGAGCGTCCAGGGGCCGGAAGGCGCGGGGACTTCGCTGCTCATCCTCAAGCGCCGCGTGAAAAAGCTGATTGAAGAGGAAGATCCGGCCAAGCCGTACACAGACGACCAGATCACGCGCATGTTACAGTCTCAGGGTATCCAGGTGACGCGGCGCACCGTCGCCAAGTATCGCGAAGATATGAAAATTCCCAGCACGCATCAAAGGAGGATCAAGAACTGATACAGCAGGCGCGGCCGCGCAGGGCTGGCGCTTGCCACCAAAGTAAAAATCGCCTGCATGGACGCCGCTCTCGCGGCCCAGTCAGACGACTCTCAGTGGAAAACCCAAGGAGGGAAGTCAATGAACGTGGAATACACCGGCCTGCATTTTGAAATTACTCCTGCGATCCGCCATCAAGTAGAACTCGGACTCGAGAAAATCCAAAAACTCCTAGGTAATCATTTTGACAGCCACGTGGTGCTGTCCGCGGAGAAACACCGTCACACCGCGGAGATCACTGTCACCGTGCGCAACCATCCGCCGATTGTGGGTCTAGCGGAAGAAGGCGAGATGAAGGTGGCGGTGGGCAACGCACTGGACCGGATTGACCGCCAGGCGGTGAAATACAAGACGAGGTGGAAGAGCAAGAAACGTCAGGCCCGCAAAAAGCTGGAGCAGAGACCCAAAGAAGAGATTGCGATTGCCGTCGGCGCCAGTGAAGACATGAAGACCTCTGTGCCGATCATGGTCCATTCCTTTCCCAACGTGGCCAAAGTCACGGAGACGCACGTGGTCCGGAGCGCCGACTCGGTTTCCCTGAAGCCGCTTACGCTGGAAGAGGCGGTAAAAGAAGCTGAATTCCGCGACCGTGAAGTGTTTGTGTTTCGCGATCCGCAGGGCAGAGTGAAGGTGCTGCATCGCAAGAAAGACGGCCGCGTGGAAGTGATCGAAGCTCCATAGTCTCAAATCCCGAATCCCGCTAAACGCTGGGGTTTCGGAGTTTGGTCAGCAGCATTAATAACTCAGCTTGGGATACCAGTCCGTCCCGCGGCCCTCGGGTGTGTAGTCGAAGAGGTTCCACAAAGGCCACAGCAGGTCCACATGGCGTCCGTCCATCCCTGGGTCTTGCGGTACAAACAAAAGTTCCGAGTGATAGAAGTGGTGAATTTTGCCTTCGCGGCGGGTAAAAATATTGAGCGACGGCAATTGACCACCCTTCTCGTTCTCGCCATGGTAGTCGCGGTTGTAATTATTGTTGGCTGACGATAGCAGCCGCAGGTTGTTCCAGCCGCGTCCACGGGCCAGTTCACGAATCCGCGCCAATGGCGATTTGGCGACTACGGCAAAACTTATCCGTTGTCGTGCATGCAAGGCTGTTCCATTCAGGCCGTCCAGAATGGAAGTGCAGGACGTACAAGCGGACTTCATATTCGGCCCGAACATATAGCTATAGACCGCCAGGGTGTCCTTGTCCGGATCGAACAACTCAGACAACCTGGTGGCGCGCACGGTTTGCGAGTCATTGATGTCGGCCGCGCCCTCCTCAAAAACGTAGTCTTCCGGCGGCTCGCCACCGAGCGGCAGCTTGCGGCGCAGGGCGGCAACATCTTCAATGTTCTTGCGTAGCGCGCGCTCGGCTTCCAGCAATTCGTTGCGGGCATCGCGATAGGCAGGGGTTTCGTTGGGAAATCGGATTGAATGTAGGGATGCTGCCACACGATTCTCCTAAAATGGCGTTTCCAACAATTTAGCTGCCGACAGATGACGTGTCAATTTAGCTCCACGCTGTAGCGAGGCCCAATTTTGTCTTTGTGTCTCGCGGTACTAATTTTGTTTGGTGAGCGTCAACCAAATCTGTTCTGCTTCGGTTTCGCCTTGATTTAGTTGAAATCTGATTACGAAAACATAATTTTTGGCAGTGGTCCTGTAAGACAGTGATCTTGGAGATCCGGAAATCCTTTGATCATTTGGATCTCCGTATTGCTCCAGGATTCGTGAGACTGTGTAGAAGTTGCCGGGAAAAAGGCCAAGAACGAGATATGCCTTGGATTCGGAGTGGGGCCGCATTGCTGTCACGGCCGCGAAAGGCCACGGCCGATTAAACGCATAATCTACGCTGGTAATACTTCCTCCGCTGTGAATTCGTTTGTTCACTAGGTCATCGATGAGCGAAGTGATTTGAGTTTCAAGAACCTCGTCACCGAGTTTGGCCCTGCAGGTGCGATCCTGGGTTTCCGAGCCACACTGTCTTTGCAACGCAATAGCCACATAGGTCCTAAGATGAACATTGTTTTGGAACAACTGCCTAACCCCTTCTTCAGGGGGTAGGCTGGCAGCGTTGTAGAGGTTGGGAATTTCGTCCTTTAACTCGAAGGGCTTGCTGTAATCGAGCCTCGCTGGCGAAGAGGTGTTACTGCTCTGCGTGCATACGGGCAGACTTAGGGCCGTAGCAATGAGCAATGTGGCAATTCGATTCATGGGATTCTCCATATGAACATTTAGCGTTTCTCAGGAAAGCAAGTCTCTGCGACGCTTGATGTACTTAGTTTCCCAACATCGATAGTGAAAAATCTGTCCAGATCGTTACAGTGTTTTTAAAGACGAGCTGTCAAATTAGTTCTTTTCACAGCTTCTCCTCTTCGGAATGTTAGAAAAAAGCGAGACGAAGTCGGCGCTTTGGACCAAGAGAGAAAGAAATGAAGTTGTATAATCTAATCTCCTCATGAGCTACCAGGTCTTAGCGCGCAAATACCGTCCCCAGCGTTTTTCCGATGTCATTGGCCAGGAGCACGTTACCCGGACACTGAAAAACGCCATCGAACAGCAGCGGATTGCGCATGGCTACATCTTCAGTGGCCACCGCGGGATCGGCAAGACGACCATCGCACGCATTCTGGCCATGGCCTTGAATTGCCGCGCGACCGACAAGCCCACAGCGGAGCCATGCGGCGTGTGCGACTCCTGCCGCGAAGTCCGCGAGGGAAGCTCCGTGGACGTGATTGAAGTTGACGCCGCCACGAACCGCGGCATCGACGAGATTCGTGAACTGCGCGAAGGCGCACGTTACCGTCCGGCGCGCGACCGTTACAAGATCTACATTCTGGACGAAGCCCACCAGATCACCGACGCCGCGTTCAATGCCTTGTTGAAGACGCTGGAAGAGCCACCGCCGCACATTGTATTCATGATGGCGACCACGCAGCCGGAAGATATCCCGCAGACCATTCGCTCGCGTGCGCAGCACTTCAGTTTCCATGCCGTTAAATTTGACGACATTGTCACCCAACTCGGCGACATCGCCGGGAAAGAGGGAATTAAGGCCGATGCGGAAGCGCTGGCCGTGCTGGCCGAAGCCGGAGACGGCTCCATGCGCGACGCTCTCTCCATCATGGACCAGGCCATCGCGTGCTGTGGAACCAGCCTGAGCGCGGAACTGGTGCGCGGACTGGCCGGTGCTGTGGGCTCTGAAGTTTTCGAAGACGTCATGGGCGCAGTAGCACGAAGTTCCAGTGAAGACGCGCTACGGCTGCTCGACAAGTTGATGACCGAAGGACAGAACCCGGCGCACTTTGCCAAACAGCTCGTCCGTTTTCTGCGGAATGCGGTGGTGGCGAAAGTGGCGGGAAATGCGTCACCGTTGCTGCAAATTTCGACTGATGAGCGTGCGCGTGTAGGCCGTGTTGCGGAGCAATTTCCTGAAGAAGATCTGGCGCGCTTCCTGCAAATCATGCTGCGCACATATGACGAATTGGGATACCGTCAGGAGCAGCGGTTTCATTTAGAACTAGGCGTGCTCAAGATGGTGCATGCGCAGCGCATACTGCCGTTGGAACAGATACTGAGTCAACTCGCGTCGGAAGGCCAGGCGGCAACGCCATCCATCAGACAATCGGCGCCAGCGGCTTCTCTGGCGAGTGCTCCGGCCGTGCCTGTCCGCAAGACTGAGAGCGTGTCGCCCTTTGAGGCGGATCGTGCGCGCAAAATTCGCGGACCTGAGCCGGAAATGTCTGACGCCACTAACGTTCAGGTGCATACTCCAGCAGTAGCCGTTGGAGTGGTCGAAGCCCCGGAGCCTTCCGGCGACCCTACGAAGATTCTGGGCCACGTGCTGAACGAACTCGAAGCAGCCGGTTATAAGATGCTGGCGGCCGTTCTTGAAACCGGTAGCGCAGTGCTTCAATCGGACCAGTTGATTGTTACCGTTTCCAAGCCGGCGTCAGTGCTTGAGGTGTTGATGGTGCGTGAGCAAAAGCTTGCGGCCAACGCCGCGGCGAGCATGATTGCCGGCCGTCCAATCAAGGTTGTAGTGGCCAGCGGCATGCCGGCGAATGGCGCCACGCCGGTCGCGCGTCCCGCACCGCCGACGAATGGCGCCAGTGCGCGAAGCCGCGCGGCGGAGGATCCGGTAGTGCGGCGCATGCAGGAAAAATTCGGCGCTGAAGTGCGCACGGTGATTGATCACCGGGACAAGAACTAGGAGTAACCATGGGTGGTTTTGATTCACGCCAGTTTCAAGATATGTTGCAGGCCGCGCAAAAGCAGGCAGAGGCGCTCCAGGAAAAAATGCGTCAGACCGTGGTGGAAGCCTCGGTAGGCGGCGGCGCGGTCACGGTCAAAATGAACGGGCAAAAGCATCTGCTCGAAACTCGGATTGATCCCGAGGCGGTCAAAGCCGGAGACGTGGAGATGCTGCAAGACCTGGTCACCGCCGCCGTGAACGAAGCTACCCGCAAAATTGACCAGGCCATGCAGGCCAGCGTCGGCGGAATGCTGGGCGGGTTGGGAATTCCGGGGATGTAAGGGGTACTTGTGGCCAAGTTTGCCGAGCCCATGGCTCGACTGATTGATGAGTTAAAAAAGCTTCCCGGCGTGGGCAGCAAGAGCGCACAACGAATGGCGTTTTACATCCTGCGATCCAGCGCGGATGACGCGGCAGCTTTGGCCGCAGCCATCCGTACACTTAAAGAAGAACTTCATCTTTGCTCTGTATGTAATAACATCACAGATGTTGATCCCTGCACGTATTGCTCAAGCGCAACCCGCAATCAGCGCCTTGTCTGCGTGCTGGAAGAGCCCACTAACATAAACGCCATCGAGAAAACGCGTACCTACAACGGCGTTTATCACGTGCTGCACGGCGCCCTTTCGCCGCTCCACGGAGTAGGCCCGGAGCAATTGCGGATTCCTTCTCTGATGAAGCGCATTGAGAGCGGCGCGGTGGATGAGATCATCATTGCCACCAATCCCACGATCGAAGGCGAAGCCACTGCCGCGCATATCGCACACTTGATTAAGCGCCCGGGAGTCAAAGTGACGCGTATTGCCACCGGCATCCCCGCCGGGAGCGACATTGAGTACGCCGACGAAGTTACTATGCTCAAGGCCATGGAGGGCAGGCGGGAGTTGTGAACGAAGAGCCAGATTTTGCTAACAGCTACGCGGACGCTGACCGTGCCGGCGCGTACGCCATGCTTGAATTCGCCAACACTTACTATCTCGCGTACCGTGATCTGCCCGCGATTCTGGCCGAGCATGTAACGGGAACGAGGGCCCTGGATTTCGGGTGTGGCACAGGCAGGTCAACAAGGCTCCTGCGAAAACTCGGGTTCACTGTGACCGGAGTTGATGTCTCAGAGGACATGCTGCGGATCGCACGCGGCACGGACCCTTCCGGCGATTACCGTCTCGTGCCCGACGACAATTTCGGCGAACTTGACACTGGGGCTTTCGACCTGGTGCTTTCCGCTTTTACCTTCGACAACATTCCTGGAGCAATCAAGGTAAGGATCTTTTGCGACCTGGGAAAGCTGCTGCGGCCGAATGGGACCCTCGTCACCATAGTTTCGGCACCTGAGATTTACACGCACGAATGGGCTTCCTTTACCACCAGGGATTTCCCGGAGAACGCCTCAGCGCGCAGCGGTGATGTCGTGCGCATCATCGTTACCGACCACCACGATGACAGGCCGGTGGAAGACATCCTCTGGACCGATGAATCGTATTGGTCGGTATATAAAGAAGCGGATCTCGAAGCCATCCAGGTCTTGAAGCCGCTGGCAAAAGGTGACGAGCCATATGCGTGGGTGAACGAAACTAAGATCGCTCCTTGGGTGATTTACGTGTTGAGACGCACGGTGTAGCAGCAAGACGGCTGAGTCAAGAAGTCCTACAATAATGATACTTGGGCGGCTGTGCCAGGACGCTGGGAGGGAATCATGGGTGCGGCAACTAAACTGAGTTTTGAAGAATTCCGGGCGCTGCAGGAAACCGCCGCCGAAGATCTGCGCTATGAGTTGGACGAAGGAGAATTGATCTTGACGCCATCCCCAACACCGCGGCACAACATTGTGCGTTATCGCCTGCGGCGCGCCCTTACTGATTTTGTCCAGGCCAACGATCTCGGTCTGGTCCTTGACGAAACTGATTTCCGGTTGTCGGCGAGCGCTGTCCGTAAGCCCGATGTTGCTTTCATTGCCCAAGACCGCGCGAAAGATATCGATCTCGACATTACCCCAATTGAGGGCGGTCCTACGCTGGCCGTGGAAGTAATCTCCCAGAGCAACCTTGCTCAAGACACCGCAAAAAGGTGTGTCAATATCTAGCAGCGAGCAGTCATGCGGTATGGCTGATTTACCCGGCGGTGCGTCTGGTCGAGATCCACGACAAAACCGGCATGCGTGAGGTGGCTGAGCCGGGAACGGTGAGTGAGCAGAAACTATTTGGTGGCACGACATTTTCCGTATCGCTGACGGCGCTGTTTGAGGACAACCCGCGCCAATAAAATACAGCGCTTCCGTATTACGCCACTTTCTTCTTGAGCTTCCCGTTCTTGCGCTTGGATGCTCGCTTGAGCCGCGCAATCTCATCTTCAGAAAACATTGTGCCGCGGCATGTTTTCCCGCCGCAATAACAAGGAGCTTCTTCTCCTTGTGTGGCGTCGTAGAGGTTGTAGTCGTACGTAAGTTCTTCACCGGGCTTGATCGCCTGCGTGGCGATGATCCATATGCGGCCGGCAATCTGGTCAGTCTCACAATTGGGATCGCAGGAATGGTTGACGAACGCGGCCATGCCAAAACCATCGATGATGATCTTGCCGCCATCCATCCCAAACAGATACGTCACTTCGCTATCGGCATACAAGAGCTCGCTTTGTTTCTTGGTGATCCGTGGGCCGGTATATTCGAGTACCCGCTGTCCCTTTTTAAGCGGGACAGTGGTGTAAACCCCCGCGCCGTGGAGAGGCGAGGATTTTACGATCAGGCCATGCTGCCAGTTGGTCTTTGGTTTATGCGCGGTAGTCACTCATGCAGTATAGCGAATGTCTGAAAAGCGCCGCGGGCCGCTGTTATTTTTGTCTCGACTGCCGCTGCATCGCGCGTTGCAATGTTTTGTCCAGCGCGGATTTTGCCGCCTCGTACTCCTGCGGCGAGAGTTTGCCCTGAAGACGGTCCATTTCCAAGTCAAAGATTTCTTCTTTCATGGCTTCGAGTAACGCTGTGTTGCGGTCCGTAGGTTTGGCGGGACCGGTGGCAAAGGCCGCAGCTGGCCGGTTGGATGAATAAACATAGAAAGCGCCCGCTGCCAACGCCACGACCAGTATGCCCAGCAACAGCCACTGCGCGGACTGGAGAGGACCAGGTTTTTCATTGGGCGTGCCCAATCCGCCTCCTGGACGATTGTCCCCGCCCGCTGCGGGCTCCTGGTCTGCCGACTTATCCTGAGGCAGTAATCCAGTTCCTGAAATCTCAAACTCGAGTTGCGTTCCCGCCTGAGGATTGTCGGCCACGTGCGTTTCGATGTCTTTGATGCTTGTGTCGATCGGCCATGTTGTGGAACTGAATACCGAACCGCTCCCTGGAACAAAGCGTATGGATTTGGGCGTGACCACGTAGAATTTGCCGGGGACCATCCCCATTTTCGGCTCCGCCTTCAGCGAGCCTTTGTACGGCAGGGTGTACACGACTTCAAAGTGCGTCTCTCCCGGACGAACGGGGTAAGGGAAGTAGTACTTGTTTTTTTCAAGAAGCGGGACCGGCGAGCTCTTGATGGGTGTGCCATTGGCAACGGCCTGTCCTGCCTGAATCGACGCGCCTTCAGGCAGATAAAACTCGAAGGTTGGCTGGGTCATCGGCGGATTAGATGTATTGCTTAATCGAAAAAGTTCAATCACCTCGGCGCTGTTGTCTTTCGCCTGGTAAATCTCTGACTGGTCGAGCAGCTTGATCTCCGGCACCGTGATTTTGGAATCGTACACGGTGACCTTCACGTTGTTGGTCCCGGGGGTGACCGGCTCGTGATAATTCACGTCTTGATGATGCACGCGCACCAGATACATGGCGTTCGGGGTGCGGGCCATGTTAAAGCTGAACTCGCCCTTGGCGTTCGTCTTGGTCTTCCCCTGTTCCTCCATTCCCTTGGTCAGGCTGAGCAGAATGACATCATCGCCGGCGGAGGGCTTGTTGCGGGTGCCGTTGGTGACGGTACCGGTCAGCACCTGGGCGGGCGCGGACAGGGAACAGGCAATGAAAATGACAAGAAGAAAGACGAAGTGCTTCAATGTAGCTCCTTCAAGCTGGTGCGGATTCTAATTTTTCAATTTCGGCCAGAATACGGGCGGCTTCGGCTTCCATGCCCACGCGCATACCGTCATAGTCGGCCTGGGTAAATTTGCCGGCCTTGAATTCAAAATTCAGATCGCGCAGGTTTTCGTACACCACTTCCTTGCGTTCGTAGAGATAGATGACACGGGTCTTCTCCACGCCCGTATCGGACGCACCTTTGCCCAGACGGAAGATGAAAACCAGCGCCCCGGCGGCAAACAGGGCGCAGAGGACGCGAATGAGAATGTCGAACGTGGCTTCGCTCATATCTCAGTGTCCTTGCGGGCGCGGCTGCGGAACGCCTCAAGTTGCGGACTCAGCGACAGATCCGCTGCAGCGGCATGCGCTGGACGCAACCGCCAATTGCGGACCACGATCATCACTAATCCGAGTGCCAGCGCCAGCACCGCTGGAGGCATGATCCAGGCCAACAGATCGAGGCCGTGCGTGCGTGGTTCCACCGTTGCCGTGGCTCCCCAATTTTCGCGGAACCATTGCAGAACGTCTTCGTCCTTCGGATGGGTCAGCAGGCTGGCTTTCAAGTCTCGAACCATCCGGTCGGAACTCTGGCAGCCGACGTGGTTGCACTGGAGCAGCAACTCGGCGCAGCCGCACGTACACATGATCTTGCCCCCGACAGAGTTGTAGCGACTAGTGTCGTTGTCCGCGCCCATGAGTAGAAGCAGCGCGGTCACCAGAACGGAAATGTGGGCCAGGCGCTTCATTTAGGCGCTCCGGCTGGATGCATACCGACGGCGGCAACAGCTTCCGCCGCCGAAACCGGCGACGTCACCGGCACGGCATTGGGGACCAAAGCCATTCCGGTGCCAAAGATCAGGATGAATATTCCAATCCAGAACCAAACCACCAGCGGATTCACAAACGCTTTAATTACCGGGCGGCCGGTTTCCTGGTTTCTGCCTTCGTAAATGACATACAGGTCTTCGCGCAGAGTGGAGCGGTTGGCGACAATATGGTCCGGCTGGCCCATGGGCTTGTAACTCTTGAGCGCAGGAGTGAGCTGACCGAGGTATTTGTCACCCTGATAAACGTCCAGCAAGGCGGTTTCGGATTCATAGTTGGGAGCGTCGTCCTGGGTGTAGGCCTGGTTCACGAGCGTGTAGCGGCCAATCTCCAGCTTGTCATGCAGTCCCATTTCCATCTCTTTGTCCTGGTTGAAAGCGGCGCCGGACCAGCCGACGACCATCACCACCAGGCCGAAGTGAATCACGTAGCCGCCGTAGCGCCGCATGTTCCGGCGGCTCAGCTGGTATATGGCGGTCACAATGCTGCCGCCATTCTTTTTTTGCAGTACGCGACCGCCGCGAAAGAATTCAGAAGCAATCGTTGCCGTAACCAGCATTCCCAGCGAGAGGGCCAGCCAGGAAAAGAACTGGGCCAGATCGTGCAGCGGACGCACGCCGATCACAATCAGCACGATTGCCGTGATCGCGGAAAGGCCGACGGGAATGGCGAAATTGCGTCTCAGGCTCCCAAACGAAGTATTGCGCCAGGCGAGAAGCGGGCCCACACCCATCAGGAAAATGATAAGCAGGCCAATCGGGATAAAGACCTTATTAAAGAATGGAGCGCCCACCGTAATTTTGTAGCCNNCCATTCTGAGAGGACTGGGAAAAAAGTCCCGCACACAATCGCAAAGCATGCACCCAGCAACAGCACGTTATTAAACAAGAAACTGGATTCGCGGGAGATCAATGATTCCAGTTTGTTTTCTGACTTGAGATGGTCGCGGTTCTTGATGAATGCCACCATGCAAACCACGAACACCAAGGCCAGAAATACATAGAACCAGGAGCCAATGGTAGATTGCGCAAACGCNNCATGCCGCGTTTTTCCTGCATCATGACGGAATGCAGAAACGCAGTACCGGTCAGCCAGGGAAACACAGAAGCGTTCTCCACCGGGTCCCATCCCCAGTAACCGCCCCAGCCCAATACGGCATAGGCCCAGTGCGCTCCCAGGACCACACCGCAGGTGAGGAAGAGCCACGTGACCATGGTCCAGCGGCGCGTGATCTGGATCCATTTTTCGCCGGGATAGCGCATGATCAGCGCTGCGAGCGCGAAGGCAAAAGGAATAGAGAAGCCGACATATCCCAGATACAGCATGGGAGGATGGATCACCATCTCCGGATATTGCAGCAGGGGATTGAGGCCGTTACCGTCGGCAGCAACGCGGTCCATCAGGCCAAAAGGGTTCGCAGCGAAACTCGCCAGTGACAGAAAGAAAATTTGTATGCCCGCAACCACGATGGACGCGATCGCCACCAGCCGCTGATCGACCTTGTGGCGCAAGCGCAACACAAAGCCATAGCCGGAAAGCAACAAGCACCAAAACAGGATGGAGCCTTCCTGTCCGGACCATAGCGTGGCAATTTTGTAAGCCGTGGGCAGAGCGCGATTGGAGTGATGAAGGATATACGCGACAGAAAAATCATTGGCCAGCGCGACCCAAACCAACGCGAAGGCCGCACCCACCACAGCAAGAAACGTGGCCATACCCGCGCGGCGGGCGGTCTCGCTCAAACGTGCTCCCACGGAGTCGCGCCGCAATGCGGCAATAATCCCTACGACAAAAGAGTAGGCGGCCAGCGCGAGCGCGAATAAGAGACAGAAACTTCCAAGGACCGGCATCGGTTGGGATTATAGCTTTTCTGCCATATGTTTTTCCGCTGACAGCCATAGGCAAACAAATTGACCGGCTCTTGCAACACGAGAGAATTCAGGATTCGAAATCAATGCTGTCCGCCGCGGTGGAAGTCTCCGTCTGGCGCGTGCCAGCCGCTTGGATGGTTTTCCGCTTTGTTATACTAATTGCGGGCCGCTTTGCGGCCTCTCTGCTGGTGTGAGTGGCGCTATCGTCTAGGGGTTAGGACAGGAGATTCTCAATCTTCAAACCCGGNNTCGATTCCCGGTAGCGCTACCAAATGTTTGGCCGGTATCCTGTTCAATAAAGCTCACTTTTCCGGCTGTGGAAAAAGGTTAAAATTTTCTTACACAATTCCTTTCAGACGCAATATTATTCCAATACACACCGTTAGGGTTTAGGACGGATGCGCTGGGGATGGCAGTGGTACTTCTCCTACATTGTGATGCCATCACAGCAGGCTTCGTTTTATAGGTTTCGCTATTATGTATGGCCACCCTCATTCCCAAGATTAGGAACATCGAGAGAAGGTACAGCCCGCGCCTGCTCCATGATCTGGTGGACTCCGTCCGCGCGATTGTGTGGCGGTGTGATGCTCGCACTTTTCAGTTTACTTTTGTCAGCCAGATGGCGGAGCAGATCCTGGGATATCCCACCGCGCTCTGGGTCTCCGACCCTGAGTTCTGGGCCAGCCACATCCATCCTGATGATCGCGAGCGCGTGGTGCGCTTGTGTACGGAATCCACACGGCAATTGCAGGACCACGAGTTTGAGTACCGCATGATTGCCGCGGACGGACGTACCGTTTCGCTCAAGGACATCGTGAACGTGAAAGTCGAGGCGGGAGAAGCCACGGAGCTGACTGGCGTGATGATCGACATTAGCGAACAGAAGAACACGCAGGAAACGCTGCGACTTTCTGAAGAACGGTTCTTCAAGGCGTTTCGCTCCAACCCGGAAAGTATCGCCATCACTACCGTAGCGGAAGGAAGGTTCCTCGAGGTCAACGATGCTCTGCTGCGCGCCCTGGGATACGAACGCCGGCAGGTCGTTGGAAAGACGGGCGCGGAGTTGGCTCTTTGGGCAAACCCGGAAGAGCGGAACGACTTGATCAGAGCGTTGGATGCCGGCGATCCGGTCCTGAAGCGGGGAGCAAGTTTTCGGACCAAGTCGGGCCAGATCCGCGAATTTGAGATATCGGCAGAGACGATTCCAGTGCAGGGTGAACCCTGCCTCCTCTGTTTTGCCCATGATGTAACCGACCAAAAGCAACTTGAAGGCCAGCTTCGCCAGGCAGGCAAAATGGATGCCATGGGCCAGTTTGCCGGCGGAGTGGCCCATGACTTCAACAACCTGCTCGGCATCATGCTGGGATATTGTGAACTGCTCATGGAAAGGCTTGGCACTGATGATGCGAACCGAGTCAAGGTTGAGCGGATACTGGAAGCCGGCGAGCGGGCTGCCGGGTTGACGCGGCAACTCCTGGCTTTCAGCCGCCAGCAGATACTGCAACCGGAAATTCTGAACATGAACGTGCTTGTGGCTGAGGCGGAGAAGCTTCTGCACCGGCTGATTGGTGAGGACATAGAGTTAGTGGTGAGACCCGGCGCCAACATTTGCCCGGTGATGGCCGACTCCGGACAGATCATCCAGGTCATCTTGAATCTGGCAGTCAATGCGCGTGACGCCATGCCCACGGGCGGAAAACTCAGCATCGAAACCGCGAACGTTGAGGTCAGCCCCGGCGACGTGCCGCCGGACGCAGACACGCCCCAACCGGGCGGTCCTCACGTGGTTCTGTCCGTGCGCGATGCCGGTGTCGGGATGGATGCGGAAACCCAGGCCCACATCTTTGAGCCATTCTTCACGACCAAACAGATCGGCAAAGGTACGGGACTCGGATTGGCTACAGTGTATGGCATTGTCAAACAGAGCGGCGGATTCATCAGGGTGGAAAGCGCCCTGGGCAAAGGGACCACATTCAGCGTGTACCTTCCGCGGATCGCTTCCGCTCTGGGCGCAGCTGGGTCCGCCGACGCGTCGGACGCGTGCTCCCCCGGTACGGAGACGATCTTGCTGGTGGAAGACGAAGAGGCACTCCGCAGGCTCACCCGCGAATCACTGGAGTTTGCCGGTTACAACGTGGTCGAAGCGCAGGACGGCGACGATGCACTCCGGGTGGTGGAGAAGCACCCCGGGCGTATCCACCTCCTGCTGACTGACGTCGTCATGCCCAACATGAGCGGACCCGAACTGACCTCGCGGTTGCAGGCCATGGTCCCCGGGTTGCGGACCATCTACGTGTCCGGCTACTCCGGCAGCAAACTGGTCGAACATGGTCTCCGCGAAGCCGGAGATGCTTTTCTGCAAAAGCCATATCCTCGTCACGCTCTCCTGTCTGCCATCCGCCAGGCACTGAATAAAGAGTGAGTTCATCGCCGTGATCGCCGTCATCGCGCGTGATCCACGGCTAAGCCGGGACAGGTCGCCGTGATCTGGCAAAACTGCCCATATCCGGTACTCGTCCGGTTTGACCAGCTACCGCCTGCTCCCTTAACCTTGCAGGTTTGCTTATGAATCATTTACACGTAGCTGAAACCATTACCGAACTAGTAGGCGGAACGCCGATGCTGCGTCTGCGGCGCATGGTCCCCGACGGCGCGGCTGACGTTTTTGCCAAGCTCGAGTATCTCAACCCCGGCGGCAGTGTGAAGGACCGCGCGGCCATTGGGATGATCCATCGGGCCGAGCGCGAAGGCCGGCTCGAATCCGGGTCGACTATTGTTGAGGCCACGGCAGGGAACACCGGCATTGGTCTGGCGCTGATTGGCGTGAACAAGGGCTACCATGTGATTCTCTGCGTGCCTGAAGGCTTTGCCGAAGAAAAGGTCAAAGTCATGCGGGCCCTCGGCGCGAAAGTTATCCGTACACTTGACAGCGCTGGCATGCAGGGCGCCATCGCCAAAGTCAAAGAGATCGCCGCGAAAATCCCGAAATCATTTACCGCCCTTCAGTTTGAGAATCCCGCCAACCCTGACTTTCATCATGACACTACAGCCGTGGAAATCTTTGACCAGATGCAAGGCAAGCTGGACGCAATCGTCATCGGCGTAGGCACCGGCGGAACATTCACCGGCATTGCCCGCTTGATGAAAGAGCGTCTTCCGAACGTGCATTGTGTTGCCGTCGAAACGCAAGGCTCAGTCCTTGGCGGCGGACCCGCGGGCGAGCATAAAGTAGAAGGTATCGGCGCCAGCTTTATCCCCAAAACGTTTGATCCCAAGGTGTGTGACGAGATCATCATGGTCAACGACCCGGACGCGTTTGCCACGGTAGCGCAACTCGCGCGCAAAGAAGGCGTGCTCGGCGGCTCCAGCGCCGGCGCCAACGTTTTTGCGGCGATCCAGATTGCGAAAAAATTAGGGAAGGGAAAGCGCGTGGTTACTATGATTCCCGACTCGGCCGAGCGCTACATGTCCAAAAATATTTTTGAAGGCGGGCCTAAATAGCGATGACCATTAAGATGAAGAGACCCAAAGCAGGATTTGCCACCAAGACCATCCACGTTGGTCAGGAGCCCGACCCGTTGACCGGAGCTGTGGTCGCTCCGATTTACGCGACCACAACGTACGTTCAGCAGGAAATTGGGAAACATAAAGGATACGAGTATTCTCGCGTCTCCAACCCCACGCGCACGCGTCTGGAAAAGAACATGGCTGCGTTGGAAGGCGGAACATCGGCCCACGTGTTTTCGAGCGGCATGGCCTCGATCGTTGCCATGACGCAATGCTTTCTCAAGCAAGGCGACCACCTGGTGTGCGGACACAATGTGTACGGCGGCGTGCCGCGTCTTTTCAATCAGGTGCTGTCCAACTATGGCATTGAGTTCAGTTACGTCGATACGTCCGATCTGAGCGCAGTCAAGAAAGCCATGCGCCGTAAGACAAAGATTGTGTGGATTGAGACGCCCACCAATCCGCTGATGGTGCTGACGGATATTCAAGAGGTCGCGAAAATTGCCCATGCAGGCGGCGCCGAGTTGGCGGTGGACAACACTTTCATGTCGCCCTATTTTCAGAGCCCGATCAAGTTGGGCGCGGACATGGTCATGCACGCCACAACTAAATTTCTCAACGGACACAGCGACGGTTTAGGCGGCGTGATCGTGGGCACCAAACCGCATCACGCGGAAAAACTGGCTTTCATGCAGAAGGCCGCGGGTGCGATTCTTTCTCCGTTCGAATGCTGGCTGGTGTTGCGCGGTGTGAAAACGCTGGCCGTGCGCATGGAGCAGCACAATCGCAATGGTCAGGCGGTAGCCGATTTTCTGCGCCATCATCCTAAAGTCAAAAAAGTTTTGTACCCTACCTTCCCGGACAATCCGCAATACGAGCTGGCCAAACGCCAGATGACCGGTTTTGGTTCCATGATCACGTTCGAAACCGGCTCGCAGAATAATGCGAACAAGATGTTGCGTAAAGTCCGCGTGTGCTCGCTGGGCGAATCGCTCGGCGGAGTGGAGACGCTGATCTCCCATCCGGCCACCATGACCCACGCGGCGCTCGGCGTGGCGGGAAGAAAAAAAATCGGCCTGACGGACGGCATGGTGCGGATCTCAGTCGGCATTGAAGACTTGGAAGACATCATTGCCGATCTGGACAACGCACTCGCAGCCATTTAAAACATGAAACGCGAATGGGATTCCGGCGCCTACGACCGGCTGTCTGACCCGCAGTTCGGCTGGGGTCTGAAGGTACTGCAAAAGCTCAAGGCGCTGCCATTGTCATCGCCTGGCAACGCACATTTTCTGGACGCCGGCTGCGGTACAGGACGAGTCACCGCTGAACTGCTGAAGGCATTTCCGCAGTCTCAAGTCACTGCAGTAGACGCATCCGCCAACATGGTGGATGAAGCCGGCAAGCGGCTTGCAGCATTCGGCCAGCGGGTGAAACTCGCCCAGGTTGACCTGCTGGAATTGTCCGGTGAAAACAGTTTTGACGTGGTGCTTAGCACAGCTGTTTTCCATTGGATACACGACCACGACAAACTCTTTCAAGTTTTGTTTCGCGCGTTGCGCCCCGGAGGAATTCTGCTGGCGCAGTGCGGCGGTGGCCCCAACCTGGCACGAATCCACGGGCGCGCGGAGCAATTGATGAAGTTGCCGGAATTCACACCTTACTTCAAAGACTGGAAGCGGTTCTGGGAATATCCAGGAGCGGAGATAACAGCAGAGCGTCTTCAGCGTGCCGGCTTTTTGGATGTCTCAACCGGACTCGAACCCGCGCCCACTCAATTACCCGATGAAGCAACGTTTCGCAGCTTTACATCCACAGTCAACATGCATCCGTATGTAAAGCGCCTGCCGCCGGATTTGCAAGACAGTTTCATAGATGCGCTGGCGCAAGAGGCTGCCAAAGATCATCCGCCATTTACGCTCGACTACTGGCGGCTGAATATGTACGGACGAAGGGAGTAAAGGCCGCAACGCGATACGCCAAACCAAAGAGCTCTACCACAGAGGACACAAAGGAACATAGAGGGGAAAAGAGGTAGTACGCTCTCAGCCTTCCTCCGTGTTCTTCTGTGTCCTCTGTGGTTAAAGGGGTTCAGCCTACGCCGAGAGTGAAAACGATTCCGGACGCGACTTGGAGACTTCCGCCAGCATCTCAATGGTCTTCTCGGTATTGTGCCGCGCCAGGTCCGCCTGCGAAACGATGCCGATGCATCTTTCCTCGTCGTCAATCACCGGAATCCGCCGGACTTGATAGACCTGCATGAGGTTCACGCAAACTTCCACGCTGTCATCTTTGCGGCAAGTCACGGGGTTGGTGGTCACAAAGCGCTTGATCGGCGTGGCTTTGGGTTCCAGACCGGAAGCCACCACGGTGCAGACCAGGTCGCGGTCGGTAATAATTCCAATCAACTGGCGGGACTTATGGTCCAGCACCACGGGAGCGGAGCCAACGTTATGGTCGCGCAGGATTTTGGCCGCTTTTTCAGCCGTGTCTGTGGGCAGACAACAGACTGGGTCGGGGGTCATTACGTCACTTACTTTCATTGCAAACATCTCCTTGGCAAAATCGCCAGAAACAGGCTCCGTAGATTCCTGCGGATTATAGTGGTGACATCAGCACTTGAGAACCTCTCGAATGTTAAGTTCTTGTGAAATTTTATGACTTTTCCACAAGGCGATACTGCCCAAACTTGCTCAGTCTTTTGGATTCAATGATTTACGGATGGGTTGCTCTTAACTCACGTTGTCGCGAATCCATGTCAGGTATTCCGGACTACCGTCGGAAATCTCCAACAGCAGGCACTCAGGCAACTCATAAGAATGCAGTTCGCAGACAGCGTCGCGCACGCGCTCAAAAGCCGCAGCCGAGGTCTTGATGATCAGCAGCCACTCGGCAGCGGTCTCCACTTTGCCCTGCCACCGGTAAACGGATTCGATCTGCGGTACAATATTCACGCAAGCCGCAAGCTTTCGCTCGACCAGAGCGTGGGCAATCTTGCGGGCTTCGTCCTGTGAGCCAGCGGTAGTGAGCACAATGCGCGCTTCGGTCATCAAGAGTTCCTTTCGAAGTGACAATGTTAAATCAGTTTTTCTGAAATCCCGAATCCCCGCGTTNNCGGAGCGAGAAGTGTCAGGGTATGACTTCAGCGGCGGACCCGCTCCCGAGCCTCACGGCGCGGTGCTGGACGATCTAGGGCAAGAAATGAAAGCCACGAGCAGTCTGCTGCGAGGCGGTCGCGCGCCGTATTCGGCCGCTCATGGCACAAATTTACGATTTATTTGGCAAAGTAGGTTCCTTTTACCCTCAACGAGACAACTTCCACTTGACGCCGGATATGAAAGCACAGTTCACTAAGAAGTTGAACTCTGCGCTCGCAGATATTGCAGGTCGCAGAGTTAAAGAGCTGGTTCGAACCAACGGCCTGAAACTGGTGTTCGACGACGGCTCGTGGGTGTGCTACCGAGGTGTGCAACCGGGTGTGCGGCACCGAGCCGGAGGTAAGGATTGATGAAGAAGCAGGTCAGAGCAGGACCTGAGCAAGCTGGCAGAAGCGGCCAAGGATTGGGTTTCTAAAACCTTTTGAAACACAGAGGA
>PLJN01000045.1:28204-28545 GCA_003140235.1 Acidobacteriaceae bacterium
TCCTCTGTGTTTCAAAGGTTTTGTTCTTAAAAGGCGAATGACAACATATATCCAAAAGTTGCTCCAGGGCGCGACAGACTGGCTTTACCAATCGCGGCGCAGGCTGGCGATCGGAGGAGTCGGCGTGCTCGCCTGCTTTATCGGATACCACGCCGTCTTCGGCGCGAACGGGTTCCTCGTCTATCAAGACAAAAAAACCGAGTCCCGCAAACTCCAGCACGAACTGGAAGCCTTGCAGCAGGACAACGCACAACGCGAAGACCGAATCAAGGCCTTAACCAATGACCCGCAAACCATTGAAAGAGAAGCCCGCGAAAAGCTAAAGTACGCGCGCAAAGGCG
>PLJN01000121.1 GCA_003140235.1 Acidobacteriaceae bacterium
ATTTGTCGCTGGCTGAAGCCTACAGCCGCAAGGTCGACAAAATGGGGTTCTTCGACAAGATCGGGATGGCCAAAAAAATCAAAGGCGAAACCGAGAAAGCGCTGGCCGCAGATCCAAAAAGCATTGACGCATTGGAAGGCATGATGCACTACTACCTGGAAGCGCCCGGCATTATGGGCGGCAGCCGAAGCCAGGCGGACGAAATGGCCGACCGGATCGTGGCCGTTGATCCGGTCCAGGGAAATCTGGCGAAGGGAGAAATTGCCTCCCACGAAAAGGAATATGACAGGGTCGAAGGATTCTATTTGAAAGCATTGCAGGCTGGTCCTCAATCGTACGACGCGCTGCTGGCGGTTGGATCGCTGTATGCAGGTGGCCGCTGGAAGAATGACGATAAATCCGCAGACTATGCGCTGGGAGCGCAGAAAGTCGATCCCGGCCGCTCCGGGACATACAACCTGCTCGCGCAGAATTATGCCGCGCGCGAACGATGGGACGATCTTGACCGGCTTCTGGCCCGGGCAGAAAAAAATGTGCCAGACAATCTTTTTCCCTACTTTCTGGCCGGACGGTCTTTGATGGCGAATGGCAAGGACCCCGTTCGCGCGGAAAAATATTTCCGCAAATACCTCACGCAACAGGAACCCGAAGGCGAGACACCGCCGCTGGCCTTCGCCCACTGGCGTCTGGGACTGGCCTTGGAAAAGCAGGGCAGGAAGCAGGAAGCCATCCAGGAAATCCAGATTGCGCTGCAGATGAAGCCCGACATCAAGGAAGCCCAGAAGGACCTGAAGAGATTAAAGGCATAGCCGGGCAATCTGCTTTCTCACTGGAAATTGAAATTCTTGTATAATGACTCGTGCACCTCAACTGGTCCCACGGCCACTGGCGCAAGCCACTTTCGAGCCGGGGAGCAGAACCCCCAAAATTCATTCATCCGGAAAACGTGAGGAGATCATGGCAGCGAAATATATTTTCGTGACCGGCGGTGTTGTGTCTTCGCTGGGCAAGGGACTGGCGGCGGCGTCCATCGGCTGCCTGCTGGAGAGCCGCGGGCTCAAGGTCAATCTGATGAAGTTTGACCCATATCTCAACGTTGATCCCGGCACCATGTCGCCGTTTCAGCATGGCGAAGTCTTTGTGACCGACGACGGCGCCGAAACTGATCTTGATCTCGGTCACTACGAACGCTTCACCCACGCCAAACTTTCTCGCGACAACAACTGGACCACCGGCCGAATCTACGAGCAGATCATCACCAAGGAACGCCGTGGGGATTATTTGGGAAAAACCGTTCAGGTGATTCCGCATGTCACCAACGAAATCAAAGCCGCGATGAAGAAAGTCGCACAGGAAGTGGACGTGGCGCTGGTGGAAATTGGCGGCACCGTCGGCGATATTGAATCGCTTCCCTTCCTCGAAGCCATACGGCAAATGCGCCAGGAACTGGGCCGCGACAACACTCTGTTTATTCACGTCACGCTGGTCCCGTGGATCGGCGCCGCCGGCGAACTCAAGACCAAGCCCACGCAGCACTCGGTGAAAGAGTTGCTGAGTATTGGGATCCAGCCGGACATTCTTCTGTGCCGCACCGACCGCTTTCTCTCGCGTGATCTGAAGAGCAAGATTGCGCTCTTCTGCAACGTGAAAGACGAAGCCGTGGTCACGGCCAAAGACGTGGCCTCTATTTACGAAGTGCCGCTGGTGTTTGCCCGTGAAGGCGTGGACACGCTGGTCCTTGATTATCTGCGGATGGAAGCGAAGAACCCGGACCTTATACGCTGGGAAGCATTGGTCCACAGCATCTACAATCCCAAGGATGAAGTGCACATCGGAATCGTGGGCAAATATGTGGAGTACGAAGATTCCTACAAGTCTCTGAAAGAAGCTCTGGTCCACGCCGCGACCGCGCACGATCTCAAACTGGAAGTTACTTGGGTTGAAGCGGAAGGCCTCGAAGGAAAAGAAGGACAGGCGCCTGACCCGGAAAGCCAGCTCGGCGGATTCGACGGTATCCTGGTGCCTGGCGGCTTTGGTAAACGCGGGATTGAGGGCATGCTGATTGCGATCCGCTATGCTCGGGAAAAGAGAGTCCCGTATTTTGGGATTTGCCTGGGCATGCAGACCGCGTGCATTGAATACGCGCGCAACGTCTGCGGACTGGAAGACGCGGACTCCAGTGAATTTAATCCCGCTACGCCGCACCGCATTATTTATAAACTGCGTGAGTTGCGGGGCATTGATGAACTGGGCGGCACCATGCGTCTGGGCGCATGGCCGTGCAAACTGGAAGCCAACAGCCAGGCAGCCAAAGCCTACGGCGCAACCGAAATCAGCGAGCGCCACCGGCACCGCTACGAATTTAACCGTGAGTATGAAGCCGTACTCACCGGCGGCGGACTGAGGCTCACCGGCGCTACGCCCGACGGAACGTACGTGGAGATCGTGGAGATCCCCGATCATCCTTATTTCCTGGGCTGCCAGTTTCATCCGGAGTTCAAGTCGAAGCCGTTGGAGCCGCACCCGCTGTTCCGCAGTTTTGTGGAAGCGTCCTACGCAAACCGGCTGGCGCGCAAAGAGAACAAGATCCACGAAGAGATTGAGATGTTCCGGCGGCCCGAGAAAATCGCTCGACGTTAGGAAGTTTCTCTAGCTGGTAATCCTGTCTTGGCGGTACACTACCGATTCAAGGTGAACAGCAATGGCCGTTTGTCCATGTTGCCAGGAATCCCTTCCCAGTTCCGCCGGACCCGATGACCTTTGTGCGAAGTGTGCCGGCGCACTGGAAACAGGCGTTGACAACTCTCCCGCGGGCGCGGTGGTCGCGCAACGTGTGCTGGGTTCCGCCAGCGACGCTCCTGAAGCCGTGCAAGGAATCGCTCAACCGGAAAAACCTCGCTTGCCGCGCCCTTGGATTGTCACCATTTTGGCCTTGCAGAACTATGTAGGTGCTCTAGGCTGCCTGATCGCCGCAATCTATGAATTGATTAAGTTCCGTGTGGACCTGCTTTTGCTTTGTCTTTTTGCGTCCTTGGTGACGTACGCCATCGCGTCGGGATTGTGGCGGCTTAAGGACTGGGCCCGGTGGGCGACGATAGTTCTGTCGCTCCTGAACCTGTTCACTGGCGAGCCCTGGGTGCTCTTTCCGCTGTACGCCCTGGTCGGAGGCGGGCCCATGGTCATTATCTGCGGCCGCGTTGTCACTATTCTGCTCATTGTTTACCTGTTAAGCCGTCGCATTGATAACGCCTTTGGCGTGTCCCCTCTCAACCTGAAATGGCGGCTTGCTGTGGGCATCCTCGCACTCGTTTGTTTCGTCATCCCTCTAACAAAAGCCGAGCCGGAACTCAACGCAATCAAGTGGCATCTGCGTCATGGAGACCGGGTTACGGTGAATGGCGTGAGCTTCCCTATTTACCAATGGCAGATGCCAGGTGAATTGTCCGACGAGAGCCGCCTCGAGATACGAGACATCCCTGGACCGTTGCGGCCTCAGGATCGGTTCTCTGCTCTAACGATTGCTGGCCGACTCGAAGATGAAAACGGCCAGCCAGAAGACTTTCGCACGCTGTCCCCACCGGAACTTGTGGACAGGAAATACAAGAGCTACCAGAAGGCTGGGTACACCGACTTGCAAAAGTTCCAGACGACCGTTCGAGGACAGACGCTGGAGTGCATTAAAGAAACTCGATACGGGGATGCAATCTATTGTTATGGCGAGGGGCCGATCTATTCCATTTTCTTTGTAGGCAGCGACAATTCGCTGGAGCGGTTTAACCACATGATAGCCGAAGCGCGTTAGCCCGCTAACGTGGGTCGCGCGAGTCCATCGCCGCGGAGAAGACAGGGCGCAGGCGTAGGGGCACTTGGTTTTCTCCCACAAAGCACTTATCATCTCCGTGGTGTCAGCGCAGCATCAATTCGATCTTGGCGGTGTGCACGTCGGCTTGAGCCTGTTTCTCATCGCCGGCCCGTGTGTAATTGAGAGCGAAGCCCACGCGCTGAAGATGGCTGAGTCCATCAGCGCCATCGCGCGCAAGCTGGAGATGCCGTATATCTTCAAAGCGTCTTACGACAAGGCCAACCGCACGTCACTCTCAAGTTTTCGTGGACCTGGATTGGAAGAAGGCCTGCGCATTCTGAAGAAAGTAAAAGCCGCCACCGGGCTACCGGTGCTCACCGACGTTCATCAGGCGACCGACGTTCCGCGTGTAGCCGAAGTAGTGAACGTGGTACAAATTCCGGCGTTTCTCTGCCGGCAAACCGATCTGCTGGTTGCCGCCGCCAAACACGCGCGCGCCGTCAATATCAAGAAAGGCCAGTTCGTTTCGCCGTGGGACATGCGCCATGCCGTGGAGAAAGTCCGCGAATCCGGCAACAACAACATTTTTTTGACCGAACGCGGCAGCTCTTTTGGCTACAACAATCTGGTTGTAGACATGCGTTCGCTGGCCATCATGCGCGAGTTTGCTCCCGTGGTGTTTGACGCAACGCATTCGGTCCAGCTTCCCTCCGCGGGCGCGGACGGGAAAGCGGTTTCCGGGGGACAGCCGGAGTTCATTCCTTTGCTTGCGCGGGCTGCCGTGGCGGCTGGGGTGGATGGAATTTTCCTGGAAGTGCATGACAATCCGGCCCAGGCCAAATCGGACGGAGCGAATGCTCTTGACCTCAAGAATCTTGAGCCGGTGTTAACGGAATTGCTGGCCATCAGGAATGCGCTGCGCAGCCCGGCATAATCCACCGCCGGACCGCGCAGGTAAGAACAACCCGTCTTTTGTCCAGTTGGCTTAGCGTTGTCCCCAGAGATTGACTTGCGGTCTCCGCGAGTTGGGACGCGCTTTGCTGTACCACAATTCCAGGCTCTGCACGACGCGGTCGCCATCCAGCGGGATTGCGCGGCTGCGCTCTCCGGCGCGGATCACGTCGCGCACATCCAGCGTTTGCGCCTCGCCATTGCCGTAGTGGACCACGATGTGGTCAAACTCAATCGGCGCTTTCACAACGCGGACCTGCAGGAAGCGGTACCGGCCGGCATGCTCGCCGACTGAGATATTGTCGTGGTCGTGCTGGCCGTCGACATGCGCTGAACCCAGAAAAATCCAGCCGTCATCGTCGGCGTGGACTGCGAGAGTCAGGGACAACAGGATAGTAAGAGCAAAGAGCGAAACAACAATTTTCTTCATAGATCAACATTCTCCTTAGTGTAAATAGTGTGAATGGGACCGTAGCGTCATGATGGACCGCTTTCTTAAGATGCGGTCAAGTCATGCTGCGTCGTCCGCTTGCTTGCTGAGAACCCGCGGCCCGAACGGAAGTTCTCATTAAATCGCGCCGGACAAACCAACTTTTACCGGTGGCTGCAGGCAACCAAAAACAGACCAGCCAAGGCGACTTTGTGGCCCGCATCTTCCGCACTGGTTTAGCATCTAAAGAGACATGAATGGACTCAAGACTGCTTTCCTGCTGACGCTGATGACCCTGCTGGTCGTCGGTGTGGGTAACTGGGTTGGCGGACAAAACGGCATGATTTACGCGCTGGTGATTGCCGCCGGCATGAA
The DNA here is from genome assembly GCA_003140235.1 of Acidobacteriaceae bacterium. GTDB lineage: Bacteria > Acidobacteriota > Terriglobia > Terriglobales > Acidobacteriaceae > Angelobacter. Next base: position 5,559 of record PLJN01000121.1, read on the forward strand.
TTTCGTTTCTTATTTCTTTTCCGACAAGATTGCCCTGGCCATGTACCGGGCGCAGCCGGTCACGCGCGAACAGCTTCCCCGCGTGTACCAGGTGGTGGAGCGGCTCACGCAAAATGCCGGGTTGCCCATGCCTTCGATTTTTGTGATTCCCATGGATTCGCCCAACGCTTTCGCCACGGGACGCAATCCCAAACACGCGTCCGTCGCCGTAACCCAGGGAATCCTGGACTTGCTGGACGATCAGGAACTGGAAGGCGTGCTGGCCCATGAACTCGGCCATGTGCGGAATCGCGATATCCTGACCAGTTCGATTGTCGCCACCCTGGCCGGTGCCATTACTCTGCTAGCACGCATGGCGTTCTGGTTCGGCATTGGAGGGCGTGACGATCGTGATCGTAGCGGCGGACTAATCATGCTGATCCTGGCGCCGTTTGCCGCCATGCTGATCCAGTTGGCCATCTCGCGCGCGCGGGAATATGAAGCCGACGCCACCGGCGCGCATCTCACACATAATCCGGAAGCATTGGCCCGCGCTTTGAAGAAACTAGATGCCTACTCCAAGCGCATTCCCATGAAGGCGTCTCCATCCACGGCGCACATGTTCATTGTGCAGCCGCTGCTGGGGATGAGTCTGGGAAACCTGTTCTCCACGCATCCGCCGATCTACCAAAGAATTGAACGGTTGACGGGACGACCCGAGGAATTCCAGTAAGACCTCGCGCTAGCCGAAGCTATTTTCGGTCTTTCTGAAGACTCACGGGAATCCTCAGGTAACCACCGGCTGGCACGGTGATGGTTTCAGACCAATCCTTCCACCCTTTCAGCGAAAGGTGTATGTCATGTTTGCCTGGAATTAATCGTATGATCGCGGGCGCCGTACCCACGAGCCGGCCATCGAGCGCAATGGCCGCTGACTCCGGATCGCTGACAATGGTGATCGCCGCCGGTTCCGCAACGGCCGGAGCTAAAGCGCCGTCGGGAACGGCGCCCGTCTTGGCGATTTTCTCCTTCAGCTTCAACTTGCGCTCTTTGCCCTCGGCGTCCAGAAGATAGAGATTCGACTTTTCCACGGCAAATTTCATCGGCTGACTAAAGGTAACTTGGAAGTCGCTGTAACCTCCAACCCGCGCAGCCACCCAGATGAAACCTCCGCTGTCGAGCGAGTAGCGCGTTTCATTGATTGGCACTGCCAGGTGTGAGCGAGCAAGAGAAACGTCACCGGTGTCAATTCGTCCGGCGTTCGGCTGGCTGGCACGAATCAGCAGGGTATCCGTGGCCACATACAACAAGGTCCCGGACTGCCAGACGCGTTGGCTATCGTTGGCGGGCGACAACGCGGCCAGGAGGACCAGAAGAAATCCAACGTGCGGGACGGGCTTCATCGTCCACCTCCGGCGAAATGCATATTCATTGTGCCTCAGCCAAGCGTCACCGGCAAGTAGGTGGGCCGCGTGCTGTGCAGTAGCGCCGCACATAAATTAGAATCGAAAGGAATGGTCCCAACTCAGGTACGGTCACCTATTGGCGCTCACGCCACGGCAATCGAGAACGCTCTGCGCTCGATTATTCGCGGCAACGATGAAGTTGTGCGGCTGGTGCTGGTGGCGGTGCTGGCCCGCGGTCATCTGCTCATCGAAGGCGTTCCCGGGGTTGGCAAGACCACGCTGGCCCACGCTCTGGCGCGCGCATTGGACTGTACGTTTCAGCGCCTGCAGTTCACCAGTGACATGCTGCCCTCGGACGTGCTGGGCATCTCCGTTTATTCGGCCATCGAGCAGCAGTTTGAATTCAAAGCCGGCCCCGTGTTCACCAACGTGCTGCTGGCGGACGAGATCAACCGCACGACACCCAAGACCCAGTCGTCGCTGCTGGAAGCCATGAACGAAGGCCAGGTGACGGTCGATGGCCAGTCCCATCCCCTGCCCCGGCCGTTTCTGGTGGTGGCGACGCAGAACCCGGTGGAGCACCACGGGACTTACCCTTTACCCGAATCGCAACTGGACCGCTTTCTAATGCGTGTGAGCATGGGATATCCGCAAGCCGGCAGTGAGCGCGAGATTCTGCGGTCGGAAGCAGGGGCTGCGCGTCTGGATGAAGTCAAGCCGGTGGCCACGGCGGCTGACGTCACCGCCATGCAGGAAGAAGTCACACATGTAAAAGTAGATGACTCGCTGGTGGACTATGCGCTGGAAATCGTCCGCCGCACGCGCGAATTAGATTCGCTTTCTCTTGGCGTTTCTCCCCGCGGCTCCATCATGTTATATCGCGCTGCTCAGGCCATGGCGTTTCTGGATGGCAGAATGTTCGCCACGCCCGCTGACTTCAAGTCTCTGGTGGTGCCGGTCTTCTCGCACCGCGTCGTCGTCAATGCGCGGTATTCTTCCACTCTGAAAAAAGCCGAACAGGCGGAAACCATTCTGCGCGACATCGCCCAAAGCATCGCGGTACCGGTATGAGTTGGCTGCGCGCGCTGATGTTGCTGGCCCTGATCGTCTGGATCGGTGGCATTGTCTTTTTTGCGTTCGTGCTGGCGCCCACGGCATTTCATGTCCTGCCCAATACTGAAGCTGCGGCCAACGTGGTCGGCCCCAGCCTGACCGCGCTGCATTGGATGGGAATTGTGTCCGGCCTGGTGTTTCTGCTCTGCTCGCTTGTTTGTGATTTCATGAGGCACTCGCAGGTCCGACTGTTCTCGCCCGCCCATGTCTTGATCTTGCTGATGCTGGGCCTCACCGCAATTTCCCAATTCGTGATCACTCCGCATCTGCGTGTACTGCGGACCGAAATGAAGACCGCGGGGCCTGGCGCTCCGCCGTCCCCGGAGTTCAATCGTCTGCACCAGTGGTCTGAGCGGACTGAAGGTGGCGTTCTCTTGCTTGGGATCGTGGTTGTGGTCTTGACCGCCCGCCGATTTGATGGCCGCAATTAGCTGCGCGGATCTAAAGTAGAGCCGGCTGCTGCTCTTGATACAATCTCATACAGGCGACAACAAGAGCCAAAATACCAAGCAACAAATACCAACGACCGACCACTCATGAAAACTGGAATCATCGGCCTGCCACAGGTGGGCAAAACATCTCTGTTCAAAATCCTGACCAAGGCTGATATTTCCAGCCGGACGTATTCCAATCCGCGGGAAGCGCATCTCGGCGTCGCCAAAGTGCCCGACGACCGTCTGGACCGCCTGGCCGTGCAGTACAACCCCAAGAAACTCACGCATGCTGCCGTTGAGTACGCGGACGTGGCGGCCATTGGCCAGGAAGCGCTGAAGGAAACGGCATTCCTCACCGCCCTGCGCACCGTGGACGCGCTCGCTCACGTGCTGCGCGCTTTTGACGATCCGTCGATCCCGCATGTTGGTGAGATTAATCCTCTGCGCGATGCCAAGAGCGTGGATTTCGACTTGATCGTCAGCGATCTGGGACAAATCGAAAAGCGCATGGAGCGCGTGGAAAAAGATCTCAAGAAGATGAAGACCACGGAATTGGAGCGCGAGTACGAACTCCTGCAGCGGGCCAAAGCGCACCTGGAGAGCGAGCTGCCTCTGCGGGAAATGGAGATCTCCGCAGACGATGAAAAGCGCACCCGCGGCTTCATGTTCCTGAGCCAGAAGCCGATTCTCTACGTGCTGAACGTGAATGAGTCCACAAATCTCGGCGCCGATCTGGAACAGGCAGTCGCCAAGTATAATCTGACGGAAATTGCGTCACGCAAGAACGCGGGCGCTACGGCCATCTGCGGCAAAGTCGAAGCCGAACTGGCGGACATGGAAGATGCCGAGGCGCAGGAGTTCCTGGGCAGCTATGGCTTAAACGACAGCGGATTGACCCGGCTGATCCGCAAGACGTACGAGTTGTTGGGCGTGATTTCCTTCTTCACGATTGGCGAAGACGAATGCCGCGCCTGGACCGTCCCTCGCGGTTCGCGCGCGCAGGCTGCGGCCGGAGCGATCCACTCGGATCTGGAAAAGCACTTTATCCGCGCCGAAACCATTCCCTGGGAAAAGCTGCTGGCAGCCGGATCAGAAGCTAACGCGCGCGCGCAAGGAATTCTGCGGCTTGAGGGCAAGGACTACATCGTGCAGGACGGCGACGTGCTCCACGTTCGCCACAGCGGCTGATTCCTGATATTCTCGGCTGCTGTTCCCCATGAGCCCCATTGTCATCAGCATTCTTCTCGGGTTGACCGCCGCCGCCGCTAACGCTTTCGGCGGTGCGGTGGTTGTACATCGAGAATGGGACCGCACCTACCTGCGTTACTTTATTGCGCTAGGCGCGGGGTTCATGCTAGGCACCGCGCTGCTGGAGATGGTCCCGGAGAGCTTCAAGCAAACGCCTACCTATGCTCCTGTGTTGCTTCTGGGCGGATATCTGATCGTCCATCTCTTTGAGCACACCGTCAGCCCGCACTTTCATTTCGGCGAAGAAACGCATGCAGAAGAGTTTGCCCACGCGCACAAAGGCTACTCTGTCCTTTTTGGACTGATCATCCATACCTTTTTCGACGGTGTGGCCATTGCTTCCGGCTTTCTGGTTTCCCGTTGGCTGGGCTGGGCAATTTTTGTAGCGGTGTTTTTACACAAGATTCCCGAAGGATTCACCGCCGCTTCCGTCATGCTGGCCAGTGGACGGAGCAAGAGCGTGGCCTGGGGCGCATCTGCCGTCCTGGGTTTGGCAACGCTGGCCGGAGTTCTGACCATGGCGATCTTCTCCCACTCGGTCACGGTAGGACTTCCGCTTTCCGCCGGAGTCACGTTGTATGTGGCCGCGTCGGATCTAATCCCCGAAGTCAACCGCGAGCCGGGAATCAAAATGGCGCTGGTGGTATTTTTGGGCGTGGGAATTCTGCTGGTGCTGCGCTATTTCTTCGCTGGAATCTAGAAAAATTGCGTAAGTGGGTAAATTGGTAATTGGGTAATTGAAAGCCAGGGCCATACGTTCTTCAATTACCCAATTACGCAATTACCAAATTACCCAATCCGCGTCATTCCACTTCCTGCTTCGCCTTATAACCCTCGCGCGAGATGATCTGGTACTTAACGTCTTTGCCCTTCTGGTCTTTGAACTGGATTGGCATGCCGTTCGGGCCGACGAGTTCTACCTTGATCTTGCGATAGGTGCCGTCGGCATTGCGGTTGGAGGGGTGATACGAAATGGTGTACTGGTTCCTGATGGTCTGGGCAATATCCACCACGGCATCTCTGAACGACCCCTGGAACAAAGGCGCGTAGAACTGGCCCCCGGTCATCTTGGCAAAGGTCTTCATCTGGTTATCGGCCTGCACGAACTCGATGTCGCAATTGAAACTGGTAAACCCGCAGAGATATTTCATGTAGCCGTGGGCTTGCGCATAGTTGCGAAGCGCCTGCCCGGTGCCGACCGCGTAAATCACAATGTCCTTGGACGCCTGTATCTTTTTCAGTACGTGGTCCAGGTTCTTCTTGCTGAAGGAGTCCTTGCCGCTGGCGACGAGAATGATGTACTTGCGTCCCTCCACGGTCTCCAGGCGGTCGATGGTGTCATAGAGGGCGTCAAAAAGATCCGTTTCCTGGGACATCGCCATGCCCGGCTGCAGCATGCCAATGGAAGCCCGGATGGCCTGCTTGTCCTGGGTAAAGTCCTGCAGAATTCGCTCTTTGATGTCGAAGGAAACCAGCGCGATCCAATCTTCTTTTTTGAGACTACTGGCGAAGGTGGCCGAGGCCACGATGGAGTCGTAGGCGAAGTCGTAAAAATACTGGTTGTTAGCGAACTCCACCAACATCACGGCGGTAATCGGCGCCTGCGTCTGGTTGAACGAAGAAATGGTCTGCGGCACGCCGTCTTCGAAGATCTTGAAATTCTCCTGCTTCAGTCCGGGGATAAACCCGCCGTTTTTGTTCAGCACTCCTACGTCCACGGTGACCAGCGGGGCGTTGACCCGAAGTGTGAAGTCCGGCATGCCTTCAATTTTCTTGGGCCCCTTGGGCGTGTCGTCCTTTTTGGGCGGTTCGTCTTTCTTCTTGGGAACAGCAATAGGGCCAATATCGCCCTGTGGGCCGCCGGCTTCCGGCGTGGAGTTCTGGTCTTTCGGCTTGTTGGGGTCCTGCTGGCCGGTATTCTGCCCGGACGGCGGAGTACTCCCCGATTGCCCTTGCGCAACCGGTACAACCAGAACCAGCGCGACTACCAAACTCAAAATGGACACGGACCGGAGGGTGGCCCACGAAGAAGAAAAAATGGATGATTTCTCTGAATGAACTAAGAACATTTGTTATCTGCCTTTTCGTGCGTTCTCAATATAGTATAGATGCACGAACTTGCCTTGTAAGTAGCATTTTTAAAGCGTTTCATGCGGGCGTTGTGCGGGTTTTCACCATGAAAAAATCTGTCTTTCTTTCTGCTGCTCTTGCTTGGGGGCTGGCTTCAGCGCACGCCCAAACTGGCGCCGTGAAACAACCCGTCACTCCGGCTCCGGCCGCCCACACCCAGATCATGCCCCTGGACGAAGTCCGTCCCGGCATGAAAGGCGTGGGCTACACCGTTTTCCAGGGGACCAAGCCCGAGAGTATGGGAGTGGAAGTCCTGGGCATTCTGCGGAACCTGAACGGCCCCCGCAGCAGCCTGATTCTGGTGCGCTTGTTCGGCGAAAAAGCTGAGTACACCGGCGTGGTCGCGGGCATGAGCGGCAGCCCGGTTTACATCAATGGCAGACTGCTGGGAGCCATAGCGTACCGCATCGGATCTTTTACCAAGGAACCCATCGCCGGCGTTACACCCATTGCCGAGATGCTGGAGATCAACGAGTTTGACAAGAGCGTGCCGCCGCCATTGGTCACCGGCGCTGGGCGAGGCGCCACCGAAAAGACCAGCAGCCCGGGCAGCGAAGACAACAGTGAGTTCCAGAACTACGCGCAGTATCTTCGGCCCATTGAAGCTCCTTTCGTTTTCACCGGGTTCAACGAGTCAGCGGTAAAGCAGTTTGCCGGCAAGTTCTCCGCAGTGGGCATTGTTCCAGTCATGGGCGTTGGAGCATCCAGCTCTGAATTGCAGCCGGAGCCTGTGGTCCCCGGTTCCGCTGTGAGCGCAATCCTGGTGCGCGGTGACATGGACGTGGCCGCAACCTGCACCGTCACTTACATGGACAACGATCACCTGCTGGCCTGCGGTCATCCTTTGTTGCAATACGGTCAGGTGGAAATGCCCATGACCAAAGCCACCGTGGTCGCCACACTGGCTTCTCCGCTGAACTCTTTCAAGATCATCAACACTACGGAACCGTTTGGCGCTTTCGTGCAGGACCGCCATGCAGGAATTCTCGCGCGCTTTGACCGCCAGCCGAAGATGGTCCCGGTCACGTTGACGATTCACGGAGCCGGCGCGTCCCGGGAGTATCACTACGAAGTCCTGAACAATCCCCGGCTCACGCCGCTCATGATGATGGCCACGGTGTTCAACGCGCTGCAGGGCATGAACCAGTACGGCGAGGAAACCACGTACCGCATGAGCGGCCGCATACAGGTAAATGGCTATCCCGATGTCCGGCTGACGAACATGTTTTCTCCGCTCGAGAACCAGCCCACGGCCCTCACCGTCGCACTAATGATGGGTGAACACTTTAGCCGGATCTTTGACAATCCTTTTGAAATGCCGAATATTCAGGGCCTCTCGCTGGAATTCGACCTGGAACGTGAGCGCCACTCCGCGGTCCTGGAGAGCGCGCGCACGGACGTAACCGAGGCGCGTCCGGGCGATGAGATCACGGTTGAAGCCGTTCTGCGCCCTTACCGCGGCGAGCGCGTGGTTCAGAAGATCAAGGTGCGCATCCCAACTTCTGTTCCCAAAGGCACGCTCCGCATTCTGGTGAGCGACGCCGAAACTCTGGATCGTGCGCGCCGTCTGAACCCCGCCCTCAGCCAGCGGCTGGATCTGCACTCGACGATTGCCGCGCTCAACAAAGAGCATCTCAACGACCACGTATACGTATCTCTACTGGAAGCCAACCCGCAGGCCACGGTAGAAGACAAAGTGATGCCCGCAGTCCCGCTCTCGGTGATGAACGTGATGGACGGAATGCGCGCCACGCAGGAAATGACAGTCCTCGGCGAATCAGCGGTGAACGAGTCGTCCACGGCTGTGGGATATGTGGTGAGCGGCTCGCTGGTCATCAGCATCACGGTAAAGTAGACTCACATCGGCTCGATCCGGAGATGATTGTGGGCGACAGCAAGGACAACCAATCCGCAGCCAGAACGGCACAGTTCAAAACTCGAGTTGTGCGAGGCAGGCCCGCCGACCGGGAGTTCGATATCGAATTCTGGCAGGGCCAAAGCGACGAAGCAAAGTTCAACGCTGTATGGGAAATGATCGTGTTCGCAGAGGAATTCAAACATGGCAGGGCACCCGTATTTGACCGAACTATTACAAAGGTCATTCGAGGACGACGGGACTAAGGTGATTGTCGACAACTCGCTATTTCATTTCTCGCGAACATCGGTCCACATCACGGAAGCTTCCTGCGAAAGAAATCCACTTAGCTGCACTCAAAATATTCCAATGATGATTAAGAAGAACATTCTTGCTGTCACCCTGATGATTGCCGCCATCGCCGCTGCGCAAGGCACTCGCCTTTGGACGGAATCCGGCTACGAAGACTTCGGCCGCGGCACAACGCACGGCGTCGCCATACGAAGCACTGGCGGACTGGAACTGGCGCCGTCGTTCAAATTGATTTACACCAGCCCGTCGACGTACATATGGTCTATCGCCGCGGACAAAGACGGCACGGTGTATGCCGCCACCGGCGCTCCTGCGCGAGTGTACCGAATCACCGCGGACGGCAAGGCCAGCGCCATCTTTGAGCCCAAAGAGCTGGAAGTGCAATCCATTGCCGTGGCCAAAGACGGCGCCGTGTTCGCCGCTACTTCTCCCGACGGCAAGGTGTATAAGATCAGCCGCAACATTAAATCCGACAACATGGGCGCGTCCGAGTTCAGCGCCGCAGTCTTCTTTGATCCCAAAACAAAGTACATCTGGGACATGGCCCTCGACGCGGAAGGCCGGCTTTACGTGGCTACGGGAGACAACGGGGAAATCTACCGCGTGGACAAGAACGGTCAGGGCTCGGTGTTTTTCAAGTCCGATGAAGCCCACATCCGCGCGCTCACGTTCGACGGCAAAGGAAACCTTCTTGCAGGTTCAGACGGAAGCGGCCTGGTCTACCGCATTTCTCCCGCCGGCGAAGGGTTCGTGCTGTACAGCGCACCCAAGAAGGAAATTACCGCGCTCGCTGTGGATGGCTCCGGAAACATCTACGCAGCGGGCGCCGGCGAGAAACGCCCTGCTTTGCCAGTGCCTAACATGCCGCCTGTCCCGCAACCTGTGACGCCTGGGACCATCCCCGTGCTGGGCACCATGAACCTCGCCGGGTCTGATATCTACATCATTGCGCCCGATGGCTCGCCGAAAAAACTGTGGTCTTCGCGCGAAGACATCGTCTACGCGTTGGCCTTTGATTCCACCGGACGCTTGATTGCAGGCACGGGCAACAAAGGCCATATTTACAGCATTGAGAAAGACGGAGCGTTCACAGACCTGATGAAGGCCAGCGCCGGTCAACTGACGGCTTTCGCCAAGGCACCCAACGGCGGCCTTTACTGCTCCAGCAGTAATCTGGGGAAAATCTTCCTGCTGGGCAGCGCATCGGAGGCGGAAGGCACATTTGAAAGCGACGTGCAGGATGTCCACATCTTTTCCCGCTGGGGACGCGCCGAAGTACGCGCACGCGGCAACTTTGAACTCTTTGCCCGCAGCGGTAACGTTGATAATCCCGACCGCAACTGGAGTCCGTGGTCAAAAATTGATCTCAGCAAGGACGCCAGGCTGGAAATTCCCTCAGCGCGCTACGTCCAGTGGCGCGTGGCATTGAAGCCGGACAGCCCATCCACACGGATTGAAGAAGTCGGCATCAACTATCTGCCTAAGAATGTTGCTCCGGTGGTCGATGAGGTCTTCGTCCAAGTCGGTGCGCGCTTCCCCGTGCAACCGCATGTTCCTACTCCAGAGACAATCGTCGTTGGCCCCAGCTCGCCCGCGCCGCCGAAGGTTGAGCCGCCGCCACCGCCTGCGTTGCGTGAACGCTCTTCTATCGCCGTGCGCTGGACCGCCCACGACGAAAACGATGACAATCTCGTTTACGCACTCTACTACCGCGGAGAAAATGAACAGAATTGGAAACTGCTCAAAGCCGGATTGACCGACAGGTCCTATTCTTTTGAATCCGGCCTGCTGCCCGACGGCAGTTACATTCTTAAACTCACCGCCAGTGATGCACCTTCCCATCCGCCCCAGGAAGCGCTCAGCGATGAAAAGGAGAGCCAGCGCTTTGAGGTGGACAACACCGCTCCGCGCATTGACGGTCTCGCCGCCAAAGTCGAAGCCCGGCAGTTGCACATTACGTTTCGCGCCTCCGATGATTCTTCTCCCATCAAGCGCGCCGAGTACTCCGTGGATGCCGGAGAATGGCAATACGTTGGGCCGGTAGGCGACATATCGGACGCAAAAACAGAGAGCTATGATTTCAGCGTAGCGCTTCCTGAGCCGCCGCAATCTTCCAAATCCAAGGCAGCGGCAGAGCATGTTGTTGTCGTGCGCGTTTACGATCGTTATGATAACGTGGCTACCGCCAAGTATGTAGCAAGATAAATCCCGATTCTTTGCCGTTCAGAATTGGGGCAGGCTTTTGCCCCGCTTTGGCACCGCGAATGATTGCCATTCCATTTCTTTCTCCATAGCATGGGGCCATGCAGGCACTGCGGTTTCAGGAGATATTGCGCAAAGAGTTCGAGGAACGGCGCAAGAAGAACTCGCGCTATTCTCTTCGGGCCTTTGCGGCAGCTCTGGAAACCGACCACTCCACCTTGTCGCAAGTCATGCGCGGCAGCAGGCGTCCTCCGGCAACGAAGATCCGGAGTTGGGCGCGAAAGCTGGGAATGACACCGGAAGAGGCCACCCTCTACATTGCCGCGCAGCACCTACCGGATGCGAACACAACGGCGCGACAAGAACAATTACGACACTGGACGGCCGAGGCCGTCGGCGTGGTCATGGAACCGGCGCACTGGCAAATCCTGCGGCTGTCGCGGACGCCGGAGTTCAAACCCGACTGCCGTTGGATCGCACACCAAACTGGCAGCAGCGTGGATGCAGTCAATGTGGCGCTGAGCCGTCTTCTGCGGTTACGTCTTATTAGGATCAACCGGTCTGGTGAATGGACTGACTTGACAGGACTTGAGCGGTTAACCGAGCGTGCGTTTCGCAAGCTGGCGCTCGTATGCGTCCGGGAAGAAGCAGCCAAGGCCAACATCAAACTCAACGGCCCTCGCGAAGCAAGAAAATCAACATAGGAGAAATAAATGCCCAACCCAGTCATGCAGTTTCAAATCATTTCCAAGACTCCCGAAGAAACGGCGAGCTTTTATTCCCGGCTCTTCAGCTGGACGATCGATGCCAACAATCCCATGGGCTATCGGCAGATCAACACGGGATCGCCCAACGGAATCCAGGGCGGCATCTGGCCCGCGCCGCCGCAGGCGTCCAACTTTGTTCAACTCTTCATCGCCGTGGAGGACGTAAAGGCGTCCGTGAAACAAGCGGAGGCGCTGGGAGCCAAGCTGCTGATTCCGCCAACCATGCTGCCGGAAGGCGACGAGATGGCTGTGCTGCATGATCCTCAAGGCATGTCGTTTGCTGTGTGGCGGGGCAAAAGCTAGAGCGCGCAAACAAGATCTGCATGTTGTGAGCATCGCTGGATTCTCAAAGCATTTCCCATCTTTGTATCAAGGGATCGGCTTCAGCATTTGCGTGTTGTGCAAAGCACTCTTCCGCAGTGCTGAAGTCGAAAATATTTGGGTTTTTCCGCAAGCTCTGAAGCCGGTGCCCTGATACAACCCCGGCTCTTGCGCTTCGCGCGCGAGCTCTGAAAACTGCTGCCCTAACAAACACAATTTAGCTGTAGTCAGAGAAGCGCACTTGCAAATTCAAACGGCAGTTTCCTGACCTTTGAAATATTGCGAACGACGTAGTCCGGCTCTTCTTCGGCGCCGGCTGGGAACTGCGACACGAATTCTCCGCGATGAATTCTCACCGTGTGCATACCCAGTTCTTTGCCGGCGCGGATTTCGCTCATGGGGCGGTCGCCCACCACCAGTATCTGGGCCGCGGGCAGGCGCGTCATTTTCTGGATTTTGCGGAACGCTGCCTCTTTGGTCAGTAGCCGGTCACGGTCGGCGTAGAAGACAGCTTCCACGGCTGGCTCTTGATCCAGGCCCAGCGCTTTGACCTTGGCGCGCTGAATTGCAGGTTCGCCAAAGCTGACAATAAATGCCCGCACGCCGTTCTTTTTTAATAAGCGCAAGAGCGGGCGCGTTCCCGGAAACAGCGTCAATTTGCCGACCGGGCAGTGGAAATAGGCGTCGCGCGCAGCGGCGGTGATTTTCTCTGGATTGTCCGCATGAAATTGCCGGCAGACTTCCGCGTCAATATGAACCAGCATGGGGTCTTTGTGGAAAGCTCGCATGCGGGCGCGATACACGGCGTCAACTTTCGCCTTGAGTCCGGCATCCACCATGGCCTGAGCAGCATGACGGTGCGCGGGACGCACACGCTGGCCCATGCAGTCATAGAGGGTATCGTCGAGGTCGAAGATCACGCAGCGGATGACCGGCTTCTGGCCGCTCGCTGGCGTGGACCGCTTCCGTTTTTTTACTGGCACGCGCTTGCGTGGGTTCAAATTGCTATTGTAATCGCTGTTACAATCTTGCTCATGGTCCGCATAGTGCTGCTCGTCCCCTGGTTCATGGGCGTGCTCTACAGCAGTATCCCCCTTTTCTGGCTGGCTGTTCATCCCTTGGCCGGGCGCTGGCGCAAGATGAACAAATCACCGTACCGCGCCCTGCTTCCTTTGGCGGCTGTGATTGTCCTCGGGCTGGCGTGGGCCGCGTGGCCCTGGCATGCCCTGCGGATTTACACCAAATGGTGGACTTGGGAACTGGCGCTGCCTTTTTTCGCAATTGGGATACGCACGTATTCGCGCATTTTTTCAGGCTTTGGACGCAAGCTGACCGGCGAAGCCGAGGTCCGTCCCGGCGAACACGAGCAGAAGCTGGTGGTTACCGGGCTGCATGCCCGCATGCGCCATCCGATTTATTTTGCTCATCTATGCAATCTGGCCGGCTGTGCCATTGGCAGCGGGTTGCTGGAGCCGGTCCTGTTTTTCGCCATCAGCTGTCTCCTGACCTTCCCACTGATGATCTGGCTGGAAGAGCGGGAGTTGGAAAGACGATTTGGGCAAAGCTATCTCGACTACAAACGCGCGGTGCCGCTGGTGCCATCTCTTTTCTCGTCTCACACGTACAAGAAGGCATCAGCGTGAGATTTGAGCTCTTTGTGGCCGCGCGCTACCTGCGCGCCAAGCGCCGGCAGGCGGTGATCGGCGTGATCACGGCCATTTCCGTGATTGGAGTAGCGGCAGGTGTGGCGTCTTTGGTGATTGCCCTGGCCATCAACAACGGCTTCAGGCAGGACCTTCAGGACCGCTTGCTCAGTTCAGTCTCACACGTAAACCTGATGCGCGTGCAAAACGACGGCATCAGCGACTGGCGAAATCTGCTCACGCGCCTGGAAAAACAGCCGCACGTGCTTGCTGCGGCGCCGGCTATATACGACCAGTTGATGGTGTCGCGCGGCGCTCGCGCCAGCGGTATGTTTCTGAAGGGCGTAATCCCCACCGACGAAAACAAGGTGAGCGAATTACTCAAAAACGTGAAATGGGGATCAGCCAAGAATCTCGACCCGAGCGCTCAGCCCAACTGCTCCGATCAGGATACAAGCTGTCAGAATCAGCTTCCGCCCATCGTGCTGGGCAAAGACCTGGCCACCAATCTGGGCGCGACCGTCGGCTCTGTGGTGATGGTCACCAGCCCCCAGGGCGAGCTGACTCCTTTTGGCGTTGTTCCCAAGTTTGTTCGCTTCAAGGTTGAGGGAATCTTCGACTCCGGGTTCTACGATTACGACAGCACATGGGGTTTTGCCCGGCTGAGTGACGCTCAGCGCCTGGAGAGCCTGGGGGACATCGTGTCCGTAATGGAGTTCAAGATCGACGACATCTACCAGGCGCCCGCGGTCAGCCAGGAACTGGAGCAGGCGGCGGGCCATGGATTCATGAGCACCAACTGGATGGAACAGAACAAGGCTCTATTTCGCGCGTTGCGTCTGGAGCGTGTGGTAACTTTCCTGACCATCGGACTGATCGTCTTTGTGGCAGCGCTCAACATCCTGATCTCCCTCATCATGATGGTGATGGAAAAAACCAAAGACATCGCCGTCCTCGTCTCGCTGGGAACCCGCCGCAATCAGATCCGCCGGATCTTCATTCTGCAAGGCATGTTGATCGGGATCATCGGAACGCTGCTCGGCCTGATTGTGGGATATGCAATTGCATTCGCCGGCGCCAAGTATCACTTCATATCTTTGTCTGCCGAAGTGTATTCGATTGATTACGTCCCCTTTGCGCCGCGACTCATGGACGGCCTGCTGGTGGCGGCAGTAGCGCTACTCATCTCGTTTGTGGCAACGCTCTATCCTTCATGGTCGGCAGCCCGTGTACTTCCGGCGGAGGCGCTACGGTATGAGTAAAGATTTGTATTGCATTGAACGCATTACCGATACAAGATGGGAGTTGCCCGATGCTCCAGTTCTTTGTGCGGGCCGCAGGCACGTTGGTAACCAGATAGGCAAATCAAAGTTTCCGGTTACGGGTTCTAATGGTGTAGACAAGACGGTGAGCGGAGTTTCCGGGAGCTGCACCGTTGAGGTGGCAAGTTGCATCCAATAGAGCAGCAACCTGAGGTGCTTCGGGTCGATGGACTCAGAAAAGTCTACCGTTCAGGTGAAACGGATTTAGTGCTCTTTGAAAATTTGTCCTTCCGGGTGAGGAAGGGAGAAATGCTGGCCATTGTGGGCGAGTCAGGAGCAGGCAAAAGCAGTTTGCTCCACATCCTCGGTACCCTTGATCGGGCTTCCGCGGGTGACGTATACTGCGCCCAGATTCCAGTAGGGAAATTGGCGGACGATGCGGCTGCGGAATTTCGCAATCGCGAGATTGGATTCGTCTGGCAATCTCACTATCTGCTGCCGGAATTCACCGCTCAGGAGAACGTGGCGATGCCACTTTTGATGCGCGGCGAATCGCAACGGCAGGCCGGAGAGAAAGCCGCGGAGTGGTTGCGGGAAGTCGGATTGGACGACCGCAAACATCATCGCGCGGGCGAGCTCTCAGGCGGCGAACAACAACGCGTGGCCTTGGCCAGGGCGCTGGTGACGGGACCAAAAGTCCTGATGGCAGACGAGCCAACCGGCGATCTGGACAATCGCACTGCGGAGCTGATTTTTGAACTGGTGCAAAGACTTCATCGTGATTATCGGCTCACTTCCCTCATTGTCACCCACAATCTCGACTTTGCACGCCGGTGCGACCGCGTATTGCGGCTTCACAAGGACCAAGTCAACGAGGTGACACCCGAATCGCTGGCAACTGGGCGAATGGGGTGAAGGACGTGGGGTAAAGGGACTTTGGGTTTTTAGGTTTGTCCGGCAGCGTTGATTCCGGACGAAAGGCTTCCTCCCTGGGGGCGCGTTGGTTTCGACCCGGGTGGGAGAGAATGATGCTTCAGGCAGAGGTGACCGGGGCATCTTGGGTGAGGGGGACATGTTCGAACGGTATACAGAAAAGGCCAGACGCGTGATCTTCTTTGCGCGTTACGAGGCCAGCCAGTTTGGCTCTCCGTATATTGAGACGGAGCACCTGCTGCTGGGCTTGCTGCGCGAAGACAAAGCATTGACGAACCGTTTCCTGCGTTCGCATGCTTCGGTCGAATCCATTCGCAAGCAGATCGAAGGACACACCACCATCCGGGAAAAGGTGTCCACGTCGGTGGACCTTCCCCTGAGTAATGAATGCAAGCGAGTATTGGCCTACGCGCTCGAAGAAGCCGAGCGTCTGAGCCACAAACACATTGGCACCGAACATCTGCTGCTGGGACTGCTGCGCGAAGAGAAATGCTTCGCCGCCGAAATCCTGCATGAGCGTGGACTGCGTCTGAGCGCCATCCGCGAAGAACTGGCCCGCAGCACGCAGGAAAAAGCCCAGCCCCAGCGCGGACAATCGCGCGAGTCTTCCCTGTTGTCGGAATTCTCCCGCGACCTGACCCAGGCCGCCATGGACAACCAGCTTGACCCGCTCGTCGGGCGCGAAGGCGAATTGGAGCGGGTGATCCAGATCCTGTGCCGCCGCACCAAGAACAATCCTGTGCTCATTGGAGAGCCGGGCGTAGGCAAAACTGCGATCGTCGAAGGTCTCGCCCAGCGTATTGCTGACGGCGAGGTGCCTTCGTTCCTTGCGGACAAGCGCATTCTCGGCCTGGATCTTTCCCTGATCGTTGCCGGAACGAAATATCGCGGACAATTCGAAGAACGTCTCAAGACCATCATGAAAGAATTGATGGAAAATCAAAACTGCATCATCTTTATTGATGAGCTGCACACCCTGGTCGGGGCCGGTTCCGCCGAGGGCTCCCTGGACGCAGCCAACATTCTTAAGCCCGCGCTCTCGCGTGGTGAGATCCAGTGCATTGGCGCCACCACGCCCGGCGAATATCGCAAGTCCATTGAAAAAGACCGTTCCCTGGAACGCCGTTTCCAGGCGGTAAAAGTTCCACCTCCGGGAGAAGAAGAAGCAGTCAAGATTATTTACGGCATTAAAGAACGGTACGAGAAGTTCCATGCCGTGAGCTACACCGACGACGCGATCCAGTACGCGGTGTATCACTCCAACCGCTACATTCCGGACCGTTTTCTGCCGGACAAAGCGATTGACCTGCTCGACGAAGCCGGCGCCCGCGTAAAGCTGCGCCAGACTTCTCTGCCGGAAGACATTACGGAAGTCCAAAAACGGATCAAGTTCATTGTGCACCGCATGGAGAATGCGATTGCCAACCATGAATTTGAGAAGGCGCGTTTCTATTCCGACGAAGAGCGCAAAGAGCGGGAAAACCTCCGCGGCTTGCGGGAGAAATATCATCTCGACGAATCGGCCACCGGTGTGGTCAACCGCGAGGACATCGAAGAGGTCGTGAGCCGCTGGACTGGCGTTCCCGTGACTTCCATCAAAGAGGAAGAAACGCTCAAGCTGCTGCGCGTGGAAGAAGAGCTGCACAAGCGCATCATCTCGCAGGACAAAGCCATCAACGCGTTGGCGCGTTCCATACGCCGATCGCGCGCGGGGCTCAAGTCGCCGAACCGCCCCATTGGTTCGTTCCTGTTCCTGGGACCAACCGGCGTGGGCAAAACGGAAGTCGCGCGCACTCTGGCGCAATTCCTGTTCGGCAGCGATAAATCGCTGATCCGCTTCGATATGTCGGAGTTCATGGAGAAGCACTCGGTCAGCAAGCTGATCGGCTCGCCTCCGGGATACGTTGGCTACGAAGAAGGCGGCCAGCTTACCGAGCGCGTGAAGCGTTCGCCCTATTCGGTGGTGTTGCTCGACGAAATCGAAAAGGCGCANNAGGCGCATCCGGATGTGTTCAACATCCTGCTGCAAGTTCTCGAAGACGGCCAGCTCACCGATGGTCTGGGCAACACCGCGGACTTCAAGAACGTGATCATCGTGATGACGTCCAACATCGGCGCCCGTCACCTGATGAAGCGCAAAGGTCTCGGCTTCCAGATCGACAGAGAAGAAATGGTCACCGAGAAA
Organism: Acidobacteriaceae bacterium; assembly: GCA_003140235.1. Taxonomy (GTDB): domain Bacteria; phylum Acidobacteriota; class Terriglobia; order Terriglobales; family Acidobacteriaceae; genus Angelobacter. The sequence goes on from PLJN01000121.1 coordinate 23,349, forward strand.
ATTGAAGACCTGGTCCGGCAGGAAGTGAAGAAGACGTTCAATCCCGAGTTCCTGAATCGCCTGGACGAAGTCATCATCTTCAGCGCGCTGGCCGATGCCGACCTGATCCAGATTCTTGAACTGCTGGTCCAGCAGCTCAACGTGAACCTGGCGCAGCGTCACATCACCATCACGGTGACGGAAGAAGCCAAGAAGTGGGTGCTCGACAAGACCCTGCCCGAGCGCAGCTACGGCGCACGGCCACTACGCCGCGCCTTGCAACGCTTCATCGAAGACCCGCTTTCGGAGGCGTTGATCCAGGGGATCATCACCACGCGCCCGGCCTTCGTGGAGGTCTACCTGGAAGCCGACAAACTGTTCTATCGTCAGGTGGGCGACGGTGCGGAGAAGACCGAAGGCGCGTTGCTGCATAGCAATTAGCCGGCAGACAGCAATCAGCCAAGGCCGCCAGAAATGGCGGCTTTTGCTTTTTACCCATTTGCCGCGACCACGGTCGCAATGTCAAAATAGCTGCATGAGAAAATCTTTGATCCTCGCATTACTCCTATTTTGTGGTATCGCGGTGGCACAGCAGAATCCCGCGCCGCCTCTTTCCGACGGTCCCGCACCCAAGCCTCAGGTTGCGCCGCAGGGCTCTCCTTTCAAGACACTCAAGGAAAGGGTGAGTTATGCCCTGGGGTTGAGTATCGGCACCAGTCTGCGCAAAGATTCGATTGAGATCGACCCAAGTATTCTGATTCAGGGAATCAAGGACGCAACCGCCGGCAGCAAGGGCGTGATGAGCGACGATGAAATCCGCCAGACCATGATCGAATTGCAAACCCAGGTCCAGTCCCAGGCAGCGGCCAAGAATCAACAAGCTATTGCAGCGAACAAAAAGGCAGGCGAGGCTTTCCTGGTAGCGAACAAAACCAAGCCTGGCGTGGTCACACTGCCCAGCGGCCTTCAGTACAAAATACTGGTGGCCGGAACCGGCGCCAAGCCTGAGCGCACAGATAGCGTCACCTGTAACTATCGCGGCACGTTCCTCGATGGGACAGAGTTCGACAGCTCCTACAAGCGCGGCGAAGCGACGACATTTTCGCTAACCGGAGTGATCCACGGCTGGACGGAGGCGCTCCAACTTATGCCGGTCGGATCGAAGTGGCAGCTGTTCGTTCCTTCTGATCTGGCCTACGGAGATCCCGGACGCGATGGGATTCCCCCCGGCACCACATTGATTTTCGAAGTGGAATTGCTCTCCATCCCCGGGAAACAGTAAGCAACGAGGCCGCCGGGAAACTGGCGGCCTCACCAGGCAACGCGTTGACTCAGCGCTTTCCCTTCAGAATCTTCTCTACCTGCTGGAGATGGTTGACGTCGTGTCCGGCGATCATACGGGCAGTGGCGCTACGCTTTCATTTCCTCTTTCCTGATGGACGCCATAGTGCTCCCACAACTTGTGCGGCGCCGCCGTCAGAAGTGCCAGATTGTTTTCCCGAAGCAGCTTGAAAGTTTCCAGGGACCTCTTGGGATCGCGATGAGCGTAGTCAAACGTGTTGGCCCAGGAATCCTGGTCGTAGGCCTGGATTGGAATTCCACTGCTGCTGAGGATTTGGCGCAGACGCCATGACACCACGATCTCTGTGTCAGCCAAATGGGCCATGATCTCCGCGACCGACCACTTGCCGGGCGCGGGCCGGCGAGTGAGTTGCGGCTTCTTCTTGCCTTTGATCAACGCGGCCAGCTTCTTCGGCGTGGCTTGCTGAAGGCGTAAAGGCTCTTGGCCTTCGATATTGCCCAACATGCGGTCGGTGTATTGCTTCCAATCGGTCATGAAACGGCCTTTCCGCACCCGTCAGTGGATCGGGCGCTTTGCATTCCTGTAGTCTTCTGTTTATTCGTCGTCGGATTCCGCGTTTTCCAGTCCGGCACGGCGCAGCAGCTGGCGCAGCGCCCCTTCGCCGGCGGCCCCGTGTTGGATACCTGCAACGTTGCCGTCGCGGTCAATCGCCACGTAAATGGGGAAGCTCTTGGCCGCGTACATCGCGGCCAGATTGGTGTCCTCGGTGAGCACGATCCGGACCGCACGCGGATGCGTTTCCAGATACTTCTTGACCACCTTCTTCGACTCGGCCACATCCACAGCCAGAACAATCAGGCCTTTATCGGCGAATTCATTGTGGATGTCGTCCACCATGCTCTCTTCCCGCCTGCAATATGGGCACCAGGTCGTCCAAAACTCCAGCAGGGTAACTTTGCCTTTGATGGACGCATTGTTGAACTTCTCGCCGCCCATGGTCTTGGCGATAAAGTGCGGCGCGGGCTCACGGGTGTCCGGCCCGGCAAACGCGGACAGCGCCATCAGCACCAATACGCCCGGCAGCAGTCTTCGGAAAATGGTCTTTTTCGCTGACATGCAGCGAAATATATCACAGGCTTACCTTGCCCCGTCCACCATTCTCGAACCCGGCCGTTGGTCCGATTCCTTTAACGCCGTATCCGAATCAGTACTTCCCGCCGCCCGCGATATAGCCGAAACAAGAACGCGGTCCAAAAACAGGCCGCCACCACGGCAGTTGCGATAAACCTCCGCGGTGAAACGTCGAAGGACGTATCGGATACGATCCTGCCGAAGGCAAGCATGGTGAAAACCAGAGCGAGTTGCAGAAGCCACTTGGGGCCGGTCAACCGGCGCTTGATCTGCGCCAGTGTCTTGAGTTCATGCCGGGTGCAAGGGACGGCACATCGTGGCCCGGCAGGTGCCCTTCGGCGTTCGGGCTGAGCTTTCGAGCAAACTCTGGGTCCTGGGACAGAAAAGCATCAATGAGTCCCCGCGTTTCCTGGCTGGCCTCACCCGAGACGTATAGTGGCCACAAATCTGTAATGACATCACGCGTTACGTTTTCCATGCTCTCTCCTATTTCTCCAGTTCCGATCTAAGTTGCAGACGGGCACGATGAATGCGCACCTTGACGGCCGCGACAGAACACCCGAGAATCGCGGCGATCTGCTCGTACCGCAGGTCCTCGTCCACGGAAAGCACCAGGGCCTCGCGTTGCGGTTCGAGCAGCTTTTGAATGACCTTGAGTACCCCCGATAACGCCTGGCGATCTTCGACCGTGCGGTCCTGCAATGGCGCCCGATCTGCGCGCTCCGGCACCTCCCCGGTCTGCGTCAGCCTGCTCTGTCGCCTCAGGGCATCGCGATAGAGGTTACGTGCAATCGCTAATAGATACGCTTTCACAGTATCGACACGAACGACCGGGGGCCCACAGAACGCACGGACAAAGGTTTCGCTGGTAAGGTCCTCGGCCAGCGCGTAGTTGCCCGACAGGTAAAAGCGAGAAGCGGTGGACGTCGCGGGCGTAGCGTTCGTAGATATCGGAGAAATCCATCGTGTCCCGGCTCGCGAACAATACGGGTTAGACCAAGCAAGGTTACAGGAATTCTTGAGCGCTAAACGACACCTGGTTAGCAGACCGCAAGACGTCCGGCGGGGCCGAAGCTGTTACGATGAGAATATGGAACTCACAGTTTATACGGCCCCGTGGTGCGGCGACTGCCGTGAAGCCAAGCGCTGGCTGGGCAAGCACAACATCGCTTACAAGGAAGTTAACGTTGAAGAAGCGCCGGACGCGGCGGAAGAAGTCGTCCGGCAAACCGGCAAACGGTCCATTCCACAGTTTGTTGTCGACGGAAAATGGGTCCAACCTTATGTCCCCGGCCAGGGATTCAAGTATGAAGAAATGGCGGCGCTATTTGGAGTCCCCAACGACTAGCCCTCTCATGGGCCTGCTTTCTTCCCTCCTGCTTTTTTCTTGCTCTCCGCGGCGCCTGGCTTCCTTGCTTTCTGGTCCTGAATAAGGCCCAAGACTGACTCAACGAGTACGGGCCCAATACTANNTATACTACGAAGCTCCTGCCGTGCCGCAGTGGCGAGTTTTTGCAGCAGGACGTCGCCTTCCGCCGTGATAAAGAGCGTAACGTGCCGGCGGTCAGACCCCGTGCGCAGCCTGCTCACGAGTCCACGCCGTTCACAACGGTCAGCCAGTTCAACCGTACTGTTATGGTTCAGTTGCATTCTCTCCGCCAACGCACTAACGGTTGGCGCCTGCGGCCGGGGCAGGCCTTTGATGGCCAGTAAGAATTGATATTGCTGGGGGTTAAGTCCTTCGCCTCTGGATTTTTCTTCCATGTGGCGTAGGAACTTCCGCAGTTGATAACGGAACTCCGCCAGCGCCATGTATTCAGCTTGATTCAACAGTTTTCGGTATCACCCCTTTCCTATATTTTATCGCGGCACGATACTCTTGTTTTGCTTTTCAGAGTCAGCCGCCTCTGGTCATTCTGAAGGCCCCGCTTTCAGAATGACCAGCCAGCGTTTATCATCGTCTGTCCGCCAATCTATCGAAAGCCTTAAGGAGCATCTTTGATCCCTCGTTACACCCGTCCGGAAATGGGCCGGATCTGGAGTGATGAAAACAAGTTTCGCTGCTGGCTGCGTGTGGAGGTCGCCGCGAGCCTTACCCTGGCGCAGGCCGGCATTGTGCCCAGAAAAGCCGCTAAAGCCATTGCCGAGCGCGGGAACTTTGACTTGCAACGCATCCACGAGGTCGAAGCCGAGGTCAAGCATGACGTGATCGCCTTCACCACGGCGGTCGCTGAAAAAATCGGCCCGGAGTCTCGATGGCTGCACTACGGTCTCACGTCGAATGACGTAGTGGACACCGCGCAGGCTTTGCAAATCAAAGAAGCTTCCGAAATCATCCTGCAAGGTCTGGCCCGTCTGCGAGACGTGCTGGCGCGTCGCGCGCGCGAGTTCAAACGCACGCCGGCCATCGGACGGACCCACGGTATCCACGCCGAGCCCATCACCTTTGGATTCAAAATCGCCAACTGGTA
>PLJN01000111.1 GCA_003140235.1 Acidobacteriaceae bacterium
CAGGGCAACAGCGGGAACAGCACCATCACCGTTACGCCAATCAACGGCTTCAACGGCAGTGTGGCCCTCTCGGCTTCCGGACTGCCTATGGGAGTTACGGCAACGTTTAATCCTGCCAGCACCACCACCACGAGCACGCTGACGCTCACCGCGAGCGCTACCGCAACCACAGGAACAGCTACGGTAACGATCACCGGCACGTCGGGCAGTCTGGCCCACGCCACCAACATCATCCTCACGGTGAGTTCGGCAGCGCCTCAGCAACTCCTGGGTAATCCCGGATTTGAAAACGGAACCAGCACCGCTCCGTGGACCCTGACTCCGGCGGTCATCAACAACTCGTCGTCACAGCCCCCGCACAGCGGCGCCTGGGACGCCTGGCTCGATGGCTACGGCAGGACCCACACCGATTCCGCCACCCAGACGGTCACGATTCCCGCAACCGCAACCACCGCGACGTTGAGCTTCTGGCTGCACATCGACACCGCGGAAACCACCACCACACTCGCGAATGACACGTTGCAAGTCCAGGTGCTGAATACCTCTGGCACCGTGCTGGCAACGCTGGGAACGTTCTCCAACCTGAACCACGCTACCGGCTACCAGCAACACTCGTTCAGCGTGCTGGCTTTCAAGGGCGAGACGGTCCAGATTCGCTTCCTGGGCCAGGAAAACAGCAGCCGGCAAACGTCATTCGTGATTGATGACACGGCGTTAAACGTACAGTAACGAAGTGTTTGTTCGCTCTTGAGTCCGGGGCCTTCGTGGCCCCGGATTTTTTCGTGCGCCCAGCATGGTATAATGTAGTTACGTTATGGTAACTACATAAAATGTGTTTTGAGTGGGATGAGGCGAAAAATCGCCAAAATCTCGCAAAACATAAAACCAGCTTTGAGACAGCCGTGCTGGTTTTCGACGATCCTCATGCGCTGAGTTATCAGGATCGTCTTGTCGACGGTGAAGAGAGGTGGCAAACGTTTGGGATGATCAATGGCATCGTGTTGATGGTGGCCTACATCTTCTGGGAAGAGGAGGACGGAGAAGATGTGATCCGAATCATTTCAGCACGAAGGGTGAATGCGCACGAGAGGAATATCTATGAAGCTCACAAAAAGTCAGGCTAAAGAGATTCGCAATCTCAAAAATATGAAGGACAAAGACATCGATTTCAGCGATATTCCAGAGCTGAGGGGTGATGAGAAGTTCATCGTCGGAAAATTCTACCGGCCCATCAAGAAGTCGCTGACGATTCGGATTGATGCTGACGTTCTCGCGTGGGTTAGAGGACAAGGCAAGGGATACCAGACTCGAATCAACAGATATTTGCGAGAGAAAATGCAAACGAGTACCACGTATCCATGGCAAGGTATCGTTAGCTTGGATGGCGCGGAGTGGCCCCGTTTCGCAAGCAAAGGCATTGATCCGAGCACTGGCCAGGCGTCATTGTGACTAGCCTTCACAAGTTTGCTCCGCACTTCGAGTTCGCATCGCCCGATCTCCGGGCAAAGCTGAGACCGTGGTGTAACAAAGTGCTGAAACAGTTCCCCAAGCTTCCTCCTCTCAAGTTGCTCTGCTATTTTGACAATGAGAACCCTGAGGAGTTACGACAGCAATTTGGTCAGTTCACGGGCATTCATACCCCGATCATTGGGAGTGGGACGTGGCCATATCATGTACGCCAGTATTTTCGTGACGCGGGTGGAAAGTTTGCTTTCGATAACCTGATTTACATACCTGGAACCAAGTATGCGCAAGAAGAAATCTCTTTTGCAATAATCTTGGCGCACGAGTTGCAGCATTTTGTGCAATGGGGGATCGCGCCAAAAATCTACACCGCCAACACTCTTCTACTTAACAAACTGCTCTCGTTCGATCCGCAGACAGACGCTAAACCATGGGGTATTCCTTACAATCGTGAGGCCATGATCGTATCAAAACGGGTCGCGGAGTCCATTTGTGGCAAGGAGGCCGTAAGAGACTTCATTGCTGCACAGATCGCCGATGGCAAGAGCAAGAATAATGTTTCAAAAGTGCAATTATGGATGTGGGTGCGGACCCTTACACCATCAACTCCCTACAATTTGCTAAAGGCGACTGACCAGCTAGTCCAAAAACATAAGCTGCAGCTTCAGTCGCTCAAGTCGGACATTGACTTCTCAGCGGTCAAGTGGTGGCTCTGATTGTGTCATGTTCCATCAAGAAAAAGTGCAGGGCGCAAGGCCCTGCACTTTGTTTTTTCGGACAGTTCCTACCTGCCTACGATGAACAGCTGACCGTCATTCTGAGAATAGATCCTCCCCCTGGAATCCATCGAGGCCGGCGTATAAGCGGCGCCGAGGGCCAGTTGCTGGAAGATGCGTTGTACGAGGACACCTCCCTGTCCAATCGCATACAGGTTGCCGTCCTCGCTGTTGGCGTACACGGTGCCGTTAGCATCCACGACGGCCGCATTCACGCACCACTCGAAACCATTGGGATGGTCGGAAACGCAAGTCAACGAGCCGTCAGGATTCCGGGTGCAGCTTTGCGTGTTCGTGTTCTGGAAGCTCCACTCGATGTTCAGGTGGGGATCGAACTGGGAAACAAAGTATTGTTCCGGCCCCAGGAACGACGCGTTGGGGTTCGAACGGTCCGGGCACCAGTTCGGATCGGAACAATAGTCTCCGAATCCCGCCCCGCCGTAGTGATTGTTTTTGAAAATCACTGAGTAGGTATCATCGTGCGGATAGATGCCCGGTGTGTTGTCCCAGCCGAAGTTGAAGGAGTTAAGGAAATCTCCATCGGCGCTGAAATGCAGCATGTGTCCCTGCGCGAAGTTATAGAGAGTGTAAGCGCCGAAGAAAATACTGCCGTCAGGCGCGATGGTCGGCGTTGCGGAAGAATCATCCAGCACGCGGCCCGGCGGCGGTTCATTGGTGGCGGGATCGACGCCGAAATGCGCGCCGGCCCTGCATCCGCCGTTGGCGTTGGCGCCACCGGGGTTGCCGATGGGGAAGCTCACGCCGCAGCCGTCATGCAGGCGGCCGCGCATGGAAGCTGCCCATTTTCCTGTCAGGTTGGGATTCACTGCAATCAGGTAGTTGTATCGGGTCGCGAAATGCGCTTTGCTGACCGTGTAGATGGTGCCATCCGGCGCAATTGCGGGAGCGATGTTCAGGGCCGCGCGTTGCGTGCCACAAGTAGTGGTATTGGGCTTGGCGTTGGGACTTGGCGGCCAGGGCAACAGGTCGGGGGTGAAGGAGAGCTTGCACTGCCCATTGCCCGCCGGCACCTTTTCACCCTTAATATCTGCCTGCGACAGCAACTTGGTATAGCTCACCATTTTGATGGAATCATCAGGCCCCACCTTGACCAGCCAGGAATCAACCACATCGTTGGTGAAGAAACTCACCGTGGGCGGCGTGGAAATCTTGACGACGTTGTAGTAGACGTTGCCTTCACCGTCCGTGCTGAGTGGTGACGCAGTGTAGGTGTTGGGGTCTATCGTGGTACCGAACGGATTGATGCGCTTCACCACCGAGCCGTTCCTCTTGTCGATTTTGAAAATTGTCCCGCCCTGGCCCGGGTCGTAGAGAAAATCATTGGCCAGTACTGCGTGATAGACCGGCTCCCAGAAGTCGTTCGAAGAGCCTGGGGCAAACCAGTCGGTATCGAAGGTCCAAACTTTCACAAAGTGGTTGTCGCGCCAGGTGTACTTGTTCTGGTGCCATTTCTGCGTGCTGTAGGTGTCGTTGCTGTAGGTGCCGTCCTTGGACTCGATAAACACGTCTTGATCGTCAATCAGCGGCACCTGATAGTGCACCAGCAAGGTACCCCCGGCATTGGGGTCGGCTTTCTCCGCCGCAGTATTGAAATCGTAAATCAGGTTGACCAGATTTCGGTTCAAGGGCTGAGCTGTAGTTTCGCGCAGGAATTCTGTATGTTGGGGGTTCAGCGCCCACTGGGGCCAATCCTGGGCACTGGCATTGAGTGACAGAAAGACAACCAAGGCTGCCGTCAAACCCAGGCAGCTATACCTGTTTCGGTTATGCCAAAGGGAATGCATTTTTTTTCTCTCCTAAAGTAAATTTTGCAGGTAGCGGGTCCTGTACATCGCCACTCACGCAATCGTGCCGAAGCCACGGAGTAGCATCCGGTATTTCGAGGCTGATGACTTACAAATACCGAATGTTGAACTTACAAAGGAACCGGAACTCCGGGGCCTTCTGATGATCTTGGGGAGGACTCGCTCCCATTGCTTAGTTTGGATTGCCGGGCGCAGATGTCAACAACAACCTTAGGACGCTTCCGCAATTGGCACTTTTAGCGCTTTTTATTCCCACTGTGGGACAGACCGTCTTATACGAGCGTCGCACTGGCGGGTAAATACCCTTTGGGCGCGCCACATCATATGCTCGGAAATGCTTGTCCTTTCGGTACTTTGAGCGCTCACCAAACTTCACCTATAATCTCGCCCTCAAGGTGTCCTTCTGTTGCTCTTCCTGTTTGCTCTTCGCGGAAAGGAGGCAGCGGACAGGCACCTAAGGAAAGGAGAAACATCATGCATCCATTGTGCACTGGCAACCGCAAGGCGGCTGTGCTGGCCGCTACCGTCCTCTTCCTGCTTTCGGTCTCGTATCCGGCAAGAGCCAACGACGAAGACAAGGACCACAAAGCAGACCCGCGTATCAAAGTGACGCAGGTACAAACCGACTACGTCGCCAAAACACTCACCATCGGAGTTGAAAATCTCGACTCGATCAACCATCTGGCGGCGCCTAAAGTCCAGCTGGCGGGCTCTCCGCTCAGCGTGCTGACTTCCACCGTCAACAATTCTGCGCACACTGGTGTCCTTACCGCCGGTCTGCCTTCACCCGTTCCCACCGGCTCGTTTCTTCTGGAGGTCAAATGGGGCGGCGACCGTGACGACGCTGAGCACACGTTCTCGCTGGCGCTAGGTCTGGTGGGGCCGACTGGCCCGCCCGGACCACAAGGCCCCCAGGGTCTCCAAGGCGCAACAGGGGCGCAGGGCGCGCAAGGACCTCAGGGACCTCCTGGCCCTTCGTCTTCAGGTGGACCGCCGTTCGTCTGGGTCTGCACGCCGGCGAGTTATCCCAACGCGTCCGGTAGTCCCAGGGCCGATCTCTATGTCTTCAACGGGAGCTCAACGACTGCCAACGTCGCTGTGAATCTCCTGGATAACTCTGGCAACAACCTGACTGGAATAACCATTCCCGGAACGAATCCGCCCTCAGCCTATCCGGGGCAAAGCGGAAACAGCACCGTACCCCTTGCGGCCGCTGCCACGTCAAACACCAACTGGTTCACGCCTGCGACCGGCCCTCCGCAGCAGGGATTCGACGGCGTTACTAACGTGGTAATCACCGTCCGTGTGACTTCGGACCAGCCGATTGCGGTCGGTTCCGACTTCGGGTTCAGTGGTTTCCATGCGCTTCCCTGCAGCCTGTTGCCGAAGTAACTCTGGATCGTTGCGGTTTCGAACAATCCAAGAAAGGGCCTCGATGAATCGGGGCCTTTTTCTTTTGGCGGGCAACGCCGGTACCACTTTGCAGGACTGAAGCGATTGTGTCCTTTAGAATTCTAGTTTGATGGGTAACGGACCGCAATCGTCCCGCCTTGCGGACCGGCACAAGAGACCATGGACTTGATCGAGAAAATCCGGACCATCCCCGCCCAGCCCGGCGTGTATCTCTACAAGAACGCCGAGGGCCAGGTGATTTACGTTGGCAAGGCCAAGAGCCTGCGCGCGCGTGTGCGGTCGTATTTTCAGGAGGGAGTGGGCGAGGCCAACGCCAAGACCGGGTCGTTGCTGCGCGAGGCGGTGGACGTTGAATACATTGTTGTCGACAACGAAATGGAAGCGCTGGCGCTTGAAAACAACCTGATCAAACAGAAGAAGCCGCGCTTCAACATTCTGCTGCGCGACGACAAGACTTATCCTTACATCAAGCTCACGCTGGGGGAACGCTTTCCTCGCGTGTACGTGACCCGGCGTCTTAGAAAAGACGGCAGCGTTTATTACGGGCCCTATTTTCCCGGCAATCTGGCGTACCGCATTGTGGACTTGATTCACCGGCACTTCCTCGTCCCCTCCTGCAAGGTTGATCTAACGCGGTATCATCCCCGGCCGTGTTTGCAGTTCTACATCAAGCGCTGCCTGGGACCGTGCGTCGAAGACCTGACGACGCCGGAGATCTACCAGGAAGCGGTGCGTGACGTCCAATTTCTGCTCGAAGGTCGGCAGACTGATCTCGCGAAGTCGTTGCGCGCGCGCATGGAACAGGCAGCAGAACAGGAACACTACGAGCGCGCAGCCAAGCTCCGCGACTTGATCTCCACCGTCGACCAGATACAGGAAAAGCAGCGTATGGCCGCAGCCGAAGGCGATGACATGGACGTGTTCGGCTACCACTTTGAGAACCAGATGCTCGCGGTGAACGTCTTCCATCTGCGCGGAGGCAAAATTCTCGACCGGCGGGAATTCTTCTGGGAAGAACTACCGGCGCAGCAACCGGGAGAGAGTTTCAATCCAGGAGAATTTTTCTCCGCGCTGGTGAAGCAAATCTACATTGATCAGCAATACGTGCCGCGCGACATTATTGTCCCCGTGGATTTTGAAGACCGCACCACGCTCGAAGTGTTCCTCACGGAAAAGCGCCAGAGCAAGGTGGAGATACTGGTGCCGCAGCGGGGCGAGAAACGGTCGTTGATCGATCTGGCCGCGCAGAATGCCAAGCAATCTTTCGACCAGCGCTTCCGCGTGATGAAACCCGCGGCCAAAGCTGTCCAGGAAGGCCTGCAGGACGCGCTCGGACTGCCGGAGATTCCCAAGCGCATTGAATGTTTCGACATTTCCCACATTCAAGGAGCGGAGACCGTGGCATCCATGGTGGTTTGGGAAAGCGGCCAGATGAACAAATCCGAGTACCGCAAGTTCATTGTGAAAACGGTAGAAGGCGTGGACGACTTTGCTTCCATGCGCGAAGTTGTCACGCGCCGCTACAAACGGCTGCGCGATGAGAAGAAACCGTTCCCCAGCCTGATACTCGTTGACGGCGGACTCGGCCAGCTTCACGCGGCCGCTGAAGCGCTGGAAGCTTTGGAAATCACCAACCAGCCGTTGGCGGCCATCGCGAAGAAAGAAGAGATCATTTACGTGTACGGCCAGGAAAACGAACCGATAGTCCTCGACCGTCACTCGCCGGTGCTGCACTTGGTCCAAATGGTGCGCGACGAATCGCACCGTTTCGCCGTCACGTTCCATCGCAAACGCCGCCAGATGCGTGACCGTAAATCCGAACTGCTGGAAATCCCCGGCGTTGGTGAACGCACACGGCAGCGACTGCTGCAACACTTCGGCAGCGTCCGCGCGGTGCAGACTGCTGACGCTGCGGCGCTCAGCTCAATCTTGACGAAATCGCAGACGGAAGCGGTACTGAGGCACTTTGAGAGAGATAAGGTGGGTTAAGGAAATTCAGTGTGTTGCAACCTTTAGCGGCTCGGGTGCGGTGCATGTTCTGTTGCGCCACTTAATGATTGTAATCTCTTCACGTATGCCACGGGTAACGCCCTTGATAACTCCGTTCTCGACAATGGGCTGGCCGATTCGAGCCGTACAGAGTAACAGTGATTTTCTCGTAATAGAAAAAGAAAAATGTTGAGCCCCCAGAAACACTGGAAGAACCCTCGAGTGGGTCGGCTTCACGCTTTCCTCGCTCAGCTTCAGGAACGAGTTCGTCGATAAGCTCTTGCAAACGGTCTCGCGAAAGAGTGCCTTCACTCACGATCGGTTTTCTCTCTATCCAGATAACGGCGTGGCTCAAGTGCCATTTCACAAACCTGCCCGTCGGCAGCAAACGGGGCAGTCATCAGAATGTCAGGGCCCACTTCATAAGCATTAAGCCGCCGATGCTTGGTTCCCAGGTCAGCGGCCGTTTGCCCCAAAACAGGAACGGCAAGGCCGAGTGTAAGTAAAAGCGCAAAGATTCGTTGACTCATACTGGGTTCCCCCACGTCTGATTTACTGTAGCGATCCCTCTCCAGCTCTGCGGGGTCGGGATCTTAGGACACTGGTCCGCTTCTCCACCACGGACTTCAAATAACTCTTCACTTCCGGGTCAAGCCGCGAACTGTACAGAATTTCCCGCAGAATGTTCACCGGCAGCTCGCGGGCAAACTGCACGACTTGCGGCAGCGGTGTGTTCTTGTTGGTCAGCAGAGCGGTCTTGACCTCAAGCCGGCGCGACCATTTTTCATGGCAGCAAACGGCGGCGACCAGCAGCTCTGTGCCTTCAACTGTCCGCAAGGCTCTGGCCAGAAGGGCTTCCGTCATTTGCGGATTGACCAGCGCGGCTTGCATGATGCGTTCTTCTTTGTCCAGGAGCATCGCCGCAGCCACGCGTCCGGAGCTTTGCTTGGCTAGCGAATGGCGTTCGCCGGACGATATGTTTGCCAGCTTGCCGATAATGGCTTCTTCCGCCATGCGCTTTACGTCGGCAGGCACAGCCGGGAAAAGAGCGACTTGCATCAGCTCAAAAACATAAAGATATCGAATGATGGGAATGGAAATATGACGAGGCGTGCGCAGATGCATCACAATCGCCAGCCGGACTTTTTTCTGCTTGGCCAGCGCCACGTTTTTGAACAGTTCTTCCAGGACTTTTCCCGGAAGATCGCGGCGATTGAGCAGCGCCAGCGCCAGATCTTCCGTGAGACGACGGTCGGAAGCTACCGCGATGAGTGTGTCATGGGAACGGTCCTGGATCAGCTGTTCCAACCCTGCGTCCGGCGCCAGGACTTTTTGCTTCCTGATTCCAGGCGAGCTACTCATCTGGGAGCTCCGCGATGAGCGGCGATTTCCAGCGCGCCGAGCACGGGACGCACGTAGGCAAAACTTACAGCCGCTTCCGGATAGTGCGCTGCAACGGCTTGGCGGAACGCTTGCCGCACCACGGACGATCCCTGGACAACGCCACCGGCCAGGGCCACGCGCACGTTGCCTCCTTGCGGCCACAGCCGGGTGATGACCGCTTGGGCGAGCGAAGCCAGTTCTTTGCCGGCGCGCTCTGTGATCTCGTGCGCGGAGGTGTCACCTGTCTCGGCAGCTGCGGTGACGGGCACAGCCAACTCCGCCAGCTTGGGACTCGAACATGAATTCGCGAGACGCACAACTTCTTCCGGCGCCACTTTCCACGCCTTGGCAATTGCTGAGAGCAATCCATTGCTGTGCCCAAGATCATACGCCCGCAACGCGGCCGAGACTGCTTCTTTGCCGATCCAGAAGCCTGACCCTTCATCGGAAACAAGTGGTCCCCATCCGCCGGCGCGCGCGGACGCGCCGTTTTGATTGCGTCCGAAAGCAATGGAACCTGTGCCGGCAATGACCAGGACTCCGGGCGAAGTCCCAAAGGCGGTGCGATGAGCGATTACGTGGTCTCCCACAACGTAAATCTGTCCGGAAACAACTTCCTGTATGGTCTGCCGCGCCCATTCCACGGACTCTTCGTTCGATGCGCCCGACATGCCGATGCAAACATGCTGCACCGCTTGCGGAGACACGTTCCCCATCTGGCAAGCAGCCAGAATCGTCTCCTGCAGATTTTTGCGCGAGTCTTCGCGGCCCACGTTCGCCAGTTTGCAACTCTCGCCGGCAGCCTGACCGATCAGCTCAGCTCCATTGCTGACGGCACAATCGGTCTTGGTGCCTCCGGCGTCAATTCCCAAGTACAGCGGCATGTCACCATCTTCCCACAACTTCGTTTCACTTACAGCACTTTTCCATTATGATATCATGATAGCGATCATGAAGGGAGCAAGCGCATGGCCCAATTTGTTGTCCGCAATATTGATCAAACTGTCAAAACGAAACTCCAGCGCCGTGCCAGAAGAAACGGACACAGCATGGAAGCGGAGGTACGAGACATCCTGCGCAATGCGCTCCATGAAGATGAGGACGCGCCAGCAGGCGGATTAGGTACAGAGATCGCATCTCTATTCGCGAAGGGCGGCGTGGATTTTGATATTCCTGAACTTCGAGGACACGAGATCAAGCCAGTCGTGTTTGAGAAATGATCATCCTGGATACCAATGTTCTTTCCGCGCTGACTCGCCGTATTCCGGATGCAAGCGTTGTCGCATGGCTCGACCAACAGCCTCGCACTTCGATCTGGACAACGTCAGTAACTATCTTTGAAATCCGGTTCGGACTGCAGATCATGCCTGCGGGGAAACGAAAGACCACATTGACCACGGCCCTGGAAGAAATCTTCAGCAAGATCAACCACCGCATTGCCTCTTTTGATGCCGCAGCCGCGCAACGGGCCGCCGATCTGACGGCCATACGACACAGAAAAGGCCGTCCCGTTGCATTGCGCGACACCATGATCGCTGGTATCGTGCTCACACACAATGCGACGCTGGCCACTGGAAACACAGCGCACTTTGCGGACCTGGCAGCTCGAATTGTTAATCCGTGGACTGCCTGACTTGCGACTAACGGCGGCTTTCAATCATGCGACTGCATACCGTTGATCTCGTCATTATCGTTGTCTACCTGATCGGCATCACGCTGTTCGGGCTGCGGTTTCGCAAATCGCAGAGGTCGTTGCGGGACTATTTTCTCGCCGACCGCAATATTCCCTGGTGGGCCATTGGGCTTTCCATTGTGGCGGCGGAAACCAGCACGCTGACCATCATCAGCACGCCGGGTATCGCCTACGGCGGCAACTTCGGTTTTCTTCAAGTCGTCTTCGGCTACCTGCTCGGGCGGGTGGTCATCAGCTTGATTCTCATTCCGCAGTATTTTCGCGGCGAAATGTTTACCGCCTACGAGTTGATTGACCGCCGCTTCGGCGCCGCGCTGCATCGTCTTACGGCTGGAGTCTTTCTCGTGACGCGCGCCGCCGCGGAGGGCGTGCGCGTATGGGCGATTTCCATTGTGGTGGGGATCGCGCTGGGCATCGAACGCCATGACATTCTGGCCATCGCCATTGTGATCGCGCTCACGCTCATCTACACGTTCGAAGGCGGCATGGCTGCCGTGATCTGGACGGATGTAATCCAGATGTTCATCTACGTCGGCGGAACGATCGTGGGCTTCATCGTGCTCACGCATCTTGTGCCTGGCGGATGGCCATTCATTCACGCAACCGCCGCGGCAGCGGGAAAGCTCCAGGTGCTGAACTTTTCATTCAATTTTTTCGACAAGTACACCTTCTGGGCCGGACTCATCGGCGGCATGTTCCTGACCACGGCCAGCCATGGCACCGACCAACTGATGGTGCAGCGGCTGCTGGCCGCGCGCAACCAGCGTGATTCTAAAATCGCTCTGCTGTCGAGCGGCCTGGTCATACTGGCGCAGTTCACGTTGTTCTTGCTGGTGGGCGCGGGGTTGTGGGTTTTTTACCGGATGTATCCGCCAACCACGCCGTTCACTTCCCCGGACAGGATTTTTCCAACGTTCATCGTGGACCACATGCCGCACGGCATCTCCGGCCTGCTGATCGCGGCCATTCTCGCGGCGGCCATGTCGAACCTGAGCGCGGC
>PLJN01000040.1 GCA_003140235.1 Acidobacteriaceae bacterium
GGCAAACATTCTCCCAGCCTCAAAAGAAAGCAGATTCCTCACTCCGTTCGGAATGACAAGGGTCGAATGGGGGCTACCGCCAGTGCCGCGCACACCGTGAGCCACGCGGCATTCGCCGGTATATGCAAATTGAAATCGAAATAGCTGTGGACCAGCAGCCCCAGGCAGCCGATGGTGGCGCCCAGACGCAGCCAGGCAATGGTATCGCTGGCCGGCTTCAGGCTGGCGCGGAAGTTCCTGCGGGCCTGGACCAGGAAGAGCGCCAGGGCCGCAAAGACCAAAATGCCGCCTGCGGTCCCGGTCTCTGCCAGGGCTTCGGCATAATCATTGTGGGCATGGTCCACGCGCTTGTCATCGGCCACGCTCTGAAACGGCGGATACGCAGTCTCGAATCCTCCCAGGCCAACGCCGGTAAAAGGATGCGCGCGAAAAATCCGCAGGCTGTCAGCCGCCATGGAAACCCGGTCAGAAAAGCTGGCGTCGTGGGCATTGGCGGCGGGGCGAAAGCGCTCCGTGGTTTCCGGCGGGCTCAGCCAAGCGGCGATGAGAGTCGCACACAACAAGGCCAGGGCGAGCGCGGGGACCGGACTATCCAATTGTCCGCGGCGCTGGGCCAACAAGGCAACGGCCCCCAGCAGCAGCATTTCAACCAGGACCGAAGCAACACCGGCGCGCGAGCCGGAGAGCGCCACGGACGCCAGCGCAATCAGCGTGGCAAAACCGGCCAGCCAATTCCAGAGATCACGGCGCCGGCGGCCCAGCCAGAAAGTGGCGGTCAGGGCCACCAGCATCTCCATCAATCCGGCATAGTGATTGTGGTTTACATAGGGACCAAAGATGTATCCGCCCCAACGCGGGACCACGGACCAATAGATCCTGCCCGGACTGGCGAAGAATTGCAGAATGGCGAACAGCGAAAGCAGCAAGGTGTAGCCGGTAACAATCTTGGCCAGGGAACTCCAGTGCCGCTGCGTAGTGGCGGACAGCGTGGTAGCGAGACCGAAGAGAAGGACATACGCGCCGTACAATAGGATGGAATCGCGCGTGCCGATGGGATCGGCCGTGTGTCCGCTGAGCAACTGGCCTGCCGCCAATACCAGAAACAGCAGTGCCGGCACGTAGAGTGGCGTCCAGGCCACGGCAATGGTGTGCACGCGGACGCAACCCGCAGCCCAGCAAAACAGCGCCAGCACAACCAGGCCAATGACTGCGGCCCACGCCCAGGGCGCGACCGCGCCAAATGCCAGCGGCGCCGCCAGAAGCAAGCAGACCAGGCAGGCGCGCGCGGCGGAAAACCAGCGGGAAGACCAATCATCCAGACCCAGGTCCACCTGCGAAGCCGCACGGGCACCAGATGGCGACGGCGACGGCGATGGCGATGACCCAGACGCAGTTGTCAGCGCTCCCAGCCTCATGGCGACGGGACAACCCCCTCCCCGGCCGGCGTGAGAGATACGGAGTCCAGCCAGAATTCTCCGCTGATCTCCATGGGGAATACGCGGCTGCGTGGCCGCCACACGGAAATCTTGACGGCCTGAGTCTTCGGTCCCGTGGCAAACGTCAGTTCCACTTTGTGCCAGGGCGTGGTTTCCAACACGGGAGGCGTCATTACGTCCAGACAAGTTAGACACTCGGGATCAACCACCCGCAGACGCGGGCCGCTATCTGACTTGATGTCTTGTGACCGCATGAAAGCTGACAGGGAGTATGAATGGCCGGGCTTGACCGGCACGATTTGATAGACCGGCTCGTATTCAGAATTCTGAGGAACGGCAAAATTGAGATAGAGACAGTGGCCCTCCTTACAAGAGCCGCTCTGCATGAACTCCATGTCCAGGAAGGCCTGTTGCTTAAAGCGCCAGTCGAAGCCGCCATTCAGCGGCTTTTGCTCGAAGTTGCTGTTGAAAATCAGATTGCCGTTCGCGGGCCTGGCAGTAACGGCCCCGGCCGCCTGCAAGCCTGACCATGCGTGCTGGGCTTCAGCATACTCGTGGCCTTCCAGAAGCTGGTCCAGATACCGCAGGGCAGAGTCCAGCGGCAATGCCTTTCTTTCGGCAATCAATTCATTCCAGAACGGTCCAGTGGCCACTGGGGGGGTCTGTTTCCTGAGGAAGGTCAGATAGTAGAGTTCTGTTTCGTCGTCGCCGGAAGTGCGGACCACCTTCCGCCACACCAGGTCCGGATCGTGGATGCCGCGATACAACAGGCTGAACGTCCGATCGCGTGATTCCGGCACAAAGCGAAGATATTGGGCGAAGCCCTCGAGCGCTTTGGGGTCTTCGCCCGCGCGCAAGTAGTAGTTGGCCAGGTCCCAGGTAAAGTCCGGACGCAGAGGAGCGAGCGCTACGGCCCTTTCGTAGGAAGCGCGAGCACAGTCGAGCTGGCCGGCCAATTCACAGCCATTCCCGAGGTCAATCCAATAGACGGCGACGCGCGGATTGAGTTCGGTGGCGCGGCGAAGGTGGGGTAGGGCCGCGGAGGCGTCGGAGGCTTGCCGGAGAAGGAGAAAACCGAGCCGGTTGTGGACGAGGGCGTTTTGCGGGTCCAGGCGCAGCGCCTGGGTGACTCGTTCGGGGTCGTCGCTGGCTGTCCACTCGGCGGCAGCCGCGAGCCTTGCGGCCTGCGCGATCAGAAGCAAGCCCGCTGCAATCACCAGGGCCAGAAATGCGGCCGCCAGGGCGCGGGAGCGGAGAGAAACTTTCAGCATGGGGAAAGATTCGACAAACCGGGAGCGGGCTACTCGGACTCTTTCGAACTGTAATTGTAATAGCCGCGATTGTAAGCGCCGTAATAGCCATCGTGATGCAAACGGACCTTGTTCAAGACCACCCCAAGGAGACGGGCGTTGGCGCTATCCAGTATCCTACGGGCACGCAGGACAAACTTTTTTGGCGTGGTCCCGCTTTCGACCACCAGGACAACTCCTTCGACCAGTGTTGAGAGGATCGTGGCATCGGTGACCACCAGCAGAGGCGGCGAATCGATGATGATGTGCTTGAATCGGCCGCGCAGGTTGCGCAGCATGGCTTCCATGGGCTCCGAGGAAACCAGCTCTGCCGGATTGGGCGGCGTAGGACCTGAGGGCGCCACCCAGAGATTGGGTTGCGGTGCATACTGCTGAATCACATCCTCGATTTTGTCGTTGCCCGTCAAGTAGGTGCTCATGCCGCGCTGGTTATCAATTTCCAGAAGACGCGCAACGCAAGGGCGGCGCAGATCGCAATCCACCAGCAATACCGAGCTGCCCACCTGGGCCAGCGCCAGTGCCAGATTGACCGCGGTGCTGGTCTTGCCTTCGCCGGCACTCGCGCTGGCGACAAGCACAGACTGGGGCGCATGAGAGGCCACCGACAAAAGTACTGACGTGCGCAAGGCCCGATACGCTTCCGACAAAGCCGACGGGGTGGTCTGCAGCAGAGCGATGCTGGACGCGGCGCCGTTGCCGTTGGTTTTGCCGTTTGCTTCGAGATGCCTGGCGTTGCTCCCATACGGGACGCGCCCTTTGGCTTCAGTCCTGGCAGGTATTTGGGCCAGCGCCGGAGCGGAGATCAGCGCTTCCACGTCTTCGGGAGTCTTCAAGGAACTGTCCAGCGCTTCCTGTACAAAGGCGATCATGGCGCCCAGGATGAGTCCCACCAAAAAGCCAATCATGATATTGAGCGAGGTCCGGGGACGTATGGGGCCCAGGGGCGGGAGCGCCGGATCAACCACATGGATATTTGTGGAGCGCAAACCGGCGGCTACGGTGGCGTCCTTCAGATGTTCCAGCAACTTCTGGTAAAGCTGCTGGTTGGTTTCAAATTCGCCCTTCAGAATATTGTGCTCGACCAGCAGCTTGTTGAAGTCTCCCAGCTCTTCTTTCTGCTGCGCGACTGCCCCGGCAAGAAGCTGCTCTCGGTTCTTGGCCGCGACAAAGACATTGTTGTAGCGTTCCACAGCACTCAGGCGCGCCGCCGTGATCTGCGATTCGATTTCCGCGATGTCCTTGTTGAGCCGGAGGACCTTGGGGTAGTTCGGGCCATATTGGCTGGCTGCATCCACATATTGGCTGCGAAACTCAGAAAGTTTGTCCTGCAGGCGCTGCAAGCTTTCATCATGGGTGAGACCGGCCACGCGCTCCGGGTTCGATTTCACCTGGTTATACAGGGACTCTTTCTCGATCCGCTCGTTCTGCGCCTGGGTCAGGTCGGTACTGAGCTGGCCGAGACGCTGTTCAATTACATTTTGCTTGTCGCCGAGTTCGACAATCGCATGTTTTCGCTGATACTCCTGCAGCTCGCGCTGGGAGTTCTCGACTTTGGCCTTGAGTTCATCGAGTTGCTGTTCCATGCGGCCCGCAGCCTGGCGTGTGGCGTCGTATTTTTGGCGAAAGTTGTAGTCGGTGTAGTTTTCCACCAGCGCATTTGTGATGCGCGCAGCCAATTGCGGGTCGGTACTCTCATATCCGACCACGACGATGCGGCTGCCCGGGATCATCTCAACGCTGAGAGCGCCCTTGAACATCCTGACCAGTTGCACTTTCCTTATGTCCGAGTTGACGGCATTGGGATCGACTTTCCCGACAAATGCCGGGTTCTGGGCCAGACCGAGTTGCTCAACCGTACGCCAGGCCAGGTTGTCCGTTTGTAGAATCTGGATCTGGGTGCGCAGAAAATCCTGGTCGCCCTGGCCCTGTTGATAAACTTCGTTCAACATTTGGACTTGCGGAGTGTCCGGATCGACTTCAATTCGCGCGGTGGTCTTGTAAACAGGCTTGGTCTTAAAGGAAGAAAGGGCCACCAGCGTGGTGACCACCACCACGATCGCCAGCACAGTCCAGCGGCGACGGAGTAACACCTGCCAGTACGCCGCCAGGGAACCCGAGCCGTCGCGCTCTTCGGGCTGCATGAAGGAGTGCCCAGGCCGGTCGTGCTGCCATATTTCAGGCGACGCAGGGTCGAAGGGAATGATCTGCTGGTCTTCCGGCGGTATACGATTGTTCATAATAGTCTGGTTCTATAGGTGCTGGTTCTATAGGTGAAAGAGCGCTACCCCCGTGGCAATTTGAATCGCAGCTTCTGCCCCGCGCCGCAGGGCCTTCTTGCCGGCGCTCTCGGGCACAAACAAAATGTCATTGCCCTCCAAAGCTACGTCCGGGTCCTTTCCTGCCAGAATCTTTTTCAGATCGAGCTTAATCTCCTGCCGTTCCGCGCCCGTCACCGCCTGCCGGCGAATGATCATTGCGTGTTCGCGCTTGGCAGTTGGCTTGAGGTCTTCGGCAAGGGCAACCAGTTGCAGCACAGACAGATGCTCTCTCGCGGTATTCAGCACATACCCACCGGGACGGTTGACCGCGCCCACCACATAAATAACGCCGGCCCGGGGCACATTGATCCAGTCTCCCGGGAAAACGTCGATGTTCAGGCTGGAATTACCGGAGTTGATCAGTTCGTTCAGGTTAATCGTGACGGTTTGCGAACCGTCGCCCTGGAGGGTTGCCGGGTTTGCTCCGACAGCCGGTAAATTCCCGAGAGCGCCGCGTGTTACTTTCAGGATGCTTCCGGCGTCGTCACTCACGCCACCCGCCAGTGTGAGCACAGACAGGAGCTTGCTGGGAGCCAGTAACGGATAAATCTGCGGGTTCTTGACCGCCCCGGTAATTGAGACGGAGTGCAGCCGGGACTCTTTGACACTGACGCTGACATGCGGATCGCTGATCGTCCCACTGGACTTCAGCTCAGTGGTCAGCACCGCGGCGAATCCATCCAGCGTGAGCCCGGCAGCGTGTAACGGTCTTGGCAGGAGAGGAAACACGAGCAGGCCCGACTGGTTTACACGGTAGGTCCGGGACAGTTCAGGAACGTCCATGATGTAAACGTCCAGAACGTCGTCGGGCGAGATGGTGTACTCCCGCGCATCGACAAACAGGGAGCCGCCCGTTTTGGCCGGCGCGCCAGCCGCTGAAACTTCAGCCGATCCCTGCCCCCAAAGAGCAGAAGTGGACAGGAGAAGCAAACTGCAGCAGGCCAGGCGCGTTACTGCGAATATGCGGAAAATAGTTTTGGATGACGGAATATGCTGACGCATGATGTTTACCGGGCCTGACTAAACCAAAATGATGATTGAGGCGCGCAATTCAATTCTAGAACCCTTCCAACCGGACCAAGTTGCGGTGCGGGAAGTGAACACCGGCGACGATGACGGTCAGCGGAGAGACAGGAAATTCCGGTCCGGTTCATCGCCAGCGTAAGAAGTTTGCAAAGCTTCGCCCCGTCACTTACATTTCCCTCGTGACTTCGGCGTTCCCTGGTTTCTCTTACTCCGGTAAAAACTACTCGAAAGCTGTTTCGGGGGACAGCCCGGGGTTACTGCTGCATCTCCAGTGCATACGCTGGATGTCGCACCATAATATTGGGTTGGCAGGCGGGGTGTCAAGCGAGTTAACAGAATAAACACAAACCAATTTAGCCAAAATCGTATAAAACTTCATTGAACTTAGCGATCTGGTTCTACAAATTCGGGGAAGCACTTTTTTTTCTGTTGTTGTCTACGGTCATGGGCGCCTCCGGTTAGGGCCTGTCGCACTGAAAACGTATAATTCCATTTGTCAAAAAGACATGGTCATAAAGTTTTACGGAGAAAACGCATTGATTCAACAATTGTTAAAGCTCATCCCAACGTCATTTTGGCGCCTTATGTTTTGTTGCCTGGTGTGCGCCGCGAGTTGCATGCCGGGCGCGAGGGCCCAGAATTCCGGGACCCAGGATCCTACTCCTACTCCTCCCAAGACTACTCAACCCAGGAACCAGGATGACGGCTACAGCGAAGCGAGCGTGGCTCCAGGAGCATTTCTTAAGAACCTGGGCCGCGATCAAAAAGCAATCTGGACCAGTCCTTTTAGAGCTCGAATCCAGGACATGAAGTGGCTTGTGCCCATGATCGGCCTGACCGCCGGACTCATCAACGCTGACGCAGAGCTTTCGTCTCGGATATCACCTACAGGAACGTTGAGCAAGCATGCCAGCACCATTTCCAATGCAGGGCTGGCAGTAGCCATGGGAGGAGCTGGGAGTCTTTATTTCCTGGGAAAGCTGCATTCAGACGATCACCAGAGAGAGACGGGAATCCTTTCCGGCGAAGCGGCGATCAACAGCTTTATCGTGGTGGAGGCGCTCAAACTGGTCACACAGCGGGAACGTCCGACGGACGGCGCCGGGCAAGGCCGGTTCTGGAATAGCAGCAGCATGACAAGTTCCTCGTTCCCTTCCGCACACGCGATGATCACCTGGTCGATCGCCAGCATTGTGGCCCATGAGTATCCCGGCGTGGCCACGCAGGTCCTCAGTTACGGTCTGGCCACGGGTGTGAGCTTGTCCCGGGTCTACGGGAGAAACCATTTTCCCAGCGACGTGGTCGTGGGCAGCGCAATGGGGTGGATGATTGGACGACAGGTTTACGCGGCGCATCATGACCGCACTCTGGCCGGCGGGGGCTGGGGTACTTTTCATCAGGATACGCCGGAGAATGCGCCGACTGACTCGCGGGCATCGGCCTATGTTCCCGTCGACAGCTGGGTGTACCCGGCTTTTGAACGGCTGGGTGCTTTAGGAGTTGTCACCTCCGGCTTCCAGGGCATGCGACCGTGGACGCGGACGGAATGTGCCCGTTTGCTCGAGGAAGCCCAGGACGGGACCGCCGATCTTGAGGAAGGCGAGGCCTCGCGCCTGTACGACGCGCTCGCTAAAGAGTTCGCGGTTGAGTTGAATGGCGCGGATGAAAACTCCGCGCAGATTGATTCGCTCTACGCGAGAGTCACAGGAATCTCCGGAACGCCGTTGACGGACGGCTATCACTTTGGCCAGACAATCGTGAACGACTATGGCCGTCCCTATCAAAAGGGCGCCAACTGGCTGACGGGGTTTTCTTCCAGCGGCAACGCCGGGCCGCTCGGCTTTTATGTGAGTGGTGAATTTGACCATGCGCCATCGGCGCCCGGTCTTTCTCAGGCAGCGCAGAACGCTATTGAAGTCGCGGACCAGAAACCAATCGCCGTCCCGGCTTTCCCCATACACGCCTTCAACCAGTTTCGTCTGCTGGACAGCTATGTGACGCTCAACATCAGGGGTTGGCAGGCGTCATTCGGGAAACAGAGCCTTTGGCTCGGTCCCACTCAGGACTCTTTTCTCTGGAGCAACAACGCCGAACCTATCTACATGTTTCGCGTGAGTCAGACCACGCCCAAGCAACTCGGCAGCATCTTCAAGTACCTGGGGCCATATCGCACGGAGTTCTGGGTGGGTAAGATGACGGGCCACCATTTTGTCGCCACTCAGGACGTGACGCTCAATACCGTGTTTACGCTGGGTCGAACGCTTTCCCGCCAGCCTCTGGTGAACGGATTCAAGATTAGCTTCAAACCAACGCCCAATTTTGAATTCGGTGTCGGCCGGACCGGTGTGTTTGGCGGCCCGGACTTCCCTGTTACCCTCGGGACGATCAAGCTCTCCCTTTTCTCATCCACCAACGCTCAGGGCCGCGGGAAAGATCCTGGAGATCGGCGCTCCACCGCGGACTTCAGCTACAAGATCCCCGGATTGAGAAAATGGCTGACTCTGTATGACGAGTCTTTTGTCGAAGACGAAATCTCTCCGATTGGATATCCGCGGCGCGCCGCCCATAATCCCGGGCTTTATCTCAGCAAGTTCCCCGGACTGCCGCACCTCGATTTGCGGGTGGAGGCCGCATACACAAACTTACCCGGCCTTCTTCAGCCCACTGGCGGCGGGTTCTTTTACTGGAATACCCGTTATTTGGATGGCTACACCAACCAGGGAAACATCATGGGCAACGCCACCGTAGGCCGGCAAGGAATATCCTACCGCGCACAGAGTACGTACTGGTTCGCATCAGACAAGACGATGCAGGTGGGATATCGCAGCAATATTGCCGACAGCCAGTTTGTGGGAGGCGGGAATCTACGCGACGTGTTCTTCCGCTCGGAATGGAGCTTCCGTGGAGATATGTCGTTGTCCAGTCTCTTGCAATATGAGTGGTGGAACTTTCCCATTCTTTCCCTGGGGAACCGCACGACTGACTTCACGGCATCGATTCAATTGACGTACCATCCCCACGGGAAGTTGAAAATCGGAGGGAGCAAAAACTAATCCTTGCAAGCGTCCGGTTACTCGACCGGAGGTTTTCTGATACCCATTTTTGGTTACTTTTTTCGGTGCTAAGGTATCCCTTACATGCGACGAATGACGATTTCTTTTTTTAGATCTTTGCAGCACTTTTTCGCGCCAAGGGTGGTGAGGTGAATGCTGCTGTCTGTAGTCATTCCTGCTTACAATGAAGCGTTGAGCCTTCCCGAGTTGATTACCGTGTTGCGTCGGACTCTGGATCCATTGGAACTGGATTACGAATTGTTGTTCATTGACGACGGAAGCCGTGATGGCAGCAGAGAGGTCCTGCGACGATTTGCCTCGGCTGATCAGCGAATCAAGGTCCTGGCGTTCTCGCGCAATTTCGGGCATCAAGCCGCAATCACATCCGGCCTGGACTTCGCTGAAGGGGACGCCGTGGTGGTAATGGACGCCGATCTGCAAGACCCGCCTGATCTCCTGCCCTCCATGCTGGATCTTTTCCATGAAGGATACGACGTAGTCTCCGCCCAGAGGGTCCGTCGCGAGGGTGACACTCTTTTTAAGCGGATGACCGCCCGCGGGTTTTACTGGTTCATGCAGACGATGGTAGACAAGCGCATTGTTCCGGAGGTGGGTGACTTTCGGCTGTTCAGCCGGGAAGCGGTTTTGCTGCTTCGGAACTTTCGGGAACAGCATCGTTTCATGCGCGGTTTAGTGGCCTGGCTGGGGCTAAAAGAGGCGATTGTGCCATTGGAGCGCTTGTCCCGCCACGCCGGAAAAACCAACTACTCCCTTTTACGAATGGTGAAGCTCGCGTGGACCGCCGTTTGCTCCTTTTCCGCTTTGCCACTGCGTCTGAGCCTTGCTGTCGGATTCGTACTCAGTGCTGGCGCATTCGGCTACTTTGTCTTCGCAGCTTATGCGGCCCTGGTTACTAAACGCGTGGTACCCGGCTGGACCTCGTTGGTTTTCCTGCTATGCCTGTTTTTCGGGTTCATTTTCATCGCGCTGGGTATGATTGGAGACTACCTGGCAAGGATCTACGAAGAATCGAAAGGCCGGCCTTTGTATGTCATTGGCGGTTTCGACAACATCGCGGCTGACACCCTGGCCCGTCCTCGCGCGGCGGTGCTCGCACAACGACGGCCAGAAAAACCGGGAGCCAAGGTGACGCGCGAGCCATGAAAGATAAGGTCCCGGTGCGGGAATTTGATAAGTTTGCCGACGGTTATACCGCAGCGCTGCGCGACCCGCTCCGCGATGCTTTTGCTCAGGATCCTGCGCACTTCCATCAACGCAAGCTGGATCTGCTGCGAATCACCCTGGAAAGACGCGGACTGACACCCGGCGAAATGACCTGGATTGATGTTGGCTGCGGACTCGGCGCATTGCTTCGGCTGGGCAAACCTTATTTTGGACGGGTTGCCGGGTGTGACGTTTCGAGTGAAATGCTGGCGGGGAGCACCGGGATTCCTCTGCTTCACCAGTGCGACCCGTGCCGGCTTCCTTTTGACGACGCGTCCGCTGATCTAATCAGCGCGGTCTGCTTGTTCCATCATGTGGAAGAGAAAGACCGCAGTTCGCTCATGTCGGAGATGTTCCGGGTGCTCAAGCCCGGCGGATTGCTCGCGGTGATCGAACATAACCCCTTCAACCCGGCGACCCAGTGGATTGTAAAGCGCTCCCCCGTCGATGAAAATGCTGTTCTGCTCACTCCGCGCGCCTCGCGTAAGCTGCTCCAGATCTCCGGATTTCATTTTGAAGGAATTGATTACTTCTTATATCTCCCCGAAAGATTGCATCGAACATTTGGCGGCCTTGAAGCCCTGTTCCGAAGGCTGCCACTCGGCGGACAATACCTCGCATTAGGAGCCAAAAGACCGCAAACGAAGTAAATGTGGAAGCAGGTAACAGAAGAAGAGTTCAATCACCGCGCCACGGACGGCGCCAGGATGTAGGCTTCAGCAGGCTGGCCGCGATCATCTCTCCACTCGCAATAGGTGTGCTGATACTCACCAACGCTGTTCTTTTGAAGACGCACAAACGGAAAGAGCACCTGGCCGGCCAAGTCAGGGCGGTCATCTGGCCAGACAGGAATCCATGCTCCGGTGTTCAGGTAGAGCACCTTGGAACCGCGGATGTCGGGTAGCGTTTGCACATCCTGGTCGTGGGTGTGTCCCATGACCGCATAGATCTTGTTGCCTTCCGGGAACGTCATGTACCTGATGCTTTGGTAAACGCCCTTAGCAAGATCGTCTTCACCAATTTGCACTTCCCGGCGGCGGCGGGCCAGCCATTTGGAAACCCTTCGGGTGATCTCCCGCAGGGCCGATACCAGATACGGCGCCAACACACTGAGCACTCCCACGGCGAACGATATCTTAGGATAAGTTCTGAACATCAAGTCCCGCGCTTTTTGAAAACACACAAGGACGATAAAAAGGACAAGCATGCCGAACGGCGCACAGACTGAGGCCAGGAAGACCAAATACCATAAAGTGCCCCTCTTGCTGGTCAGTTGCAGCGCCCGCCGCAGAAAGGTGAGCGAACGCGTCAACATTCCAATTCCTGCAACGGGGTACCGTCGCAAGACAATCCACATGACCCGTTCCGAAGGAACGAGGCAGCCCAGAAAAGGCTCAAGCTGTTCCAGTTGATTGATCAGGTATCGGGCAATAAAAGTAGCCAGCGGCAGATTCAACTGCGTGGGCTGCTGGGGCAACGTTGGCCCGGCGCTCATGTCCTGTTGCGGATCGTACCTGTGGCCATGCTCGATATACACATTGTGTATGGTTATCGAGGCATCGCAATAAAACACTCTTTCTATGGCCAACGTGGATGCGCCTTCATCCTGGAGAAAAAGATTCATGGCCTTGCGCACCAGCGGCCAATAGAGGTCCAGATCGTGATTTCCCTTGACCATCAGCAGAGAGCCACCGTTCTCAACCCAATAAGCCAAGGCGCGGAAAAACTCCTGATGACCTTCGGCCATTTGCAACAGCTTCCAGACACACTTGTAGTCGTCGGTCTGAAGCCCGTACCGCTCCTCTTTCTTGCAAATGGCAGCCTGCAATTGGTCAACGGTCTTGGCCACACCCAACCGCGCCAGCAGGGCCTGCCATTGCGCAAACTCCTGTGGCGTCTCAGGACAATTGGCGACGCGAATAAAATCGAAAGTATCGCCGTTCAAGACGAGAAGCTTTTTATCTTCAGGGTGACTGGCGCGCAACCAGCGCTCAAAGGCCTGGTCGGAAACAAAATTCTCCGTACAGATAAAACGCCTGGTGTAGGGCTCGCGTCCTCGACCGAGATGGAGATCGCTCACGATCAGAATTTCGTGGGGAGTCTCTCCTTGCGTAAGGAGATTGAGCCGTGCAGTCTCCAGAGCCACCGCTACTTTAGGGTCCAGAGGGTCCGGTAATAGAGGCTGCTCAGCCATGGCGAACACTGAACGCTGCTACGAGGTCTTGAGTTAGTTTGGCCTTTGTCCCGGATCTCTCAGCCGAAATAATAATTTCAAATAACTCACATGCTCGGAAAAGAATATGGAATTGGAAAAATCCTCGTAATACCGCTGTATCCTGCGCAACTGACCCAGCTCTTTACGGAACAACAGTCCCGCAATTCGCAGTTTCCAGCGACGTCCATTGCCGGCGGCCGACATCAGGGGCGTTACATATTCCTCTTTTGCCATACGGACAATGTCCAGCGTGGGCGCAACGTTCGAGGTGATGTCGACGCGTTCCACAAGTTCGAACCCGTGCTGCTGCGCCTTGCGCAGGTAGTCGCTCTCCACGTTGCGGACCTGATCGAATGGCCGCGTGTTCTCTTTGCGGAACATGCCGCAGATCAGGAGATAGCCGCCGGGCGTCAGCAAACGGCGCGTCTGGGTCAGGCCGGCATCTGCGTCAAAATAATTTTGCGATTCACTCATCAGCACCAGATCATAGCGCTCATTCGAGGAGAAGTTTTCATACTTGG
Source organism: Acidobacteriaceae bacterium (assembly GCA_003140235.1). Lineage (GTDB taxonomy): Bacteria > Acidobacteriota > Terriglobia > Terriglobales > Acidobacteriaceae > Angelobacter. The sequence goes on from PLJN01000040.1 coordinate 13,104, forward strand.
ACTGGACAAATTGCAGCGGCTCCGGGGCGTCGTCAAAAAACTTGCCATGATTGCCATCCGGTGAGATCGAGGTGACCTTGTAGCCTTTCTCCGTCAAAGCGCGGGCATTGCAGCCAACGCCACAGCCGACGTCGAGAATCGTGCGGACGCCCGGAGGGACTGTGCTGACTAAAAGTTTGGTATACCGCGCCTGGGCCTGGCGGATGACCCTGAAATCCAGCTTAACCGGGCTGCCATTGTCCCAGTATCCATAGTGCAAGGAGCGCAGGCGCAACAGATCAGTTGCGATCCATAGCTGAAGATCGAACTCGCGAACGGTGATCTCAGTTGTAATGTCGACGGCCACAGGAGTCCTCTCTGCAAACGCGTTATCGAATGCTTGAAGCAGTTTTCTGTCGAGAGATGGGGTTGCCGCCCGGGGGAACTTTCGGCGCAAGCCATCACCATCTTCAGAAGAATTCAATCTGAGTACAAGCATTGTAAAGGAGCACCCCGCGCTATTTCAAAATCATTTCGTGCGCGCGCAGCGGGCCCCGGAGCCGGAAGCCGGCTAGTTCGGGCCCCCAGGGACCCAGCGTCCGAGCCATTTCGCAAATTGAAAGCGGATCATCGTGCCCAGGAAGAACACGAAGAACTGGATAAAGCCGATGAGCGGCGTAAACACTCCGCGCCCGCCGGTCTTGAAACTGAAAATGTTCCACTTAATAAAATCCAGAATGTACAGATTGATGACTCCAGCGGCGATCGGCTTCAAGTTTTCTTCTTCGGCTGCGGTGACGTGACCTTGAAATATCTTGGTCCACAACCATGTGCAATCAAACCAAATGCCGGCCGTGGGATTGTCGGTGAGGCATTTGAAACCGCTTAGCGTCATGGGCCCCTGGGTCCCGGTGAAGAAGAGACGATAGTTCATTCGCCGCACGAAATCGTTTTCCGTGTTGACGAACAGTTGAAACTCGCCACCGCTAATCGGCAGGGTCCCACCCAGGGCCGGCGAGATCACCGAGCCGCTGGGCACGGCCGCATGCGCCGGGTCGTGCACAAAGCGGTCCATATCGTCGCAATTCAGAGTGAGTTGGGTTTCAATGTACGTTCCGGCAAACAGGCCGGTCTTGTATCCGGAGAGAATGTCGGTGTCTCCCAGAGTGACGTACCCCTTCATCAGTTCGCTGACCGTAAAGGTCGCGTGCCGGGACTCTGCCATTTCATTCCACCTCTCTACTGCTTCTCCAGCAAATTTCAGGGATACTCGAAAACCGCGGAAGACATTTTCTTTGCCATCTTGATCTGACCGTTGTCAGGATTGTGAAAGACATGATGGCGGTGCACCGCAGTTATAGGGTTCTTTGGCCCTTCCAGCAATGCTACGTCCCAAAATGGGATGTAGGCCCAATTTGGCACAAAGTATCCGATGGAGATGAAGCTTCAAAGCAGTCTCCGCATAAATGGGATGGCAACCAACAGTTGATGATTGAATTTCGTGGAGATAATGTATTACTATCGGCCTCCGTTAACAAACTCCAATGATGAGCACGGCGTGGCAACCTATCGTCTGCATTGCATTTCACTCAACGGATTGCGGAGATCAACCGTGAGGTTTGAAGCGTGAGATATACCAAGGCAGAGAATGTGGAAGCTGCCGCTTCCGCAGTTGCAAATGGAGCAGTCCCGCTGGCTGGAGGCACTATCCTCGTTCCAGCGATTGCCCGTTGCGAACACCAGGACCATACCTTTGTGGACATCAGCGGTCTGGCTGCGCTCACACGAATTGAGACGACGGATTCTCTTCTGCTCCTTGGCAGCATGGTAACTCTGGATGGCTTGGCGAGTGCTGCAGCCAAACATAACGGCACTCCCGCCAGACGCGCGCTTTTTCAGGCAGCCCAGGCAGTAGGAAACCCTCAAGTCAGGCGCTCCGGAACCATCGGGGGCAACATTGCGGCTGGGGTAGCTACCGTGGACGTTTATCCAGCTCTGCTGGCCCTCGAGGCACAGGTGACTTCTCTTCATGGCGGGACAAGCGAGACCGTTCCCATCAGCGAACTCTCAACCGCGGGAAGGTTGATCACCACGATTCAAGTGCCGACGGACGGCGAAACAAGATCGGCATTCCGGAAATTCGCATGGCGCGCTTCCGCAGGCATCACTCTGGCCAATGTTGCTGTCTGCCTGCGCATTCGTGACGCGGCCATTCTTTCAGCAAGGATTGTTGTAGGCGGAGTCTCCGCCCGTGCGCAGCGGCTCGCCAAAGCAGAGCAATTGCTTGCGGACAAACCCGCAAATCAATGGACAAGAGACTTGATCGACGAAGCAGCAAGAATCGGATCCATGGAAGCCACGTGCGATTTGCCTGCTCCGCCTTCGCCGGAATACCGGCGGCGGCTGATTGCCGCCGGCGTGCGCGAAACTCTGTCTGAGATATTGCTATGATGAAAGACGCTGAGCAATTGGACATCGCGCTGAACGTGAATGGCGTCGCTCGCCCGGCGAAAGTGGAGCCCTTTCTTACTTTACAGGCATGCCTCCACCACCGGCTGGGGTTCCGCGAGGTCCGGTATGGATGCGGTGAAGGAGTGTGCGGCGCCTGCATGGTCCTGGTGGACGGCGAGCCCAAATCCTCCTGCCTGATTCTTGCCGTCCAGGCGCAGGGACGCAACATTGTCACGGCTGATGGTCTGGATGTTTACTTTGCTCAGAATAAAAACACCGTGGCTGCCGGTTTGCGCGCACAGTTGACGGCCCGGCAGGCTTTTCAATGCGGCTATTGCTCGTGTGGCGTGATGGTTTCGGCCGCGCATCATATTGCGTCCGAGGCCAGCGTTACGCCGTCGTCATTAAAGACAGCGCTGTCGGGAAACATGTGCCGTTGCACCGGATACCAGCAAATGATGGAAGCCACGCTGGCCACCAGTCAGCGAGAGCCTGCCCCGCAGTCGCCAGTCCAAAGAGGTGATTTGCCGGTAAAAATGAGTGGCGCAGCAGGATATCCCACAGACCAGAAGACTGCTGGCCCGCTCATTGGCAAGATTCTGTGGGCCCAATACCCGTCAGCCCGAATCAGCAGCATTGACACGCGCGCAGCCGCAGCGGTACCGGGAGTCGAAGCCGTACTTACGCATCGAGACATTCCTAAACAGAACTCTACAGGAGCAACGTCCTTTGGCAATGATCAACCGCTGTTGGCGGTGGACCGAGTGCGAACCATGGCGGACGCCGTGGCACTGGTCGCGGCGCGCGACGAAGCCGCGGCTGCCGAAGCCTTGAAGCTCATTCAGGTCACATACGAACCCCTGCAACCAATCACAGATTTGCCCGGAGCCATTGAGCCAGGAAGCGCAAAAAACGTGACGGCCCAATTTGTGCAGGAAACTGGCGACGTGGATGCCGCTTTCCGCACGGCGGACCTGGTTGTCACCGGCAGATATTCCAACGAAATCAACGACCACGCCTGCATGGAACTGGAGGGCGGGACAGCCTGGATGGAAGATGGCACGCTCATGATCGCAGTCCCCCATCAGACGGCCGAGAGCGGACAACGAGCGGTGTCGAAGATGCTCGGCATCAGCCAGGACAACGTCCGCATCATCTCCCAAAATATGGGCGGATCATTCGGCAAGTATGCGGCGTTCACCATCGAAGGCTATCTGGGGCTGCTGGCCTATCATCTCCAAAAACCGGTACGCCTGGTACTGGGTCGCGATGAGATTTTGCAGAGACGCTCGAAACGCCATCCTTCGTATGGCGATTATCGCCTCGCCTTGACCAGAGACGGGCGCTTTCTGGCTCTGGACGCCACCATTCTTACTGATGCCGGCCCTTACGTCGGCCTCACGCCGGCAGTCGCAGCGGTCATCGGCGCCGAGGCGAGCGCGTCTTACAACATTCCCAGCGTGCGGTCGCGAGTGCGGGGCATACTCACCAACAATTTGCCGACGATCCCCATGCGGGGATACGGGTCGCAACAAATCAGCTTTGGTGTGGAATCCATCGTGGAGCAGGCTGCGCACAAACTGGGCATGGATCCGGCTGATCTGCGCAAGCGCAATTATAAGAAGACGCGCACCGATGGCTGGGGCCATCCCATCCCGGGAAAAGACTTCTGGCTCACGCAGACCATGGATCGTGTGCGTGAACTTCTGGGACCACCTCCACTGTGTCCTCCGGGCTGGCACTACGGGCGCGGCGTGACGACCATCCATGCCAAGTACGGCTATCCCTACGGCATGGTCGACCGCTTTGTCGTGAAAGTTGGCGTGAACAAAGATGGCCAGTTCCGGGTCGAATGTGACATCTCCGACTCTGGCACCGCAGTCACCAACGAAATGGCGCGACTGCTGGCCAAGGGACTGGGACTGACAAAACTTCCGGAGTACGTCCAAAGCCGCGCCGCCATTGATGATCCCAGCGGCATCGCCTTTGGCCGCGGACACCGGCCTTCCTGGCTGAAATCGGCAGCCTACCGGACGATGGAGTGGGTACAGATGACCGGAGCCAAGTCGCTCCTGGTGATCACGGCGCGTATTACCAATCCGCGAAACCTGGTTCGCCTGCAGCGCGTGATTGCAAGGCCAGCAAACTTTTTCATCAAGATGGCCGGCAATTTTAAGTCGTGGGTATTTCCTTTCAGCCGTGAATCATTTCAACCTCGATTTGGATCGAGCCGGTCGCTTTCCATGTGCGCTGGAGCCGTGTTGGATGGCGTCGAACGCTTCAAGAAGACGGTACTGGAAGTTGGAGCGAAGGAGTTTTCGTCTGACGTATCTGAACTGCAGCTCGACGGCGAGGGTGTCTACCACTCTTCAGACACCAGCCGCCGGCTTTCCTGGGCGGCGCTCGCGCAACGAGCAGGTGGCGACCTTGCGGTAGTCGGCGAGATTCACAATCCTGTGGGACCGCTCCTTGATCCGTCCACAGGGAACCAGACGGGCGCCGTGGATTTCATGGACGGCAGCCACGGATGCGACCTTCTCATACGTCCGGACACCGGTCAGGTGCGCATTCTGAAATATGTTGCCGTTCACGACGTTGGATATGCCTTTAACCCCGAAGCCCTGCGCGGCCAAATCCTCGGCGGCATCACCATGGGCATCGGACAGGCAATTTTCGAGTCGATGAAGGTCCAGGATGGAAAGGTCTTGAACACCGGGCTTCACGACTACCTGGTAGCGACGACTCTGGATCTTCCCGAAGAGGTCAAGGTCGAGATCCTGGAATCAGGAAACGGCATGGGACCATACGGGTCCAAAGGCATCGGCGAATCAGGAGCCGTGGCTGCGCCCATTGCCATTGCCAATGCACTCTATAACGCTTTGGGAATGCAACTGGAAACGATTCCCAGTACCCCGGAGAAGCTGGCCGCGATGGCTGATGCCGGTGCGGGACAACGAAGTGCAATCGCTGTTTGATTTTGGATGAATCATCAGAAAGGGAGAGAACTGAAAATGAAAATCGCCAAATTCCTGGCCGTAGCCGTGGGTGTATTCACCGCGCTGATGGTAATTTATTTCACCTATTGCCTTTGGACGGACCCAGTGTCCTTTACAGCAAAATATGCGCCTCCCCTGAATAACGTGGACTATGGAACGCTCATCCGGTCACGCTGGGTTGCGAACCGGATATTGCCTTACGGCATTGTCATGCTATTCGTGGTCTTGAAGAAGCAGTGGCGGCTGGTTGGCATCCTGCTGGTTATGCGTTTCGGAGTGGACTTTCTCGATGGCCTGGTGCTCACGCTGGGACTGATGAACGGCGCTCACGGAAACAGCACCAACACGGTAATGTACGGTGCTTATTTCCTGAGCATTCTCAACCTGATCGCCGGCATTTATCTGCTCCGCATGCCGGACGGATCTCAACCGGCCGCAACGTCACCTGCAAAACCCACTGGATGACCGTGCATCAGGCACTGAGAAATAAGTTGCGAGAAAGAGGACAACAACATGAACAAGAAACTTAAGATCGCCTGCGTCCTGTTCTACATTCTGGCGGGAATCGCAGTGGCCTACGGATGCATTTACATCTTCATTCCCACGCTGCTGCCATATCACCAGAAGTACATCGAGATTCCGTTCAAAGACCTGCCTCCCAAAGTGGCCAGTCTTTTCCTCCTTATCTACCGGGGCGTGGGAACGGCAATGATGGCGCTGGGCTTTACGCTGGCAATGCTCGTGAAAGGATTCTTCAGCAAAGGCAGCCGTTGGGCATGGTGGACAATCCTGATCGAGATGGGCACAGTGCTGATTCCGCTGACGATTATCGCCCGCTCCGTGGGCCCCTATACGCCCTGGTGGGGTGTTGGTATTTTGGTGTTGGTGATGGCTTACGCCCTCTGGATTTCCTGGCGCGAGACATCTTAAGAAACTCATGAAAGGCGGCTAGACCAATGAATGAAATGACGATTCGCCTGCTCTTGCGGGTGACTGCGAGAATTTCTTTTGCGCTGTGCCTGGGCGCGTTTATCGCGGGCCCTCTGCAGACTTTTGGCGCGGGCAAGTTTGCCGACTGGCTGATGCGAAACCGCGACCGGTTCCTGATTGTCCTGGGTGTGTCTCATCTGGTGCATCTGGGAGGAGTGATTTCTCTGGAAATGGCCATAGGCTGGCCACGTTTCATCAAAGAGATCACTCTTCCGGTGCTGATTGGCGGAAATATTATTTTTCTGCTGACCTATGCAATCGCCCTGGGCGCCTGGGCGCGACAAATGCACTGGAACTGGTCGCTTGCCAATTCGCCTCGGTTTGAAACTTTTGCGCTCTACGCCATCATGATTGATTTCACTGGCGGCTTCCTGGTGCGGGTGCCGAACGCAATGATCTACCTGCTTCCCGGCGGAGTAGCCATTGCAGCGCTGGCGCTGAGAGTCGCCGCGCATTTCCGGAAAGCCAAACCGGGGGGCGCCACCGCTTAAACTTGCTCACACCGGCATCAGGTCAGCGATCCGTTCAGCGAGCGCGCCAATCGTACGGGACGGATTAAATCCCACGGACGTTGGAACAATCGAGCCGTCGGCGATGTACAGGTTCTTGTAACCAAAGACCTGGCCAGTATGGTCCACCACTCCATGGGAAGGATCGCTTCCCATGTGGCAGCCACCCAGTGGATGAGCGGTCACCAGGGTCATGAAATCAACCCACAGGATTTGAGGAATCGGTTTACCGCCCGTGACGGTGGCCATCTGTTGCTGAATTCCGTACTCCGCATTGGCCAGCGGCTTGGCGGTTTCGGGGTTCCACTTAAGCCTGAGCTTACGCTCCCACGGCCAGAACAACTTGCGCCCCAGATAGAATTGGCCGTCGGCCGCGTCCATACCCACGGCAAACCATAGCGCAGCGTGGGGAAAAGCATCGTTGGGTTCGCTGGCAAGTTTCTTCAATTCCTTGATGACTTCTCCGCCCCTGCCTGCTTTCGCGGCTTCGACCAGAAACTTCCGGCACATATCGCGTCCCCAATTCGGGGAGCCGCCATCTTCGATGAAGAAACGCTGGCCGTTCACGCTGCCATCAAAGAAGTCCAGAGCGGCGGTGATGGTCGGGCCCACGGTCGGATCCACCGTCTGCGGCTGCTCAAAGGAAGCCGAGATGAAATCACCATTAGCGCTGAAACCATCCCCCAGCGTTTGACTGATCTTAGGCAATGTCTTGTATTCGTCGCGACAGCGGAGCATCAACTCATTGGTGTTCACCGTGCCTCCCGCCACAATCACAATGCGGGCCGTTTCATCACCAGGAATGCGTTCCCCATTTTCCAGCCGGTCGTAAGACACCCTGTAACCCTGGTCATAAGGCTCAATGCGGGTGACCACATGCAGGTGCCGCACTTCCAGGCCATGCTGTTCGCCCAGGGGGATGTAGTTGAGGTCAAGCGTATTTTTCGCCAGTACCTGGCAGCCGATGTCACAGTTCCCGCATTGCACGCAGGTTCCCTGCTCCACTCCCTGGGGATTCTTGTGCACCACCGTGTATTTGTTGGACGTAGGATTCGGCCGGTCATAGCTATAGTTGGGATCAAAGCTAATAGCCAGCGGTGGCTTGAAGAAACGGTCTTGATAACCGGCTGCCGTCGCGGCATCCCGGAAGAATTGAAAGTGTGGAGAAAGCTGGTTGTCCGGCAGCGGTTGCACCTGGAGCATCTTGCCTACTGTGTCGTAGTAAGGCTGAAGGGACGCACGAGTAATCTCCGGAGGCCATCCCGAGTCAAACACTGACTTCGGCGGCTCTTTGGAAATATTGGCATAGATCAGCGACCCTCCGCCGACACCGGCGCCCTGGGCGACGATCATCCTCTCAAAAAAACGGAAATCAACCCACCCATTCAGCAACTGGGGCTGGTTGTGATCATAAATCCAGGGATCTCCAGGAGCGCGCGGAAACTCAGTCGGCTTCCAACGGCGCCCCCTCTCCAACACCAGCACCCTCTGGTTCTTCTCGGAAAGCCTGCAACTGGTAATGGCCCCGCCGAACCCGCTGCCAATGACGATTACATCAAATGTATAAGCCATCCCGTACCTCCGCATTCCAAGCCGCACCTGATAACAAACCGGCGCGGCATATTTGTCAAGAATATTATTGCGGTGATCGCCCATTTTTCCATAATTCCCATTTTGGGACCGGCAGAAGCATGAAGATAGTTCCCATACCAAAGTGGAACGAGACAACGATGGGGACTTCTTGCAGCCATGCGGTGAGAGCGAAACGCCGAGAACTACCGGGGAACGGAGCGATCCAATGCCTGATACAGTCGCGGGGAGAATGCAATCAGCAACGCAGCAAGCAGTGATCCGGCGATGACGTCAATCATGTAGTGGTATCGCAGATAGATGGTGGAGAAGGCGATGAGAGCCGCGAAAGCGCAGTATGTCCAGAACACCGGAGATGAAAGCTTCCGGGCGCCATAAGCACACACGATCGTCACCGCCACATGCCCGCTGGGGAAACAGTCATATTGGATTCCTTCCAACTTGTCCAACGTCCCCTGAAAGAAGTGGAACAGCCACAACCCTTGTAATGCGGGATGGAGTGAAACATATTCCATAAAACGAGGGCCCCGCGCCGGTAACGCGACATATCCGAGGTAACTGATGAGGAACGCTGCCGCTGCCAGAAAAGTGCAATACCGAAATTCCGCGCTGGACCGCTGGAACCAGTACAGTATGCCCAACATAATCACGGAAGGGATGAACAGGAAATACACCAATTGCAGAAACTCCGTAAGCGCGGGGTTTTGCATAACATCAGGCAAGAACACGGGGTCCGTCTTCCAAAGCGCCAGGTCCCAGCGTGCCAAGGTTACGTCCCGGCTGGAAAGGCCGAGGCTGGAAACGATGTACGGCACCTCCTTGTAACAAAACGGCAGATAGACAAGTAAATACCAATGTCGAACGAACAGCGCCGCACGGGAGGAATACCGGCTGATCACCAGAATGACGGCAATGGCCGCAGCATTCACGCAAAGAACCAGTAAAGCCGGGGGATGGCGCAGGGCCGCCAGCGCCAGCAGAAGTCCCAGAACAGCAATGCACGCGATGAAAAGTTTGTCGATGGGCCAAAGACCCGATGGGGCCGTCAACGCGGAAAAAGCAGCCGGGGTTTGTGGAGAATCAGGGACCGCGCCATCAGGAGAAGATCGCATGATCTGGATTTACGCAAGCTTATAGTGCTTCATGAAAAGAAGTTCGTAAAGCCAATACGGCAGCACCGCTTTCAGTTTCGGCCCCAGCCGTTCGCCAAAAGGCCCCACAGTGTAGCGCAGACGCGGAGACGGATTGGCAATGATCCGCTCGATCAATCGGGCCACGGGTAATGGCACTTTTCCCTGCTGCTCTTCTTGTTGCATGACTCCGACGCAGCGCGCCAGGGCATCGCAATATACGTCGCTCTTCTGAGATTCAGTGGTATTCGTCCGGTTCGCGGGAAAGTCGGTCTTAAAATCGCCGGGTTCAATGAGCACCACGCGAATACCGAAAGGACGCATTTCCATCCGGAGCGCTTCGGTCATGCCTTCCATCGCGAATTTGCTGGCGCTGTAAAACGACTGGAATGGAACCGCCAGAAGCCCAGCCAGCGAGCTGATGTTGATGATGATCCCCGACTTCTGCTTTCTCATCAGGGGAAGCACCGCGCGACACACGCGATGGGTGCCAAAAAAGTTAGTATCAAACTGCGCGATGGCCTCTTGCGGGCTGGTCTCTTCCACCGCTCCGGCGATGCCATATCCGGCACAGTTGATCACCACGTCCAGACGGCCCTGCTGATCCTGAATTTGCTGAATGCATTGCCGCACAGAGTTGTCGTCCGTCACATCCATATGCAGCGGCGTGAACGCTCCGCCACCGCCGGTTTTCAGACTGCGGCTGGCTCCGTAGACGGTCATTCCTTTTCCCGCCAGGTATTCTCCACAGAATCTGCCGATGCCGGAGGAGGCTCCGGCAATCAGAACGACCTGGCGACCTTGTGGCTTGCCATTGGTGACTTTGGATTCAGACATAGTTAAGGCTTCTCAAGTGTGAAGAATCGGTCCGGGCCCGGGCGCTTACTGGGACTGCGCCGGCTTCGCGCCGTTCACATAGGTTTTGGACAAATGCTCGGCCAGCAATTCAACCGTGGGATAGTCCCACACCACCGTGGGAGATATCTCCATGCTGAGCCAGGTCTCAAGATCACCCGAAAGAGACACCGCCTGCAGTGAATCCAGACCATAGTTGTCGAACGTCTGCTGAATGTCGATTTTGCCTGGATCCATGTTGACCACATTCGCAATATTGGCGACCAGCCATGTGCGAATGGTTTCTTCCGTTGGGGGCTCCGTAACCGGGATGACTTTGATCTTTTTTGCCATTAGGCCTTTTGTCCGACTCCCTATGCCGACTTCTCTTGTAATTCAATTTGCTTCTTCTTTGCAATCTTTACTTCTGAAGCCAGACCCAACTTTTGCATCAGGCGAATCATGGAGCCGGTAATGTCCACCTGCCACCACTCCAGCCCATGCACAGCCGAACTGGGAAATGCATGATGATTGTTGTGCCATGATTCCCCAAAAGTTGGAATGGCCAGCACAGCATTATTGGTGCTGCGGTCCTTCAGCGTGTAAGGCCGGCTGCCAAAGACGTGACAAATCGAATTAATACTCCAAGTGCTGTGGTGCACGATCAGCACCCGGATCAGGCCGCCCCAGACGAAGCCGCGGGCAGCTCCGATCCAGCTTCTGGTGATAGCGCCCTCCGCAACTGCGGGTATCACTAATCCCAGCGCGATCCAGACAAAATACAGCCGGTTCAATTTGAAGATCTTGCGGTCCTGCAGCAGATCGCGGACGTATGTTCCCCAATCTGTAAGCTCGTGATTGAAGAGCCATCCCATGTGCGAGTGCCACAGGCCATGCAGAATTGCGCTGCCGCCCTTGCCGTATAGGTGGGGTGAATGGGGATCGCCCTCGCGATCGCTGTAAGAATGATGCCGTCGATGAATCGCCGTCCAAAAAATCACCGGGCCCTGGGCAGCCATGGACCCCAGAATAATCAGCGTGGTCTTCAAAAACGGGACTGCATGAAAAGAGCGGTGGGCGATCAGGCGATGGAAGCCCATGCCAATCCCCAGCACGGTCGCCGCGTACATGATCCCAAATACGATCAGGTCAAGTGGGTAGACGCCACGCCTCCAGAACAGAATGATTCCCCCAGCAAGCCCAATATAGGGGATAAGGACGGTCGTCAGCGTCACCCGGCGTTCGATCCTGCGGGCCCGCTCATTCAGAGGATGGACTCCACGAGACGAAGTGCTTCCTGAATGCGCGATCGCTTCAGGTTCAGTC
>PLJN01000091.1 GCA_003140235.1 Acidobacteriaceae bacterium
GAACAGCGGCGTCGGGCTTGCGCCGGACTCCGCATTCTTCGGCATGGGCGGCAAAAAAATGCGTGCCGCCGAATGCGAATTGCTGATCGACGCCCGCGAAGTCGCCGTGGTCGGCCTCGCTGAAGTGGTGATGCATCTGCCTGGAATCTATCGCCGCTTCCACCAGTTCGTGGCCGAAGCCGCTCGGCGCAAGCCCGACGCCGCTGTTCTGATTGATTTCCCCGAATTCAATCTTCGCCTGGCGCGCAAGCTTCACGAACTGAATATTCCGGTGTTCTATTTTGTCAGCCCGCAGATATGGGCGTGGCGCTCCGGTCGTGTGAAGCAGATCAAGAAGTACGTCCGCGAGATGATCGTGATCTTTCCTTTCGAACAGGAGTTCTACCGGAAACACGGAGTTGAAGTCTCTTACGTCGGACATCCGCTGGCCCATACAGCCGTGCCTGAGATCTCGCGTGCCGACTTTGCAACCCGCTTTCAGCTTGATCCGGCCAAAGAGTGGATCGGACTGCTTCCCGGCAGCCGGCGAAAGGAAGTCCGGTTGAATCTTCCTCCCATGCTGCAAGCGGCACAACTGCTGCGCAATCAGGGGAACGTATACGAATATTTGTTGCCCGTCGCTTCCACGCTGGACGCTGCCTGGGTGCGTGAACAAATTGCTGCCACGCCGGTCAAAATCAACATCACATTTACTGACAACTCTCGCGCCACGCTGAGGCACTGTCGCGCTGCTGTCATCGCCAGCGGGACGGCCACGGTTGAAGCGGCTTTGGCAGGCACACCGTTCGTGGTGGTCTATCGTCTGGCCAAACTCACATGGTTGCTGGGACGGCGGCTCGTCCGGCTGGACACTTTTGCCATGCCCAACCTGATCGCCGGCCGCAGGATCGTCCCGGAGTTGATCCAGCAAAACTTTACCGCGGAAAACATTCTGCGCGAATTGGCTGGTATCATCCCTGAAGGCTCCAGACGGCAGCAAATGCTCGCCGATCTAAAGGAAGTGCAGGAGCGGCTTCGCGACCCCGGCGATGGGCAACCACCAGTAGTTCGTGCCGCGGGGGCGATTATGGGGTCGCTGGCAGCGGGTGCTCCCAAATAGGCGGTCTAAAATCGCCCATAGATTGGTGCAAATGCAGCTTTTCTGTAAGAATCTACATCTAACCAAGCATCAACGGCAGCTCTGGAGAAGATTCATGCTTATCGCAGGACGACCCCTGCAACGTGCCTCATTTCTTTTCGGCTTCATTCTTCTGCTCGTTCTTTCGGCGTCCGCAGCGGAGAAGTCGCGCATTAAGGCCGTCGATTACAACATCGACGCGGAAATCACTCCCAAGACCCATTTTCTCAGCGCGCACGTTCGGGTCAAATTCACGGCCTTGGACGACATTAACTTTGCCACCTTTGAGCTGAACAATGCTCTGCGTCCCACGCGCATATTGGACGCCACCGGCAAGCCGCTCAACGCCGAACGCATCAGCGCGGACAACGCCGTCCGCGTCAGCTTCCCCGGCGGCATGACCAAGGGCACAACAACTACCCTGACGTTTGAATACGAAGGCAAGCTCGCGACTTCCGACGATAGTCCGGTGGAAGGGCTGAAGCTGGCTTACATTGGCGAAGACGTCACCTATCTTCTTTATCCCGGACGCTGGTTCCCGGTGACCAACTACGGCATTGACCGCTTCACCGCCACCATCAACATTACTGCGCCTGCGGGCACCACGATTCTGGGCAGCGGGTCGATTGCCGCAACGTCCAAACCGGCTGCGGGAAAAGTAACCGCGTCGTTCAGTTGGCAGAAGCCCAGTTTCCCCGGGACCATCATCGCCGGTCCGTTTGTTGAGACCATCGGCACCGGCGGCAACGTCCGCGTTTACACCCAGCCGGGCAAGAAACAGTTTGGCGCTACGTACGCCGAGAGCGCGACCAAATCACTTGAGTTCTTTTCCAGCATCTATGGCCCAGCTTCGTCTCCTTTCCTGAGAGTGGTCGAACTGCCGGATGACACGGTGCCTGCATGGTGGGCTCCGGAAATTGCTGCCCTGGCCACGCGGAACATTACCGACAAGGTCAACTATCGCGTTGTGGCCGACGCCGTTGCTCATCAGTGGTGGGGCGTGACCGTGAGTGCCGCGACCAAAGATGACTGGTGGCTCGTGGACGGCGGCGCGCGCCAGGCGGAAATGCGCTACGTACAAAGCATCGCCGGCGAAAAAGCTTTCGAAGACGCTACTCGCGACATGGCCGTAGGCGCGCTGGCGTATGACACCGTGCCGCTTTCCAGCATCAACCGGCTCGATACGTTTTCCCCGGAGTTCCAATCGCTGGTCACCGACAAAGGCGGCATGATCTTCCACATGCTGCGCTCAGTCATGGGCGACCAGGATTTTGACCATGCGGTCAAAGAATTCATGTTCGCCTTCGACATGAAGTCCGCCACCGCGGCTGAGTTCCAGGCCATCGCGGAAAAGAACCATAACGAGAAGCTCACGGCTTTCTTCTCGCAATGGGTCGACGGCACCGGTGCGCCCGAATTCAAGCTCAAGTACACGACCTTCCGCATCAAGAAGGGGTTTCGCGTTGTGGGGCAGGTCTCTCAGGACCTTGACCTGTTCCGCATGCCGCTGGAACTGAAAATCGACACCGACGGCCAGAGCGAAACGAAGCGCATTGAAGTCGTCGGCACATCGTCACCGTTCTCGGTGGAAACATTCGGCAAGCCGCGCCGCCTTACGCNNATCCCAATAACTGGGTGCTCAAGAACTCGCCTGACCTGCGCGTGCGTGTCGCCATCCGTCGCGGACAGGAGCTGACGGCGCAAGGCAATTTGGCGGAAGCCCTGGCCGAGTTCAACAAAGCGCTTGAAGTCAGCCGGAACAGTTCTCTCGCGCATTACCGCATCGCGGAAGTGTTTTATCTCCAGCGCAACTACCAGTCCGCCGCGAATGAATACCGCGAATCGCTGAATGGCGATGGCGAGCCGCGCTGGACTGAAGTCTGGGCCCACCTGGGCCTGGGCAAGATATTCGACATCACCGGCCAGCGTGACCGCGCCGTGAATGAATATCGCCAGGCGATCCAGACGTCCGACAACACGCAGGGCGCCATGGACGAAGCGCGCAAGTACCTGAGCACGCCCTTTGAGCGCGAGAAAAAACAGGCCGGCAACTAGCGCCAATATTCAGTTGTCAAAGAACTCACTCGTACCGCAAGGCCTCAATCGGGTCCAGCCGCGCGGCTTTCATGGCCGGCAGCATCCCGCTGACGATTCCCACCACCGTGAGAATCACGGTTGCAACGATCAGGTTCATGGGCGAAATCGAAAGATGAATGTCCGCGGCATCGGCGTTCTTGGCGACCATGCTATACAGAGGAATCGTTCCCACCACGAACGAGATTGTGTAAGCCACCGCAATGCCCAGCAATCCTCCGGCAAAAGTAATGGCCATGGCTTCCGCCAGAAATTGAAACAGAATGTCGCGCCGCCGTGCGCCCAGTGCTTTTTCCACGCCGATTTCGCGAGTGCGTTGCGTGACGGAAACCAGCATGATATTCATCAGGCCAATCCCGCCGATTCCCAGCGTCAGCGTGCCGATAAATGACAAGAACAGTTGCAGACAAATGGTAATGATTTCCCACTGGTTCACGTTCTTCATGGCGTTCCAGATAAACACAGCGCGCGGGTCCTTGGGATTGAATCCATGGACACCGGCCAGCGTACTGCGAAGATTGCCTTCCACTTTGTCGTATTCCGTTCCTTCGTAGCCGACCCATATGCCGTCGAGATAGTGTGTGTCCTTCAGGTCGCCCGCGGCGCTAAAGGGAACGTAGATGATCTGGTTGATGTCGCTATCGCCTTCCTGCATCTTGGGGGCAAGCACGCCGATCACTTCAAAGCTCACACCTTTGACGCGTATGCTCTCGCCCAAAGCAGATTTTCCAGAAAACAATTTGTTCTTGGTCTCAGACCCGATCACCGCCACGCGGGAACGCTGAACTTCATCTTCCGGCGTAAAAAACCGGCCACTGTCCACATCGATGGCGCGGATGTACTGGATCTGCGAATAAAAGCCGCCGACCGGAAACGTATAGGAGCGGTTTTCATACTGGACAGTCGCATCCAGATTCGCTTCCGGACTGATATGGGTTACCAGCGCGACCGAATCCTGTATGTGCTGCAAGTCTTCCAGAGTAAATCGCGTTTGTGTGCCGGCTTTCATTCCACCGGCCTGCAACGAGCTGCGTCCCGGAAAAATCCCCATCATCTGCACGCCGAAGTTGGCAAAAATGTTGTGGATGGCTCGGCTAAAACCGGCTCCGTAGGAGAGCAGCAGCACCACGGTGGCGATGCCCCACGCCATGCCGACGAGAGTCAGCGCCGTGCGCCGCCGGTTGTGCCGCATGGCTTCGTAAGCTTGTCCTACCAGATCATGGACCATGGTTCCCTACTCTTTTCTTAACGCCTCAACCGGCGTCAACATTGCAGCCTTGCGCGCCGGATACAGCCCCGCCACAATTCCGGCCAGACTCAGCGAAATCAGCGCCAGCGCTGCCGACTGCGGCACCAAATGCGGCGGGTCAAAAAACGGCGGGAACGGAATCAAGGTCATCGCCTTCATCAGGCCCTCGGTTACTCCGATCCCAATGCCTCCGCTCAGCGCGGTAAGAAACGCGCCTTCCAGAAAAAATTGCCACAGGATGCTGCGATTGGTTGCGCCCAGGGCTTTCATCAATCCGATTTCGCGCGTGCGTTCGGTCACCGACACCAGCATGATGTTGATGATTCCAATCGCGCCGAGCATCAACGTCACCATGCCTACGCCGCCCAGGAAAACATCCATGGCGGTAAAAATTTTGCCCACGGTCTCCGCGTTTTTGACCGTGTCCCAACCTTGAAACGCTTCCGTATTGCTGGGATCAAAACCGTGATTGCGCGCGATGATCTTGTGGACCTGTTCCAATGCCGCGGTGTGCTGATCGCGGGTCACGGGCTGAAGGACCATGTTGCCAATATCGTCAGTGGTGTTTTCCGTCTTCATGGGGAAAAACATTTTCATGGTGCTGAACGGCATATAAAGACGCACGTTGTTCATGTTGTTCTCTTGCCGTCCGATGTTGTCAAGAATGCCCACCACTTCAAACTTAACGCCATTGATCAAAATCGAACTGCCAATCGCCGGACGTCCGGGAAACAGGTTGCGCATCATCTGAAAGCCCAGAACGCAAACCGCGCGGCGCTGATCTTCGTCAGCCTGATTCAGCCAGCGGCCCTGTCCCAGCGGCATAAAGCGGATGCTCGCGAAATTGGGAGTGCTTCCGGTGACGGTGCTGCTGCTACTGGCAAAATCGCTCAACGCACGCAGATCGCCCCGGTTGATAACGGGAGCAACTTCTTTTACCAGGGGGGCGTCCTTCTTAATGTCGAGGTAGTCGTGATACGTCAGAAAGTACGGCTTCATCCCCTGATGCTGCCCGGCCACCGCCGGAATCTGTCCACCCCAGATGAAAATAACATCCTCGCCAATGTTGGCCATGTTCTTCTGCTGCCCCGACCGGAAGCCTTCGCCCAGTCCCACCAGCATCAGCAACGACCCCACACCCCATGCAATGCCAAACATGGTTAAAAACGAGCGCAACTTATGCGCCCACAAAGTACGCATCACCTGGCCGAAAATATCAAACGCCAATCTCATAGCTGTTAGTCAATACGTCCTGAACACGTCTCCGGTTCCTCTATTAGACTCTGAAAAGGGATGATTGGTCATCCCGGCCTCCTTTTTGTCGTCAAAATTACCGAACTATCCGATTTCCCGTTAACAAGGAAAAATACAGGAGAAATCTGGGACATCCCAATGTTTCCCGGCCGCCCAATCGCGGCGATCACCAGCATTGACGGCCCTCCCGGCGACTTTCCCAGGTCTGCCAAGTTCATTCGTAACAGGGAAAAAATCGGCTTAGCTGGGAAAAACAGGGAAAATGGCGGGGAATCGCCGTCATCGCCGGCTTCCTCCTTGGTTTCATAAATCAAAGCTCGTAAATGAAAAGCTTACTTTACAGCACGAAAAAGAAACCCGACAGGCAACAAAAACGATTGTTCGGGGCTATTTTGTTTCCCGAGACGTTCGTCTTTTCGCGGAGAAAAGTCTTGTCATTCCGAACGTAGTGAGGAATCTGCTTTCCTTTAGGCCTTGCGAATGCCTGCTCACCTTCGGCAAGCTGAAGGTCAGAATGAAAAGAACTTAAAGCAGATTCCCCGCATCCGCAGGGCCTGTCCATTGTTCAAATTCCCCAGGCAAAGATATCATTAGATTTCGAGGCCGGAGAACCTATGCCACAACGAATCAACCGGACCGCCGCCGCTCTCATTCTCTTTTTGGTTGGGCTGACACCAGTGGTCGCCCAGACCCCTCTGCCTGAGTTCACCATTTCTGCTGCTCCTTCCGTAGTGACCGTGGTCCAGGGACAAGTGTCGTCGCTGGCGGTTACTATCGCGTGCAATACGGCATCTTTGAAGGCGGTGGCGGATTGCAATGCTCGCCCGGAATTTGGTGTTCAGCTTTCCCAATTGCCATCTGGGGTGCAGGCCCATTTAGCAACCGGACGCGTAGGCGTGAACACGATTGAGTTGCATGCCTCGTCCGAGGCCAGCCTGGGGGCTTCCCGCGTCCAGGTCACGGTCACGGCCGGTGACACCACCCAGGTGCAGACTTTTCTCCTGAATGTGAGGCCGGCGCCCCCACTTCCGCCACCACCGGTGATTAAACCCGAGGTTGTGGTTCAGCCGAGTCCGGCAGTGCACTGGGAACATCATCTGGCCATTGCCAAGACACCGGAGGAACTTGACCGCCTGGCCAATGAGTTGGGAAAAGACTCATGGGAACTGGTCAGCGTAACCACCCGGCAGAATCGCGGCGCCACGGAGTGGGTGGGTTTCTTCAAGCGGGCAAAACGCTAGGCGACATAGCGCGACCGGAGAATAATCGCGCAGTTCAGGGGACCATTTGCCCCGCTCGTGCGGTTAGTGAGCGTTCAGGAACTCTTCCAGCACTGAAATATAGCGATCGGGTTCCTCGTACGACGGCAGGTGCCCGCTATGCTCAAAGAAAACAAGCTTCGCGCCGGGTATGGCATGCGCCAGACGCCACGCCGTGAGCGGGGCAACATTCATGTCAAAGCGGCCATTGATCACCAGCGTAGGAAACTTGAAATCGGAGAGTCTGGCCGTGAGGTCCAGATCGCGCGTCGCCTCGTGCACAGCCGCGCCGACGGCCGGTTCCTGCCCGAGATCGCCCATGCGTTCCATGTATGCGTCGCACTTTTCCGGCGAGTAGAAAAGCATTTTGAAGTGGTTGCGCAGGCCGGCGCGGGCCGCGACATCAGGATGGGAACTCATGCTCTGCGCGTCTTTTTCGTTCTGCTCTTCCACGTCAGGAAAGACCTCCGGCAGCACACGCGCGATACTCTTCCAATTCGGCCCTGGCGAATCAGACAGCACCAGCTTCGCCACGTGCTCCGGATGCGCACTGGCATACGCCATCGCCACCATCCCGCCGTAGGAGTCGCCTAACACCGCGATCTTGTCGAGTTTCAGCGCCTGGCGCACGGCATCAAGATCGGCGACCTGCGCGTCCATCGTTTGCGGCGCTCCAGGCTGCATCCGCCTGGATCCGCCGATGCCCCGCTGGTCATAGAAGACAACGAGGCGATGTTTCGCCACACGCTCCCACATATCGTTCTGCACCATGTAAGAATGCGAGAGCCCCGGGCCGCCGTTCACAGCGATCACCGGCAGCGCCGCGCTCTGTGTCCCCAGGGTTTCATACGCGATATCGACCTGCTCGGTGTGCGCGATGCCTTTGTTATGTGGAACGATGCTATGTGGGACGATGTTATGTGGGACGATCTGCGCCATCAGAGCTGCGGAGCAGAGCAACTGTATGGACATAAGCAGTGGTTTCATGCAGAAAAGATTAACATCGCCAGCGGGGAAAATCCTTTGCAACACAGAGGAACGAGGACGCGGAGGCAGGTTCGATGCTCAGAAAAACAATCTCACCACTGGGGCGCGGAGACATCCCCGGAGAAAGCCTTCGCACGATTGAGAAAAAGAGACCGAGCTGCGAACATTCCCGCCTCACCGCCGGACAATCGCCGTAAAATGTGCGGGCATAGTCCGGCAAATCAAGATGTAGTGCGTACGTCCTCGAAGCCCCCTTTCCTCCCAAGCGTTTTTGATGTAATATATACATATGTATATACACAGACCTTTAAGGAAACCTGCGGATGGAATTCGAGTGGGATGAGCAGAAAAATTCGGAGAATATTCAGAAGCATGGGTTCGATTTTGCTGACGGTGAGGAGCTTTTTGCCGGGCAATTCCCCTTTCTTGTAGATGCGGATGAGAAAGAGGATTACGGAGAAGAGCGATGGCAAGGTATTGGACTGATCCAGGGACGTGTTGCCGTCGCCGTCTTCACTGAGCGACATCCGAATCTAATAAGGTTCATTTCGTTAAGAAAAGCTGACCCAGAGGAGCGAGAAGCATATGAACAGGCAATCAAAGACGAACTGGGAGCGCATTGACGCCCTTAGAAACGACGAAATCGACTACTCCGATAGCCCGAAGCTAACGTCTCGCTTCTTTGACAAAGCCGTACGCTGGCCCGGGAACAAAGAACTCATTTCGCTACGGCTCGATCCTGATGTACTGGCTTTTTTCAGGAAGCAGGGCAGAGGCTATCAGACGAAGATCAATGTTCTCCTCCGTAAGTACATTGAGGCACAAGAGCAGATATCCTCGGGTGCGGCTCCGCCATCTGAGGAGGATCTTCTGCTGCCGTTTGAGATGAAGCGATGCTCTCCCGAATACAAGACCTTTCTAAAGATAAGGCGTAATAACTTCTTCGCGACAGTCCAAATGTTTTCGGGAATGTGGAAATGCTTCTTGCTGTTAGACAGCATCTATTTGAACGAGTTCTCCGACTTGGGTAATCTTCGTGAGCCGACTCAAATGATGCCAATGATGTTATCGATTCAGGCCCATTCTCAATTCCGATTCTCGTTTGAACTAGCTTTCTGTGGTGCAATCCCTGAAGCAATGTCTTTGCTGAGGAATGGAATCGAATCTGTTGCAATTGCCCATAAACTTCACCGTGAACCGAATCTTACGAACATATGGTTGGCAAAATACAACGGAAAAAAAGAAGAGAAAGAATACAAACGCCATTTTGAGTCTCATCGCAAACAAGAGCTATTTTCATCGAGCGGTGAATTGACACGACTCTACCCTTACTGGCGCGAATTTTCAGAAGAGGGGCCGCACGCCAATGCGAGAACTCTCGGCCGACGAACGGCGTTCAGTCAGTCGCCAACCCACTTGAATTGGCTCGTGACTTATATGGAAACCAAACCGGAGATTCTCGGCCCTTATCTCTTGACGCTCTTACATGTTAGTCATCTTATGGAGTCAGTTGTGTTTAACATATTTGAGCAGAGACTTCAGTTCGACGAGAATCTGTTGAAGAACCGTCAACTATTCAGTCGATACGGTGAAAAGGTGAAATATGAGCTTCAGGCAAAAATGGAGCCAGACTCGGCGGCGATTTGATTGACCGAGGGGTTCTAAGCCCGTAGCGCGTGAGACGATATAATCCATGAACCATGGGTAGTTTCCAGTCCGCCACAGAGACGGTAAACGCAATTACCGAACACCTCCACAAGGTCTATAAGCCCTATGCCGGTGCACAGTTCCGAATCGCATTCTTCCGTGAGGGCCTTGTCCCCATGTTTTTGACAGGCCACGTAGTCTTTAGCGAAAAGCAGCTGCAATCACGAGATGCTGCTGACTACGGGAGGTTTCTCTTCGTTGAGCATTGGTGCAACGACCAGTGGGCTGCTGTGAATCTCTTGTCTAGGCTCCTGTCAGGTCAAGCTGAAATCGAAGGTCAGAAAATTGAGCTCACTTTTAGTCGGGCTGACTTTGATCATCGCACGCACCCCACTGGACCAGAGTTATGGACAGGTTGGCAACTCAGGAGTACGCAAGACCGAGATACCGCTTGGCGAGACGTTCATATTCCGCAAGGACGTTTAATAGGGCGGGGGCTGACCCCATATCTTGGACCAGACCACGCCATCAATGACTGGATTTTTGGCGTCGAAAGCCGTAACCCCGTTAGTGCTGATGTGCCAAATAGGCACACCATCGTCACGAGGCTGCCCGACTCGAGAGCTCGCATTCTAAGCGCCGACTGGCAGTCGCCCAAACTTCGTCTTGAGGTGGAAAGGAACGTTCCACCAGACCAGTTAGAATTGCAAGTTCTTCCGGTGGATAGCAGAGCCAAGTTCCAGACGGTACCCCTTGATGCGTCAAAAATCGAAATCGACGTTCCCGAGGACGCGCGTTCCTTGTCAATTTTCCTGCTGGACCATTCTGGTGACTGCATTAGCGAAGTTGACCTCGACGTCTTTCAGCACACTTTTGGAAAAGCCAACCCAAACCCCGGGAGACCGGTGCCCGGAACAACGCTGCTTGATGAGACCGGATTTAGCCTTAATCCAAACGCTCTGGACTATTACAACTATGCAACTTCGGAAGCAAATACGGGGAACGACGAGCGTAAATTCATGCAGATGGCAATCGAAGAAGCCCGGAAGAGCGAGGCCGAAGACGAACTGCCGCGCCCAAAAGTCGGGGCGGTAGTGGTCAAAGATGGACGAGTATTGGCTAGGGCGCATCGGGGCGAATTTCCTGGCTGCCACGCCGAATACATTGCACTTGAAAAAAAGCTAGCGAACGATAAGTTGAGCGGTGCGACAGTATATACGACCTTAGAACCCTGCACTTCCAGGAATTCTCCAAAGATAGCTTGCGCAACTCGGTTAATCGAGCGGAAAGTCGCACGGGTGGTGATCGGAACGCTGGATCCGAATCCAGCAATTCGAGGATTGGGCCAGCGCTCTCTCACCAACGCAAGAATCGAGATTGACGTGTTCGACGCCGACTTAGTTCAAGAAATTGAAGAGCTAAATCGCGAATTCACCCGGCAGTATGAGGGCCACGCGCCGCCAACGATCTCAGCCGAGATTGCAAAGCCTCCAAAGAGGGCGACAGATGTCCGACCCTCTCCCGCATCGAAAACGAACCCCATAAAGCAAACCTGGCAAGAGATCACTCCCGAAAAACTCCGGCCTGCTCTTGAGCATATTCGCAAAACATTCGATACGTCCGAGTGGAAGTGCTCATGGATTACGCAGCATCTGTGCTATTCAGCGCTTCATCCAGGCAAGATCGACCCAGTTGATTTAACGCCCTACGAACAGAGCTTTGCGGACTATCGAATAATCATTGGGCCCATGGCTCAACGGGACTTCGATCGTTTACTCGGCGCCAAAACTCCACCTTCTATCTTCAAGGCGTATTCCGATGTTTTTCACAAGGGGCTTGAAACGGAGGTCTTGAGAATTTTTAACGAGATACTCCAAATCGGACTTGCAAATACGAATGCACTGCAAATGCTGCCAGTCGAATGGGCCAAAGTACATCTGAGTATGCTAATCAACAAGAATCAACACAAGGTGAAAAGCTGGATTAAATCGGTCTGCGACAAGCAAGACTACACGAAAGCGCCCACACTCGAAGAGTTCAAAGACTTCATTTGGTGGAGTGACTGGCGTGCACCGAAACTAATCTACATGGAGCCATCAGGCAACCTTCCTTTTAACGCCGAAGCTGCATGGACACGGGAAGACGAACCCATGACTCAGAAGCTCTTAGACGGTCTGTCGGGAAGATTCATTGAGTCTCTCGGATTCAGGCTAGATGATATCGCCGGCGATGCCGAAGTGCAGCTAGCAAAGAGAAGATAATTTCAGAAACGGAAAAGGGGAAAAGGGGACAGCCTGAAAATGCTCAAACTCCGGCCCAAAGGTTTCGGAGAGCATCTTTGCCTGCTGTTCGGATTTTAACGCACCTTCGAGAAACCGCACTATCTCGGGCGACACAGCGTCACCATCAAAGAGCATGGCTGCCCACATTAGCTGGATCAACGGGTGCCGAATTTCCGCAAAATACCGCACTGCATAAACGCGATGCTCCTGGCGATCGCACAAGCCGCGGCTCATTGCCGCGAACGGATAGATATCGTATTTCTCAATGTCCTTCTCGGTGAACGCCAGCAATACCGGAAGATAGGGGCCAGCCTTGTCGATTGCCGCTTCACTAAAGAACTCACCCTCATGCGGCAGAGTTTTGAGCATTCGAATGAATTGTTTTTTCTGTTCGTCCGAGACCTGGCTTGGTGTTTGTAATTTCCCCGGGTCTGCTTCTTTTCCCGGCGTCTGCGTCTGAGCAACCGGCTGCGGGCCGGTCTGCGGTCGCGCAGCAGAGCACGAAACCGCCAATAGAATCACGAAAGTAGGGCGCCAGGCAACTCGTTTCACATAACCTCCTGTTTGTGGCCGACGAAGTTATTGTTATTCTTTCCTCGGTGCACCCTCATTAGAGGCTCGGGGCCGGCAAGCGTCAATCGCCGGCAGGTAAACTGCGGGTAACTTTCGTGTCATCATAGAAAAAGGAAAAGGGGACAGTCAGGCTGTCCCCTTTTCCCGTCTGAAACTGCACCAGAAAGGGAGTAGTTACTGGAGAGCAAAAACAAAAATAGCATTCAGTAGCAACACCAAGAACACAGGCGAGGGCGCCTGTGCCACACGGGCATGGCGGCAACCGCCACTCGCGGTCCTGGTCCTTTCCGCGTCATCCGAGTTGGTCCGCGGTAAAGCCGCCGTTTATCCATTCTCTCTTCTGCTAAAATTGCGCCGTTTGCTGTCCGGTTGCTGATTCTCAACAGCAGGGTCCCATCATCATGATGAAGAAACTGACCGTTTTCGCAATTTTATGCTTCTCCGCTTTATGTTTTTCCACAATGGCTTTCGCGCAGGCCGATGCGAACCGGCTTGCCGGGCTCAAGCGCAACGATGGATTCATGCCCTACTACTGGGACGCCAAAAAAGGCATACTGCTCTTTGAACTTACGCCCCAGCGGATGCATGAGGAGTTCATCTACTTTACCGGACTGAGCAGCGGCGTTGGCTCCATCCAGATGTTTGCTGACCGGAGCAGCGTTGGAAGGTCCCAGTTGTGCCGGCTGGTTCGTTCCGGACCCAAAGTGCTGGTGGTTGCCGAGAACACGGCGTTTCGCGCGGAACGTGGAAGCGCTGAACTCAAGCACTCGGTCGAGCGCAGTTTCCCGACGTCAGTGATTGCGTCCCTGCCTATTGAAGCAGAACAGAATGAAACACTGATCGTAAATGCCAACCCACTGGTGCTGCGCGACGTGACCGGGCTGCTGGACCAATTGCGGCGGCCGTCGCGCGCTGTCAACGGGATGATTCGTCCGGTGGAAGGTGGCGGCGCCAACTGGCGGCTCGACGACCAGCGCAGCACGATTGACATGGACCACACTCGTGGCTTCCCGCTGAATACTGAGATTGAGAATACTCTCACGTTCACCAGTGACTCCGGGGGCCGGGGTACGAACGCTCCGGAGAGCGGAGTGCTCACAGTTCATGAGCACGTCTCGCTCTTACCGCTGCCTCCGCCTGGATTTGAACCGCGGGCGGCAGATGAGCGCGTTGGGTTTTTTGGCCCGGACTTTCTGGATTTTTCGCGGAGTTACAAAGATTCCCTGGCGCGCAGCTATATCGCGCGCTGGCGGCTGGAGAAAAAAGACCCCACCGCAGCCATCAGCGAGCCGGTGAAGCCCATCACGTTCTATCTGGACCGCGCCATTCCTGAACCCATTCGTTCAGCGGCGCGCCGGGGAGCGTTGTGGTGGAACCAGGCTTTTGAGCAGGCGGGGTTTCGCAATGCTCTGGTGGTCGAAGACCTTCCCGAAGGCGCCGATCCGCTGGACATGCGCTATCCCACGATTCAATGGACCAACCGTGACGGCCGTGGCTGGTCGGTGGGCATGATCCAGGAGGACCCCAGGACGGGCGAGATATTGCATGCTGTGGTGCAACTCGATTCGCATCGCGTGCGTACGGTGAACAATTATTGGAATGTATTGAATCTTGCGGCGAACAACGACGATTCCGCCATGAATATTTTTGCCGAACTGGATGGCGCCGATCCAACGCTTTCCGAAGATGAAGTCATGTTGCGACGTATTGCGTTGCTGACTTGCCATGAAATGGGACACGTTCTGGGTCTGGAACACAACTTCGCCGCCAGCACGTTCAACCGCGGATCGGTGATGGATTATTTCGCGCCGCGCATTTCCGTCCGCAACGACGGAACGGCCGACATGAGTGATGCCTACATGCAGGGCGTTGGCAGTTATGACCGGTTTGCCATTGAATGGGGCTACAGCACCAACAACCAGCAGCGCCAGCCTGACGTGGATGATCCGCAAGAGCGCCAGCGTCTGGAAAGGGTCGTACAAATGGCATTGTGGCAAGGCATCTTCTGGGGAAATTATGACGATCCGCGCTGGAACGCCTACGATGACGGTCCTGACCCGGTGACCTGGCTCAGACAGGTGCTTCCCGTCCGAGATGCGCTGTTCAAGAGTTATGGTCCGCAGATGTTGCGCCAAGGCGAGCCTACTTCGCGGCTTGCGGCGCGTTTTGCTCTGGTCTACCTCTTTCACCGTTACGCGTTGAGTTCAGCGCTCCACGTGGTGGGCGGCGCGAAGATACCGCCGGCACTCGCGAGCGACGGACAAAAGCCGCTTGAAGTCTGGGACCCCGCCGCACAGAGGGAAGCGGTGCGTTTGGCTATGCAGGCATTGCGTCCGGAAAAACTTGAAATCCCACCGGACCTCTGGCGCAACCTGGTGCAATACGAGAACCAGGGGCCTAGTCCTGAGTCGTATCACTCTTCCGCCGGCTACGTTTTCAGTCCGTATGATGGCGCACGATCAATCGCAGAAACTGTTTTCGACACGCTGATTGACGCGCAACGGCTGGCACGATTGAATTCAATCCATCATTTCGATCCTCTTTCTCCTGCCGCCGGCGAAATCATTTCCACCCTGGTGCAAAACACATTTGCCCCCAGCGCGACCACCACGAAGACCGGCGAACTCGCGAGCGTGGTCCAGAACGAACTGGCCGACCGGCTGATGGTGCTTGCGGCCGACGACAACGCGCCGCCCGAAGTAAGCGCGGAAGCCTGGGCAGGCGTGGAGCAAATCCACGCGAAGCTGCAGGCAGCGGGCCGGAATGCATGGAGCATGGCACTGAATCGAAGGATCGAAATGTTCCTTCGTGATCCGAAACGGAATATTCCCAAAATCACTCCCTCGGGAGTCCCGGCTGGTCCACCGATCTAGGCAGCAAAGTAATAAGTTTAAAGGGATCCCTGTGGCGGCCGGGTGCCCCCGCTCCCCTCTCACGCTTCTTGGTTTGATTTTTCGAAGCCTCACGACAGCGTGGGTGCCCCACTTTTTGCGGAGAAGCCGGCCTTTGCTTCTTCGGCTCCGGAGCAAAAGGTGGGTTGCTGGAATCTCGAATCGGGCCGAAGGCTTCGACCGCAGACCAGGAAACCGCCGGTCTCCGATCCGGAATGCGAATTTCGCTGTAACGCATGCGGTTCAGATTTCCTGCCGCTTCGACCCGTAAAAACGCAAAGCAGATTCCTCACTCCGTTCGGAATGACAAAAGAAAAAACGAATGACAAAAGGAAAAGGTCGGAATGACAAAAGGAGCGAGGGGCGTGCACGGCAGCGGCGGAATGTTTAAGTCTTGTCATTCCGAACGTAGTGAGGAATCTGCTTTCATTTCACTTTAGGTGGTGGTGGATCGAGCGGCTTACCCCAGTCCTTGGCAAGGTCTTCCCATGTGGGATTGGAGCGCTCGATCAAAACAACTTTCTTGTCCCGCGACCACCCTTTCACTTGCTTTTCCCTGGCGATGCAATTGTTCACATATTGAAACCGTTCGAAATACACCAACCGGTTGATCTTGTATCTCTTGGTGAAGCCCTCGATCTTGCCCTCTTTGTGCTGCATCACTCGGCTGAAGAGCGAGTTTGTCATGCCGACATAAATTCGGCGCGACTTGCTGGACATGATGTAGACATAGAATTTCCACTCGTGGCGCACAAGCAGATTCCTCACTCCGTTCGGAATGACAAGACCTTAAAGCAGCTTCCTCCGCTTCGGCAAGCTCAGGACAAGAGGAAAAGGGGACAGCCAGACTGTCCCCTTTTCCCGGCTCGTCGCCGCTGGGCACGCACAGTTTGCTTGCTCTCATCGCTTCCGGTCCTGATCGCTATCCTTGCCATCGCGCGATGGACCTACCTGCCCTACTGCGGCAGGTGCACGTAGGCCGACAAATACCTTTGCGGCTGCCTCGTTGCCAATGACCGCCACATCCAGTGTGCAGGCATCGAGCAGCGCTTTCACCTTGACGCCGGCCGCCGTGCACACGGCTCGCGCACGCTTATAGACCTGAGGATCGAGATTGTTCGCGTAAAACGGCGTCTTTGGTATGCCGATCTCCTCCCGTTCGCCGCAGGGCGACAGCAGGGACTCCTTCGGCGGGACGCGCCAGCTATCGGCGTACTCGTGGTACAGGGTGTTGAACGCGAACGGGGCGGTGAGCAGGGCCCCGGTGCGGGCCGCAATCTGGTTCACGTTTCCGCTGGGGGCGTTGGCGAGGATTCCGCTCACCCTTGCCGGCCACTGACCGAGCCCAACGGACACATTGATGTAGGCGCCGTTGAGCTCCGCGCGCATGGAATTGCCGCTTTCATCGGCCACAAGGTAGACATTGCCGGTGTGCAAGATGCCGACTCCGCCGGGCAGTGACAGCACCTGGCCTTCCCCGATCTGAGTATCGTGACCGTCGACCGCGATGCGTGACGGCAAACAAACCGCCACGCGGGTCTTGCCCATTTGTGTCGCGACCGCCTTGTTGACGGTGGCGCTCGGCCAGGTCGGCGCCCCCGATACCTGACGAGTTTCAACAATGAAATCCTCGCCGGTTTGCGCCAGCACGAAGTCGCCCGACGCCTGAAAATCATAGAGCAGGCCGCCAAACGTGGTGAGGTGGGTATCTCCGATGCCCGCTGCTGCCACGCACGCCGCCGCTGTGCCGGGAATATTGCTTTCCGTGAACTCGATCGCCGGGGATGCTTGCGTTGGAATAGGGGCTGTCCCTACCAGGGTCAGGCTGTTCGTCTCGCCGGTGAAGCTTTTCATCACGCACGCGGGGGGATTTTTGGTCCCGTTGTGGACCGTCGTCTCCACCACGAGCGTCGAGTTGGGGCTGAAGCCCGCCTGGCCTCCGCCACTCGAATTGCCGCCGTCGCCAAATATGTTGAATTCGCCTTCCGTCCAGCCGCCCGCGGCAGCAACGGCATTGTTGCCCATGACCATCGCTGCATCGCCGGTCACGGTCACGATCATCTGGTCGCTGGTTGCGGTCACGGAAGCACTCATCTTCAAATTGTTGCTGTGAAAAGTGCCGACGGACTGCCCGGCCATCAGCGACGAGGTACCCGTACTTTGATAGCAATAAATATCCGTCGACATCGTGAAGCTGAACTGAGTCCACGCAGCGGAGGGGCAGGGGGCGTTGTACTTGATCAGCCAGTACTGAATGTACGCGTCATGCGCACCAGAGTTGTTTTCGTACACGAACTGCTCCCATCCCTTGCAATTGGGATTCGGGCTGCCGGCACATGCCGCGCTCGTGAATTGCTCGGTGTTGATTTGCAGCGTGTACGTGTCGGCGAAAGACGGTCCTGAGTTGGCTATGGGGCCGGACTCGGTGAGTCCAGCACTGACGCTGGGGAACGTACCGTCCACCCCGTTGATGGTGCCGGTCGGGTGGCCGGCAAAGTCGTTGCTTCCGCCGTTGCCCACGACAAAGTGTCCGGCGGCGCCGTGCGCCNNTCGCCGGCTGTACCGGATAAGGTGGCGGCGTCCCGCAGGTAACAGCTTTCCACTCGACGCGCGGGAACGCGGCCTTATAACAACCCGGCGCTGGGTGCGGAAGCCGCAACAGAGATTGATGCCACTCCTCCTGGGTCTTGGCTATTTGCGGTCTTCCAGTTTGTGCCGCGGACGGAGTGGCCGGCGCTTTGGGCTTCGGCGTCTGGGACTGAGCAGACACTGCGATTGAGAAAAGGATACCGAACAGAACGCTGCTTGCAACGATTATGCCGGAGAACGTCGTAGCGCGCCGGCGCGGTGAACTGGGGGTTGTCATGCCCACCTCCCTGATTTGGTCCGGTACCGGATCCCTCTGGCGGCTGCGTACTCTCTAACTTAAGGCCAGATTTGTCTTTCCCTAATTAGTAAGTGAAAGGAGCTCCCCAAACGTTTCACTTCGTGGAAAGAGTATTTAGCCATCAGCAATCAGCAATTGGCAATTGGCCAACACCAAGAGCGAGGACGCGCAAAGCAGCGAGTTGTGTGTGCTGGCTGCGGGCGCGGTGGACCCGCAAAAACGCAAAGCAGATTCCTCANNTCACTCCGTTCGGAATGACAAGATCAAGGCCGGAATGACAAAACCTGGATGTTCCTTCCTGGGCCACCTGCTCGTCGAAAGTGATGCGCGTCCTGGTCTTGCGCTCGAGGTCGAGCGTCCAAATGCCATCACCACTGGCAAATGCAACCCGCTTGTTATCGGGCGAGAGACGCACATCGCGCACGCCCAGCAGAGCGCGCGTATTAGTGATCGCGGCCTCATGAGGATCGTAGTCCGCCAGCGTTTTGCCCGAACGGTCGAATAGTACGAGGTGGCTCTTTGCCGAGTCAGCACTGCC
>PLJN01000201.1 GCA_003140235.1 Acidobacteriaceae bacterium
CGGGCATCAACTTCACCGACACGTTGCCGGCCAACGTGGCGGTGGCGGGCACGCCCAACATCACCACGACGTGCCCGTCGGGCGTGGGCGCGGTGACGGTGCCGGGAGGCGGCGGATCCGTCACGGTGACCGGCGCTTCGATGAGCGGCGGGCAGCCCTCGTGCGTGATCACCGTCGACGTGACCTCGAACGTGGTCGGCGGCCCGTACAACAACACCGCGGCCAACATCGGCGCCACGGCGCGGATCACGAACGCGGTGACGCCGAGCGGGCTCACGGTCATCGCGGCGCCGACCGCGACGAAGGCGTTCGCGCCCGGGACGATCGCGCCCAACGCGGCCACCGTGCTCACGATCGTGATCAGCAACCCGAACGGCGCAGCGATCACGGGCGCCGCCTTCACGGACAGCTATCCGGCGGGCCTCGTGAATACCGCGACGCCCAATGGCGCCATCGCCGGCGCGGGCTGCGCGGGCGCGGTCACCGCGGCCGCGGGCGCGGCGAGCGCTTCGCTCGCGGCGGCGACCATTCCCGCGCTCGCGTCGTGCACGGTCACGGTGAACGTGACCGCGTCCGCCGCGGGCACCTACACCAACGTCACGGGTCCGATCGCGACCGCCAACGCGGGAACGGGCGCATCGGCGAGCGGCACGCTCAACGTCTTCGCCGCGCCGACCGTCACCAAGGCCTTCGCGCCCACGGCGATCCCGTCCGGCGGGACGGCCACGATGACGATCACGGTCTCCAATCCGAACGCGAATCCCGCGGCGCTCACGGGCGTGGCGATCGCCGATGCCTATCCTGCCGGGCTCGCCAACGCCGCCGCGGGCAGCGTCGCTTGCACCGCGGGCGGCAGCGCCGCGCTCTCGGGCGGCGTGAACGGCGGCACCTCCGTCGGATTCAGCGCGGGCGTGATTCCGCCCAACGGCAGCTGCACGATCACGCAGACCGTGAGCACCACGGCCTCGGTGACGAATACCACCGGCACGGCGACGAGCACCCAGGCGCCGCCGGGTGCCACCGCGTCCGCGTCGCTCGGGGTGTCGGGCTCGCCCACCATCGCCAAGGCGTTCTCGCCCGCCTCGATTCCGCTGGGCGCGACCAGCACGATCACGTTCACCATCGCCAACCCGAACACCAGCCTGACGCTGACCGGCATCACGTTCAGCGACGTGCTGCCGGCGGGTCTGGTCGTGGCCACACCGAACGGTCTGAGCAACACTTGCGGCGGCACGGCCACAGCCACTGCCGGATCTTCGTCGGTGAGCCTGACCGGCTCCAGCGTAGCGGCGAATGCCAACTGCACGGTCAGTCTGAACGTGCTGGGCACCACGGCTGGACTGCTATCGAACACCACCGGAGTGATCTCGTCGAATGAGAGCGGACCGGGTACAACCAGCAACACGGCCACCATGACGGTGATCGCGCCGCCTTCCATCGGCAAGATCTTCGGCGGGGCGACGGTGCAGTTGAATGCCACCACCAGCCTTACCTTCACCATCACCAATCCGAACTCGGCGGCTGCAGGCGGGCTGACGGGAGTGGCCGTAACAGACGCACTGCCGGCAGGCCTGGTAGTAGCTACACCGAACGGTCTAACCGGCTCTTGCGGCGGCGGGACCTTCACGGCAGTCGCAGGCAGCAACAGCATCAGTCTGACGGGCGGCACGATCGCCACTTTGTCCAACTGCACGTTCGCAGTGAACGTGAAGGGCATCGCAGGCGGAGCGCAGGTCAACACCACCGGCGCAGTGACCTCAACCAATGGCGGCACAGGCAACACAGCAACGGCGAGCATCACCGTGCTGCTGCCCGACTTGACCATCACCAAGACCCATGTGGGCAACTTCGCGCAAGGCCAGACGGTGGGATCGACCTACACCATCACGGTCAGCAATAGCGGCTCGGCGCCGACAGCCGGAACAGTGACGGCGGTTGACACCCTGCCACCCGGCATGTTGGCCACAGCCATCAGCGGGACGGGGTGGACTTGCCCCACGCTGACCAGCTGTAACCGCAGTGACGTGCTGGCGAATGGTTCCAGCTACCCGGCGATCTCGTTGACGGTAGCAGTGGCCTTGAATGCACCGGCCAGCGTGACCAACTCGGTCACGGTGAGCGGCGGCGGTGAAACCAACACAGCCAATGACACGGCCACGGACGTCACCAGCATCACGGCAGTGCCGCAACCGCTGACCATCAATCTGACGGTAACCGGCGGCGGCAATGTAACCGTCAACCCGGGTGATCCGGCGACGTTCGTGTTCACGGTGAACTCGGCCAGCGCGCTACTAGGCAGCATCAACTTCACCTGCAGCAGCCTGCCGGCGGGCGCAACCTGCACGTTCACCAACCAGGGTGAGACGCAAGGCACGGCCCAGACAACGCTGACGGTCACCACGACGGCGCCCACGGCGGCCAACAAGCCATTGAACCTGCGCGGAACGGCCCCGCTGTATGCGGCACTACTGGTGCCGTTCTTTGGATTAGTACAACTAGCGCGGCGCGGCAAGAAGGGCAAGAACATCCGGCTGCGGCTGGCGATGTGGCTGGGTGGTCTGATCGTGCTGGCGGCGCTGGTGGGCTGCGGCGGTGGCTCAAGCTCGCTGCTGGGGGGTAACGGCCACGGCGGCACGCCTCCGGGCTTCTACCCCATCACGGTTACGGCCACCAGTTCGACCAACCCGTCGATCACGGCCACAACCAATGTGAGCGTTACCGTGAGATAAATCGCCGAGATCGCCGTCATCCACGGCCAGCCGGGACAGGTCGCGCGTGATCGCCGTGATCGGGGAAGGTGAAGCAGAACTATCTTGACCCCGGGCTTCTAAGCCCGGGGTTTTTCATATGAGCACCCAATCGAGGTGACAAAACCGCCGCGCCTCCATCTAAAACTTGCCTAGTATTGCTTTCCCATAGGAGTTATGAGATGCTCTATGGGAAGCCCATAGGAGAATCATGAGCAAACCGGACGTTTGGCAAGGCACCCTGGCGCTGATGGCACTCAAGACCCTGGAAACTCTGGGGCCGCTCCATGGATACGGCATCGCCCGCCGCATTGAGCAGACCAGCGGCGACCTGCTCCAGGTCAACTATGGCACGCTGTATCCCGCGCTGCTGAAGCTGGAGCAGGAGGGCTACATCGCGTCCGAGTGGGGCGTCTCCGACAATAACCGCAAGGCCAAGTATTACCGGCTCACGCGCGCCGGCCGCAAGCAGGTGGAAAAAGAAGCGCGCGATTGGGAGCAGACCACCGAAATTCTGGCGCGTTTTTTGTCCGCAGGCAAGGAGCCGGTATGAGACAGTTACGCGCATGGTTTCTGCGGCTGGGCGGTCTGTTGAACAAAGAGCGCCGCGACTCCGAATTGACGGCCGAGATGGAGAGCCATCTCCAGATGCACATTGACGAAAACCTGCGCGCCGGCATGTCTCCGGTGGAAGCCCGGCGACAGGCGCTGATCCAATTGGGTGGCCTCGAGGCGGCGAAGGAGCAGTATCGGGAACGCCGCGGGGTTCCCGTACTTGAGCACCTTATTCAGGACCTCCGCTATGCCCTGCGCGTGCTGCGGAAGAATCCGGGATTTACTACAGTCGCCGTACTGACTCTCGCGCTGGGTATCGGGGCCAACACACTGATCTTCAGCCTGGTGGATAGCGTGGTTCTGAAACCGTTGCTGTTTGATCATCCGGAGCGACTGGTTCAATTGAATGAAACCTTCAACCAGGGCGCCGGATCAGGGGCCGCCTCGTGGCTGAACTATCAGGACTGGACCAAACGCACCACGTCTTTCCAGGGACTCGTCGGATATTATGCCGACAACGCCAACCTGCAAAGCAGCGCCGAGCCGCAACGCGTTTCCGCCACTGAGACCACCGCCAATCTTTTCGACGTGCTGGGCGTCAAGCCACGGATGGGACGCGGCTTTCTGCCGGGTGAAGATTCGCCCGGGGCCCGGTGCGTTACCGTATTGAGCGACCGGCTGTGGCGCCGGCAGTTTGCCGCGGACCCCAACATTGTTGGCCAGACCATCAAGCTGAACGGTGGGGCTTGCTCCGTGATCGGCATAGCTCCGGCGAGCTTTGAATTCCCTGTCGGCACCAACGATGGAATCTGGATACCGCTCCAACCCGGAGCAGAACAATTCATGAACCGCGGAACACACTTCCTGCAGACGGTCGGACTTCTGAAGGATGGAGTAAGCCAGAAGTCCGCGGAAGCCGACCTCAAGAACGTAATGCAGCAGTTGGTGAAGGAATATCCCACCAAGAATGAAGGACGCAGCGCCTCTGTCCTGGGATTGCATGAGACGATCTCCGGCAGCTACCGTCAGACGCTGGCGATATTGTTTGCGGCCGTGGGCTGCGTTCTGCTTCTGGCGTGCGTGAACGTCGGCAATATGATGATGGCGCGCGCGACTTCGCGACGGCACGAAATCGCCATCCGCACCGCGCTCGGCGCCACAAAGAAACGCCTGGTCCGGCAATTGTTCACCGAAAGTTTTCTGCTCGCGTTGTTGGGCGCCGGGGCCGGCATGGGCATGGCGGCCGTGGCGTTGCGGCTGCTGGATAGCCTTCTCGCAAAATATTTACTCAGCACCTCGCAACTGAAGATCGACGGACGCGTAATGATGTTCGCTCTGGCCGCGAGCGTGCTCACAACAATTCTTTTCGGCCTGACGCCCGCGCTGCACGCTGTGCGCGAGACTGCGGCCATGGCCATGCGTGGAACGGCGTCCACCGTGTCGTCGCATCGCGGGACACAGCGGTTTCGCCAAGCGCTGATCGCTTTCGAAGTCGGCATCTCTTTCGTTCTGCTGATTGCGGCGGTCCTGCTGACCAAGAGTCTGGTCACGCTCTACCACCAGGAAACCGGCATGCAACTCGACAGCACGCTCACCTTCAAGATTTCTCCGCCCAGGGTTTCCAATTCCCGGGTTTCCAATTCAACGACGGGCTACGAGGGCCACGACATCGACGCTGCGCTCTATCGACCATTGCTGGCGAAGTTGCGGGCCTTGCCCGGAGTGAAGTCCGCCGGAATGATCAACATCCTCCCGCTCGACTCCTGGGGATTCAACGGAGACTTTGAGATGCCCGGCCATTCCAAACCCGCCGATGTGAACTGGTCGGCCGAGTATCGCGTGGTCAGTCCAGAATTTTATTCCGCGCTCGGCGTCGTCATGCTGCAAGGCCACGACTTCAGCGCGACGGACACCATGTCCACGCAGCGGGTGGCGATCGTCAACGACACGTTTGCCAAGAACTACCTCGCGTCGGCGGCCATCGGACAACAGCTGGCCATCGACGAAGGAACGCCGTACACCATCATTGGCGTCTATCGCGCTAACAAGCAGGAGGGCATGGGAGCGCAACCGGATCCGGAAATTGATCTGCTCGATTCCCAGGTCAGTCCCAAGTCCGTGTGGTCACAATTTACGCTGCAACAATCCATGGCCGTGGTAATTCGGTCGCCGCTGCCGCCGGACGCGCTGCTTCCGAGCGTGCGTTCTGCGCTGCATGAAATTGATCCCACTTTGCCTCTCTACAAAATACAAACCATGGGAGAAATCCGCGATCACTCGCTGATTGGCGAAACGCTGGTTCTTGTATTGATCGGCAGCTTCGCCGCGCTCGCACTGTTGCTGGCGCTGATCGGTCTGTACGGCGTAATGAGTTATTACGTCGCGCAACGCACGCGCGAAATTGGCATTCGCATAGCGCTCGGCGCGCAGCGCCAGGGCGTGTTGCGAATGGTCCTCGGCCAGGGCGCGGGCATGTCCTTGGCCGGAGTCGCGCTCGGAGTTGTGGCATCGCTCGGCTTGACGCGAGCCATCGCCAATTTGCTCTTCGGAATAAAAGCCACTGACCCGCTGACGTTCGTAGCGGTCGCGGTGCTTCTGTTGCTGGTCGCCCTGGCTTCGTGTTATCTGCCGGCACGCCGCGCGATGAAAGTTGATCCCATCATCGCGCTGCGGCACGAATAGAGACCACCATTTGGAGTACCAGCAGATCGCAGAGCTCTTACTCTATCGCCTTGCGCACGAATAGACGACGGAAATCCACTCAGTATCCTGTACGAGCTGTGGTATAGTTCAGTCCCTTACTTCAACTTCCTGTGCAGTTGGGGCAGGTGCTCGCTCATGTCTTAGCATGGGCTGGAGCAACAAGTGAGAGTCTGGCAGGAGGCAACATGAGCCACACGGAGCGTTCGTCTTATTCCATCCATTTGCTTTTATGTCGTGAACTCATGAAGCATTTTTTTGCCACGGTGAGGTTCGGTCACTACGAAACTGTCGCCCTGGCGACCAACAGGATTGGCAACCACCCAAGGCCCGTTCACTTGAAAGCGTCTTCCATCCCACGCTTCTTGTGTATTTTAGTCTCTCTTTTGTTTCTGCTTATCGCGGGCCAGCCAGGCTCAGCCCAACAGCAGCCACCGCCGCCGGTGAAGGGATTCGGGTATGTAGACCTCCTGCCACTTCCCGGTGATCCTCACCTCAGTCCCCGACAATATGCGGACTGGGCCTTTGTCCTCACGGATCCTGCCTCTGCCGGGGGCATCATCGACCTTACAGCTGATTTGCAAACGTTACACGGAAGCGGCAACGACCGTCCGATTAAAGCCTTCATTGATCTGGGAGGGCTGCTGTGGCAAAAGATCGATGCCACTCACTATATGGCCTATGACGATTATCGAGAGCGCTGGAGGACATTTCGTCTTAACCATATTGTCACGAATCCAGATGGGACAATAACTGACTACCTCGGTCCAGACTACGTACTGGCTTTCAACGTAATCGGCGAACCCACACAGTTGCATGTTCCATTGACCAAGGTTGCAGAAGTCGCAAAATATATTAAATATGACGCCTGTGACGCAGAGATTACTTGTTACCACTTTCCGAACGCCATGCTCGAAGCCGGAGCTGATGCAGCCAATCCGAATTATATGGCCCTCGCAGATTATGTGGATTGGTTTGGTATAGATCTCTACGGGATTCGTCCGGCAACCGACGCCGGTTTCATTGCTGGCATGGCCAACTTCAGGATCCTGAAAAGCAACCTCCAGCATTCCGACAGGAAGCTTTTCTACATTATGGACGGCTGGTGGGACGTGTCAATCCATCAGTGTGCCATTCCTACTAAGGCGGACATGGCCGGCATCGCCCAGGAGTGGTTCAATGTCGCAAGCAATGATCCTGACGCGGTTCTCATTGGGGTGGTGGCTTTCAATGACTTGTTGGGAACGGATTCGGGTACATTAAGTTTTCCCCGAAACGTCCTCGATAAGCAGGCCCAGATAGGGGTTGAAATTCGTAAGAACCTGCCTCCAGCTAACCAAGGCACTTTGGACGCTGCGGACTGCCACGGCATTTCCGGCTGGGCTTGGGACTCGAATCAGCCGGATGTCTCTGTCCTCGGTACCGCGGATTACAACAACCCGACCTATGTGGATCTTCTTGCCGACGGGATCGTCTTCAAACGTGTGCCGGCCCAGGATTTTCGCCAGGACTTGGAAGACGCCGGCAAAGGAAATGGCTCGCATGGTTTCAACGTGCTGACTCCAGACTATATGAAAGATGGAAAGCAACATTTGTTGACCGCGCGCATCTCCGGAACAAATGGCGCTTTGCCCGGCGGGCGTACTCTTTCCTGCAGCAGCCCGTCATTTGCACTCACGACCGAGCTGGCGTTCGGACAAGTGGGTGTGCCCTACTCGCAGAGCATATGGAACAACCCGAATCCTACCGACTACGTCTTCTCGGTTGTCTTCGGGGGGCAAGTGCCTCCCGGATTAACGGTAGATCCATCCGGCACGCTCGTTGGTGTTCCGACTTCAGCAGGCTCTTTCCTCCTGGAGATACGAGCCATGGAGAAGACGCCGGTGTCATGCAACGCCGTTCCGGCAACGCTCTACATGTTTACAAAAAGTTTCTCGGTAAATATTCAGTGCGGTGGAACTGGCTGCCCACCACAATACGAGGGATATAACGATGGCAGCAACCCCGATAACATTTTTGGCTGGGCCTGGGACAGAGTGCAGCCCGCCACTCCCATACAGGTCGATATTTACGATAACGCTGCCGACGTGGTGCCCAACGGCGCACCTCTGCTGGCACGCGTAACCGCCAATCTCTTTCGGCAGGACCTGCTGGATGCGGGCAGAGGAGATGGAAATCATGGGTTTACGTTTGCTGTTCCTGCCGCACTGAAAGACGGCAATCCCCACCGCTTTCACGTGACCTTTGCCGGGACAACGACCGAGCTGAACTGGAGTCCCCGCGTGGTGATTCCGCCTTCGGGACGATTTGTTGGGACCCATTCCACCAATGCCTGTGATCACATCGACGGCTTTGCTCTCGATAACTGGCAGCCCAATGCTCCCATTGATGTGAATATCTTCGACAATGGTGCGCTGCTGGCAACCCTGGTTGCCAACTATGACAGCACGGTGGTCCCGGCAACGGCTGGCCACGGGGCCCACGGTTTTCTCTATTACACTCCGGACCGCCTAAGAGACGGCAACCGCCATGAGATCAACATCACGTTCCGACTGTCAGGACAACAGCTTTCCAACACGGACCAGGCCTTTAGTTGTACCGCGACACCGCCCCCTCCGATAACCGCATGGGAAGGCTGGTTTGACAACGTGACGTGCGACCGTGTGGATGGCTGGGGCTGGGATGCACGCCGTCCGAACACTCCGATCGATATGGCTTTGTTTGCTGATGGAACACGCGTGGCAACTCTGACCGCTAATTATTTCAGCCAGGACCTGGTAAACGCCGGCAAAGGAAACGGCGCCCATCGTTTCCTCTACTATCTGCCGGACTTCCTCAAAGATGGCGGGCAGCATTATGTCACGGCACAGATCGTGGGCCAGGATGTTGATCTGCCCATCAGCTCCACCATCACGAATGGCTTTATCACGTGCGCCGCGCCGATCGCTCCTCAGCCTCGGCCCACCAGCGTGGGAATTACGGTGAGCGGGAATTCCGTCTACGGACAAAGTGTCGGCTTCACCGCGCACGTTGCTGGGGCCGGCGGCGGTCTTGTACCGACCGGAACAGTCACCTTCTGGGATGGAAGCCGGGTCCTTGGCGCACTGCAGGTTGACAGTTCCGCGCAAGCATTTTTGAGCAGCCTTCTCAGCGTAGGGACACATACCATAACTGCTGTGTATAGCGGGGATTCTGTCTTCTCTGCGAGTTCTGCACAAATCAGTCAGGTTGTGACACCCGCGACGTTGTCTGTATCAGTTGCTTCCGCTTCTCGCCTGTACGGAGCAGCCAACCCGGTTTTCAGCGGAACGTTGTCGGGGCTGCTGAATAACGACAACATAACTGCGACTTTCCAGTCTGTCGCCACTGCCTCCAGCCCGGTGGGGACATATGCGATTACGACGGT
The DNA here is from genome assembly GCA_003140235.1 of Acidobacteriaceae bacterium. Lineage (GTDB taxonomy): Bacteria > Acidobacteriota > Terriglobia > Terriglobales > Acidobacteriaceae > Angelobacter. The sequence goes on from PLJN01000201.1 coordinate 9,409, forward strand.
CCCCTCCGACCCCGGCGGCAAGCTGGGCAACTATGCCGTTACCGTCCAGAATGGTGTTCTGACTGTGACGGCTGCTCCGCTCCAAGTCACCGCGAACAACAAGACCCGGATGTATGGAGATCCCAATCCGGCGTTCGATGGGACAATCACAGGCCTGCTCAATTCCGACAACATTCAAGCACAATACGCAACCACGGCTACGGCACAAAGTCTGGTCGGGAATTATCCGATTGTGCCTGCGCTTTCCGATCCCAACGGCAAATTGGGGAATTACGTCGTCACACTGCAAAATGGGACCCTGACGATTACCCGCTCCAATATCTCGTTGGCGTTACCGAGCTTCAATCCGCCCGGTGGAACTTACCAGATGGGTCAATCGGTTGTGATTTCCGAAGCAACGTCCGGCGCCGCCGCTATCCACTACACCACCGACGGCAGTACGCCCACCGCGTCGTCGGCTCTTTATACCGGCCCTGTTGTCCTCAGCACTGCAGCCACCATCCAGGCCATGGCCACTCAACCGGAATACCTGGACAGTGGTGTGTCTTCAGCCAGCTACAGCGTGCGAATTCCCGTTACTGCAAACCCTACTGGACTGACAGCGCAGACCTGCCAGAGCGCCAACTCCACAGTGACCGTACCAGCAGTGAGCGGTCTCAGCGGCAGCCTGGCTCTGAGCGTGAGCGGACTACCGGCAGGCACCACAGCCAGCTTCAGCCCCGCATCGATCGTGAACTCTGGTTCTTCCACTTTAACCGTGACTCCTTCCTCGTCAACGCCGACCGGGAACTTTACACTCACGATTACCGTCACCGGCGCCGCACAGAGTGGCTCCACCACCGGCCAACTCAAGGTCAAGGCCTGCAAGTGAGGCTGGTTGGCGCAAAGGATTTTATTCCTCAAGAATTTTGGAGAGGTCCGCTAGGAGCCGTTATCGGTCTTACAGTTCGGCGAAAAAAGCCCTACGTTGTTGTCACGAATGGCAATCGTAAGATCTAGCGAACGCTCAGTACTTCGACAGCATCAGTACTTCGGCATCTTAGGATCAATCCGCTCCGCCCAGGCTGTGACGCCGCCGGCCAGGTTCTTGGCTTTGGTGAATCCTGCCTGCTGCAGAAAAGCGACGGCCCGAGCGCTGCGGCCTCCCTTGTGGCAATGGACAACGATCTCTTTACTCGAATCGAGTTCACCCATCCGCTTGGGCAGGTCGTTTAACGGAATAAGATGGCCGTTGAGGTTGCAGATTTGGAATTCATGCGGCTCGCGCACGTCCAGGATGAACACGTCTTCTTTGGCATCGAGCTTCTGTTTCAATTCTTCCACGCTGATTTCAGGCACGCCGGGGTTAGGCACAGGCTTTTCTTGTCCTCGCAATCCACAGAATTCTTCGTAGTCAATGAGTTTAGTCACGCTGGGGTGGGGCCCGCAAACCACGCAGTCCGGATTCTTGCGGAGTTTGAGTTCGCGGAACTTCATGCTGAGAGCGTCCACTAGAAGCAGTCGCCCGATCAGCGGCTCGCCTGTGCCGAGAACGAGCTTGATAGCTTCTGTAGCCTGGATGATCCCGATGAGTCCAGGCAACACGCCGAGCACGCCGCCTTCGGCACACGAGGGCACCAGGCCCGGCGGTGGCGGCTCGGGATACAGGCAGCGATAGCATGGGCCATCTTCCTTTTTTGCGGCGAAAACGCTGGCCTGCCCTTCGAAGCGGAAAATCGATCCATAGACGTTGGGCTTGCCGGTGAGGACGCAGGCGTCGTTTACCAGAAAGCGCGTGGGAAAGTTGTCTGTACCGTCGATGATGATGTCGAAGTCGGCGAAAATTCGCAGCGCGTTTTCGCTCGTCAGGCGGGTTTCAAAAGGTACGACCTTGACGAACGGATTGATCGCCGCAATCCTCTCCCGGGCCGAGTCCAGCTTGGGACGACCCACGTCACTGGTGTGGTGGATGATCTGGCGCTGCAGGTTGGTGAAGTCGACCACGTCAAAATCCACCAAACCCAGCGTGCCGACTCCCGCGGCAGCGAGGTACAGAGCCACCGGAGAGCCCAGTCCGCCAGTGCCGATGCATAGCACCCGCGCGGCCTTGAGCTTCTGCTGGCCTTCCATGCCGACCTCCGGCATGATCAGGTGCCGCGAATAACGCAGGACCTCTTCGTTGTTCAGCGCGGGCGGTTCATGCGGCAGAGTGATGGTGGCCATAGTTCCCTTTCCAATAGATGATTCTCATTATATTTCGATCTTGCCCAGTGCGTGCGCTGGGAGAATTTGGATTTCTTCCGGCTCAAAGCGCTGGTTGTCTTCGGAGCCGCGCAACACAAAAGCAGTCGTGTCCATCGCTCTTCCCTCTTCGACGCTAATAATCACGTAAGAGCAGTCCATCCAGTGGGCCTCCGCCAGGTCGGTTGCGGAGTACTGCGCTGGATGGCCGGGATGCGAGTGGTAAAAACCAATGATGTTCTCGCCGCGTGTGCGTGCCAGCTTCATGGCCGCAATCACCTGCTGGGGATCAATGCTGTATCGGCGCTCCGGCGCTTCGTGACTCATGTTGTCACAAGGAACAGTTGCGGTGATTGTCCGGCTTGCCGCGTCCATGGTTCCCAGAAGAATTCCGCAACACTCGTGCGGATACGCCTGCTCGGCTTCGCGGCGAATCTGGTCGTAATCGGATTGGCTGATGTTTAACAAATGCACATGGCTCCTCGACTCTCTAAAAGTACCACCTAACTCGTGTCACTCGAGAATGTGAACCACCAAAGGATTAGCAGACTTTTGTCATTCCGAACGCAGTGAGGAATCTGTTTTCTCTTCAGGCTTGGAGAATGTTTACCCCCCCAGGCGGCCAGTTTGTAGACAGAGAATCTCACTCGCAGCGGAAAGCAGATTCCTCCCCTTCGCAAGCTCAGGGTCGGAATGACAAAACGTTAGATGTTCCTCCCAATAACATACTTCTATCTCTCTTGTTGACATTCGACAACAGCCCGCGTCTAATAACCTTGGACTTGTCGACATCCGAGAGGAGACCTCGTGGGCGAACAAATGGACCTGCTCCAAGGCACCCTGGACCTGCTCATCCTGAAAACGCTGGCACTGGAGCCAATGCATGGCTGGGGCATCGCGCAGCGTATCCAGCAAATATCCAAGGAAGTATTGCAGGTGGGGCAGGGATCGCTCTATCCCGCGCTGCAACGGCTGGAGACTCGCGGATGGATNNGACAACAACCGCCGCGCCAAGTTTTACTCGCTCACCAGCACCGGCCGGCGGCAACTGGCGAAAGAACTCGGCGAATGGGCGAAACTCTCGTCCGCCATTGCACTGATATTGGGACAAGAAGCGTAGAAGCAAAGAGGAGACCAGCAATGCAATTCCTGAAACGCCTGATGAAGCCGTTCCTCAAGAAGAAAGCCGACCAGGACCTGGAAGACGAAGTCCGCTTCCATCTGGAAAAACAAATTGAGATCAACGTTGCTGCCGGTATGCCGCTCGCCGAGGCCCGGCGCCGGGCGCTAATCGAGTTCGGCGGCGTGCAGAA
>PLJN01000168.1:0-41187 GCA_003140235.1 Acidobacteriaceae bacterium
AAGAAGGCCGACATCGAAGCGCGTATTTCTCAGATCAAAGTGCAGATCGAGGAGACAACATCCGACTACGACAAGGAGAAGCTGCAAGAGCGGCTGGCGAAACTCGTCGGCGGCGTTGCGGTGATCAAAGTCGGCGCTGCAACCGAAACAGAAATGAAAGAAAAGAAAGCCCGCGTGGAAGATGCAATGCACGCAACGCGCGCGGCCGTGGAAGAAGGTATTGTCCCGGGCGGCGGTGTTGCTCTGGTACGGTGCGCGGCTGCTCTGGAGGGTCTCAAGCTGAAAGGCGATGAGCAGACCGGAGCGGACATTGTGCGCCGTTCGCTGGAAGAGCCATTGCGTCAGATCGTCGCGAACTGCGGCGAAGAAGGCGCGATTGTTGTCGGCAAAATCCGCGAGTCCGAGCACAATAGCTTTGGCTACAACGCTCAGACCGATAAATTCGAGGACCTGGTCAAGGCCGGCGTGATTGACCCGACCAAAGTCACTCGCACTGCTCTGCAGAACGCCGGCTCCATCGCGGCGTTGATGCTCACCACCGAAGCGCTGGTCTCGGAGATTCCGGAAGACAGGAAAGAAGCTCCCATGCCCGGCGGCCACGGCGGCGGAATGGGCGGCTTTTAGTCGCCAGTTTCAAAGACAACCTCAGGCCCCGCAGAAATGCGGGGCTTTTTTTCGCTCAGTGAAGTTGCCTCGCCGTTGACCCCGGAAGTCTCAAGCAAATCCTTCCAAAAAAGGTCCGCAGTATTGCCCCTACGTAACAAGCCCTCACAGCATCTAAGTGTTAAGCTGACTACCAACACAGAAACAATTGCGTTGCACAAGAGTTAAGTTAAAGTGGTTCGTGGCGGGTGGGGCCGCATCTGAGTTGTGCCAACGTTGACAATTGCAATTCGCTGCTGCCGCGAGTCTAATAAGTGTTATCAGAATGCCGGATTAACGCATTCCTTGATGGTGGAGTAAAAGATGGCGATGGAGCCAGTCAATAATCGCGATTACCAAAATCGGCTTTCGCAACGCGAGAGCCAGGGGCACCCATTATTTGTTGCGTATGAGGTAAAACCTCGGCAAGGCAAAAACAGGTTTGTCCTCAGTACCGCATTGCACGCGGCCGCTCTGGTTGTGCTCGTACAACTTCCGGGCTGGATCTCTTCTCCTCGAGTGGATCCGGTGGTTGTTGCCCAGGTGACTCCCCTGATTGAGCCAGCGATGGTGAAAAAGGTCGTACTGCCGCCGCCCAAAATTGTGGCACGAGTGGATACACCCAAGGTGATCGTCGCTCCGCCCACTCCCAAGCTGGTAGAGGTTGTTAAAGTTACTCCGCCGAAGATCCAACCGAGGCCGGAAGTTGTGCAGGTTGTCGCGGATATGACCAAGGTCGTTCCCGCGAAGAAAGAAATCCTTTCCACCACTTTTGCCTCCGGCAGTTCTGCGCCACCGACTTTGCAAAAACCTCCGCGTGAAGTCCAGACGGGCGGTTTCGGAGATCCGCAGGGCGTTCGTGGAACATCCGACAAAGGCGCGCTTCGCGTGGCAGCTCTGGGTTCGTTCGAGTTGCCCAGCGGTCCGGGCAACGGCACCGGTGGATCGCGCGGTGCAAAGGGTACGGTAGCCAGTTCTGGATTTGGTAATGGCACTGCGGGGCCGGGCTCCGGCGATCGCGGACGACAAGGCCAGACAGCCCAGGCGGGGCAAACCGGGTTCGATCAGGTAGCCGCGCCCACGGCGCAGAAAACACGGCCACCGGTGACCGCGGCCATGACACCGGTTGAAATCCTGTACAAACCGAAGCCTGCATACACCGATGAGGCCCGCCGGCTCCACGTGGAAGGCGAAGTCGTGATGGAAGTGAAATTCGCCGCTGATGGCCGGCTGCAGGACATGCGCGTTGTCCGAGGATTGGGGCACGGATTGGACGAGTCTGCGCAAAGAGCTGCGGCCCAGATCAAGTTCCGTCCGGCAAAGCGCGATGGACAGCCTTTGGATTCCACTGCTTTCGTACATATCGTTTTCGAATTGGCTGAATAAGGTCTACGGACCTGGAGGGAATTATGCGTTTTGTTCATAAACTCGTGGGGCTTCTGGCGGCAATGGCTCTTATGGTGTCCGTCGCCGCAGCAAAACCAGGTCGCCCTGCGGCCAACACCGCAGACCAATCGGCCCAGGCCGACCCGGTAGCGGCCCGCATTTTTGCCCAGGAAGCCAAGCTGGTTGAAACCATGCGTGGCTTCACTCCGCTGGTGGAAACTTATATTCAGAATTTGAAGCAGGACCAGGACCTGGGCATGGTGCCTCAGGAAGACCATTACTTTCTGGGCCGTATGGCGCTCAGCGAGAAAGGCGTCCGCGACCTGACGTTCACTGATGCGGAAAAGAAGGGCAGCAAGGGAGGGTTCTTCTCCAATCTGATTCCTCACTTTGGCAACATGTTCACCATGAAGTACCTGCCCGCCGGTTTCATGTCTCTGGTCGTCATGAGTCATGAGTTTGACGCGCAGCATTACGAGCTCAAGCCGCTCCGCCAGCAGTTTCTGGGAGAGGTGCGTACGTTGGTCTTTGACGTGGTGCCCCGGGCACACATGAAGGGCACGCGTTTCGTGGGACGGATCTGGGTGGAAGACCAGGACTATAACATTGTCCGCCTGAATGGGAGTTACGAAGGCCATTCCGGCACGAGCTTCTATTTTCATTTTGACAGCTGGCGCGTGAACATGCACCCGGGCTTATGGCTGCCAGCATACGTCTACACCGAAGAGACCAATCTGCCCTATTCCTATGGCTTAAAGAAGCTGACCATGAAGGGTCAGACGCGCCTTTGGGCCTATGACGTGAAGCACGCCGGCTCGAGCAGTGAATTTACCAGCATGCAGGTGGAATCCCCGGCGAAAGACATCGCGGACACCTCGGGTGCGGGAGCCAATGAGAGCTCTCCGGTCCAGAGCGAGCACATGTGGGAACGCGAAGCAGAAGACAACGTGCTGGACCGCATGGTGCGTGCCGGCATCCTGGCGCCGGATGGAGAAGTTTCCAAAGTATTGCAGACGGTGGTCAACAATCTGGAGATCACCAACAATCTCAACATCGAACCGGAAGTCCGTTGCCGCGTCCTGCTGACCGCGCCCCTTGAGTCATTCACAATCGGCCACACGATCGTGATCAGCCGCGGCCTGCTGGACGTTTTGCCCGACGAAGCTTCCCTGGCCATGGTGCTGGCACACGAACTCGGCAACATCGCCCTGGGACACCGCATCAACACGCAGTACGCCTTCACTGATCGCATGATCTTCACCGACGAGAGCATCTTCCGCAAATTCAAGCTCGGCCAAAAAGACAGCGACGAAGCCGCAGCGGACCAGAAAGGTCTGGAGTTCCTGCAGAACTCTCCGTATAAAGACAAACTCGAGAGTGCCGGCCTGTTCCTGCGTTCCCTGGAAGCCAACGGACGCCACTTGACTGCGTTGCTGAATACGCACTACGGCGCCGTCATGGCGAAAGGCAGCACCGTCCGCAGAATGCCCTCATTGGAGCAATCCGCACCGCAGTTGCAAGTACGTGACGTGAAACAACTCCCGGCGCTGCCTCTGGGCAGCCGCATCAAGGTCGATCCCTGGGACGATCACATCGAAATGCTCAAGAGCAAATCGGTGGCGCTGCTTTCCGTTCGCGACAAGATGTCGTTCGAAGTCACGCCGACGTTTCTGAATCTCGTCCGCTACAAGGACGGCACAGACATCGCGGCGCAACCCGGCAAGCAGTCTGACTCCAAGTAAAAGGACCTGCTCCGCAGCAAAAAAGAGCGCGCCGGCCAAGCCGGCGCGCTCAAGTTTTTGGTGCCTGTCCTCAACTAAAACTGCAGTTTCACGGCAAACTGCAGCTGCCGCGATGAACCAGAGTCTCCAGTCGGGAAGCGAGTGCTGCTGATCGTGCCGAACGTCAGAGAGGCCGGGCCGGTTAAGCTACTCAATACCCGGCTGGGCTGCCCATAGTTGGGATGATTGAGGACATCGAACGCATCCATGCGGAGCTGAACATTCATTCTCTCCGTTACTTTTGTGTTTTTGACGAATGCGATGTCAATGTCCCCAAAAGCGGGACCAATGAAGTTATTCCGACCCGCATTGCCCAGAGTGGTCTGACCCACAGGATTGCCAAACCCAGAGACGGTGATCCATTGACCCAGCGCATTACCGGTTATGACCACAGGGCCAATCACATTCGGAAATACGGTACCTGCACCGGTGATCGTTGTGGATGGAATCACGACTGTAAACGGGTTGCCGCTCTGGAAGCTGAAGATAGGCGCCACTTCCCATCCGCTCTTGAAGCGATTGCCTTTGAAAGGCAGATTGTAAATAGCATTGGCGACGAACCTGTGTCTGGCATCATAGTCCGAACTGCCGCGGCTACCCCCGATGTTCGTGCTGTCCTGCACGATAAGTCCATTGAGGTTGCGGGATACATCGTCAATGGAATGGGACCACGTGTAAGAAGCATTCAACTGCAAACCATTGGCCAGACGTCGGTTGGCAGTGATCCAAAGCGCGTGATAAGTCGAGTTTGAACTGCTGTCGCGTTCGGTAATGGTGTTGGCCAGGGCAACGCCAGGCAGGATCGGACTGCTGGCAGAAAGACTGGTGAACGGTCTGCTCGCGGCTGAATTGAGAACCGTGAACTGGTTAATGTTGCGGTCAATCTCCAGGTGCGTACCCTTGCTCCCAAAGTAGCCGATCATAAACGCCGTATTGCGGTCCACTTGCTGCTGAATATTCAGGTTCCAGGATTGCACGTCGGCGTTCTTGAAGTTGGGATTGACCATCAGTGGAGCAATGTTGGTCGGAGGGCCGTTGAACAGCGCAGGAAGCCCGGTAATCGGGGTGGCAGCAACACTGATCGGGAGAGCAAAGGGCGGGTTGGAAGTGAGACCGGTGATCACACCTGTAATGGGCTGATCCACCTGGTAAGCATACCCGGCGCGCAATACGGTATTGCCGTTGTGGAACATGTCCCAGGAAAAGCCTATGCGCGGCTGGAAGTTTTTGTTGTTCTGCGCGTAAGGCTGGGTCGAAGAAACCAGCATGCTGCCAGTGCCAGCGCCGGGAACAAACTGCGTATAGCGGTTCTTGGCTTCCGTGGGAGTCATGTTCCACGCGTAGCGCAGTCCGAGTTCAAGCGTCAGATGGGACGAGACTTTCCAGCTGTCCTGGGCAAAGAAATCTAAAGCTCCAGCATTGAGACGGTTGGCAACGTTCCCCACGGTCCTGGCAGCGGAACTCACATTACCTGATTGGAACCCCGCTGTCGTCGCGAAGATCAACTGCCCGGGATCTCCGTTGAAGTTATTGTTGCGAAAATCGCGCAACTCAGTGCCGAACTTGAATGAATGGCGGCCACGGATCCAGCTTAGGGTGTCTCCAATGACAAACATCGTGTCACCACGCCCCTGAGGGAAGGCCCGTTCATCGCCGAAGGTCAAACCAGGCTGGTCCTGCACCGTGACCGTTGGCATGAATTGTTCATTGGGACCGAGCGTGGCGCCCAAGCCAAGCGAAGCCGGAGAAGTGGTGTTTTGGGGCGTGAAGGTAATATGGATTCGATTGGCTCCCACACGCACTTCATTCACCAGGCTCGGGCTGAATACATGGGTTTCATTCACGGTCAGGACCTGACGGCGTCCTTGGCGTATGTCACCGAATCCTGGGATATTGGCGCCCTGGGTTGGCTCTCCGCGTAAATCACGCTGGAAAACCCAATAGCCGTTCAAATTGTCCGCTGCACTGAACGCGTGGCTGATGTCCGCCGTACCCTGATCGATGTCCACTGGCGCCGTAGCGGAGCCGAAGAATGCGTTCGGAACCGCAGAAGCCCCGAGGGTGGCATTGGGATGAGGAACCAGGTTGAGCAGCGCATTGGGGACCGGCTGTGCGGCGGCCACAATTGCTGCCCGCTGCGCCTCGGTGAAAACGTTGGAACTCGTCGTGAGTCCCTGACGATGCCGCAGACCTTCATAGCTCACAAAAAAGTACGTTGTTCCGCGATGGATCGGACCACCGAGATCGCCGCCGAATTGGTTCCGTTTAAATGGCGACTGGGGTTGCGCAATTGGGTTAAATGCGTTGCGGGCATCAAACCAGCTGTTGCGAAGGTAGTCGTATAACTCACCGTGGAACTGGTCGGTGCCCTGGCGAGTGGCGATATTCACAATGGAACCCGAGTTGCGTCCGTATTCCGCGCTATAGGTTGAGTTATCGATCTTAAATTCGGAAACGGTATTGATGGTCGGCTGGAAAGTGACTTGGTTCTGCACCATGTCATTCAAGTTGATGCCGTTGATCATAAAGTTCACGGCGTCTTCGCGGCCGCCGGCGCTATTAAACGCAAATGATCCCTGCCCGCGCAAAGGGGCGGTGAGGAACCCGTTCTGCGGCGGCACCACGGTGCCGGGTACGAGAAGCGCCAGATCCACAAAGTGGCGGCCGTTCAAGGGAATGTCCTGCACAGTGCGCTGGTTGATGGTCTGACCGACCGTCATGGTTGTGGTTTCAATCACCGGGGCCGTTGCTTCCACGGTGACAACTTCCTTGCTGCTCGCGACTTTCAGGGAGAAATTCTGGACAGAATTCTGGCTGACCTCAATGACCACATTATTGGCGAGCTGCGTCTGGAAGCCGGACATCTCGACCTCCACGCTGTACCCGCCCGGCGGCAATGCGGGAACTTCATAGTTGCCCCCGGATCCGGTCTGGACCGTGCGCTCGATTCGCTGAGCGGTGCTTTTCACGACGACCTTGGCGCCACTTATAGCGGCTCCACTTGAGTCTGTAACAGTGCCCTGAATGCTGGCGGTGGTTTGGGAAAATGCCGTCGCAGCAATTAGCAACATCAGCAGCAGCATCCATTGGGAAAAACCTAGATTTTTGGACATGCAAAACCCTCCAGAAGATACTTTTGGGCAGTGCATTCCTCGTGCCATTTTTCGCGATTAGTAAGTGCTTATTTTTCAGTTAGTTACATGCTGTATCGCGAACTTTGTATGGTATTTCATATATATCAAGCCCGTTATCTACTAAACTTAATAAAGGCAAACTGAATGCTATTCATTTAAAACAATAGCGTTATTTGCTAACTCCAAAGGTTCATGAGAGGTGGGATCGAGAATCCGAATGCCTTTTGGGCGGCAGATGCGGGGAGGGAGCAGGTCAAGCCAGAGGCCGCCCGGCCCACACCACAACATCTTAGCGTGGGGTTCGACCGGGTACGTGCAGCTTGCGGCTATCCGCGGGGCGAGGGACAACGGCGTTATCGGACTCAACGCGGCTGATTTCGACGGTCAACGAGCGCTGCAGGACCATTTCCAGAGATGCACCCTGCTCAATGCGCACATCCTGGCCGCGCGTGAGCAACACCTGGGCCAGTCCGACTGCGGCGCCAATGCCACCGCCAATGCCGGCGTCCTTGAAGCTACGGCCCACAACCGCACCCACAATCGAGCCGGTTGCGCCACCCTTGGCAATAGTGCCTGCGTCCTTCCCTTTTTGGCTGTCGGCCTTCACCGTGCCCTCTTTATCAGTCACGGAATGGTTGACCGCCCCCGGCTCGTCTTCCAGCGCTCCGGGCAGGTCCACGGTATATCCGCCTGGGAAAATCATGGTATTGAAGTGGAACAGCACCTCGGCACGGCCTTTCACGCGGCCAGCGCGTCTTACCTCGGCGATTTCGCCCTTTACATAAGTGCCTGCGGGAATGACCACCAGATTGTCCAGGGTCACCGGGAAACTGGTCTGGCAGTAAACCCCATCGCCGGGTCGGGCGTGCTTGGTATCAATGGGACTCTTCAGCTGAAGCAGCACTTTGGTACCCGCGGGTATGGTGACTTGGCGGGAGCTAGATTCAGCCGCTGCGGTGGCGGGAGCCGGGGCGGCAGGCGTGTCGGTCTGGGCCGCTGCGGCCGTTGCTGCCAGGAGGATAGTCAATACAAGTCGCATGATTGGAACCTCTCTTTGAAAACCTTAGATGCAGAACCAGGAAGAATCAGGTCCCTGAAATTGCACCGGCCATTTCAGCCACAATCGCCTGAGCGGCCAGCACCGGATCGGAAGCACGAGTGATCGGTCTGCCCACCACGATATGGCTGGCTCCTGCGGAAATGGCTTCAGACGGCGTGGCAGTACGTTGCTGATCATGAGTGTCACTCCCGGCCGGACGAACTCCAGGATTGACAATATCAAAGCCCTCGCCCAGAAACCTTCTCAGCTGGGCGGTCTCTCGGGGCGACGAAACCACGCCGGCGCAGCCAGCGGCCCGGGCCAAAGCAGCCAACCGCAAGACTTGATCGCCGGTCGAGTCGGATATGCCGATCTGCTGCAGGTCCTGGTCGCTGAAGCTTGTCAGTACCGTAACCGCCAGCACCTTGGTTCGGCCACCGGCCGCTTCCACGGCCGCCTTGAGGACGGCAGATCCGCCGCTGGCGTGTACCGTAATCATGCTGGGACCCAACTCAGCGGCCGAATTCACCGCGTGGGCCACGGTGTTGGGGATATCGTGCAGCTTCAGATCAAGGAACACCCGCCGGCCGGAGGCCACCATCTCGCGAACGATCCCCGGCCCTTCAGCCGTGAACAGCTGCAGGCCAATCTTGTAGATGACGGCCGCTTCGCCTAAGCGCTGCACGGTCTCCCGGGCTGTCTTGGCGTCGGCAACGTCCAGAGCTACGATGAGCCTCTCCCTCAGCTTCTCAAGAGAGGACGGGGACATCACTTCGATAATGGGGGCCATGGGCCCCAGTATAGTACGGTTTTGACTACTGTAGTCCGTCATATCCCTGGACAGATGCCAGGGTTTCAGGTTGGATTACATCGAGACGGACCTTTTGCACCCCGACAATACCAAGCAACCGGGCCGCGCCATAGCTCAGATCGACAATCCGATCCCCTACGTACGGGCCGCGATCATTGATCCGGACGACGATCCACTTGCTGTTTCTCAGGTTAGTGACCTTCACGTAGCTCCCGAGAGGAAGCCGTTTGTGGGCCGCGGTGAGCTCAAACATGTCAAAACTCTCGCCGTTGGCCGTGGGTCTGCCGTGGAACTGCTTGCCGTACCAGGAGGCTGGGCCAACCTGATAGGGCCTGTTTTCAGCTTTAGATAGAGTATTTCCTTTGGATTTGGTGATCGGTCGGGCTGGGACTGGAGCCGCTTCCGTGCTGGCTACCAGTAAAACAGCAGCCGCCAGAATGGACAGTACTCGTTTCATGCATACTCCTTGGGGTAGTGATCTACCTCTCTAATTATATGAAAAATAAGGAGAAAACGGGAATATGTTGATTTGGTTACGTACAGAAAACTGTTGCTTTTTTGCCACGTTTATGTTAGAAATATCGCCTTCATCGAACAGGGATTTCCTACCACTTACATTAGATGCCCTTCGCGCCCGCAATGTTGGGTCAATTTTGGTCGCCGCTAGCTGCACCACTAATTGTGCACTCGCCGAACCCGGGCCGATCCGTAGTGTTGTCAGACGCGGTCGCACGCCATCCCCGGCCCTGTTTATACTGCTGGATAGATGACCACCCATCGCGAAGTCGAGATCAAATTCCGGACTAGCAGCATTGCGGCCCTGAGCCGGAAGCTCAGGGCCGGCGGTTTCAGGCTTCTAACCAAGCGGACTCTGGAGACAAACACACTTTATGACCTTCCGGGAGGCGACCTGCGCCGCCGCGGCGCCTTGCTGCGGCTCCGCAAATATGGTCCCACCTGGACTGTTACCTATAAGGACAGGAGCAGGTCAGGCCGCCATAAGTCACGCCGTGAGATCGAAACCACGGTGGGGGAGGGTGAAACCCTGGTTGAGATGTTTCAGGCCCTCGGCCTTGGACCAAGGTTCAGCTATGAGAAATTCCGTACCGAATGGAGCAAAGGCGCCGGGCACGTGCTCATTGATGAGACGCCCATCGGGGACTTCGGCGAGATTGAAGGCCCTCCGCGCTGGATAGACGCGGTGGCCAAACAGCTGGATATCGGCCGGGACCAGTACATCACGGCGTCCTATTCCGAGTTGTTCCAGGAATGGAAGGAGCAAACTGGCAGCCGCGCGAGGGATCTGCTGTTTTCCGAGGTTACCCGGACATCCCGTCGCCCAAGCCGATCGCGTTAAGTCATGCCTCCCGAAAAACGGCTAGTGGCGTAATCGCGGCTGGAGAGTCTAAGCTCTAGTACACTCAAAACGCTCAGGGCAGATCCTCAAAAACCCAAGGAGTTGCCGGATGTACGACTACGTCATCATTGGCGCCGGTTCGGCCGGCTGTGTCCTGGCAAACCGGTTGACGGAAGATCCATCTGTTAAAGTCCTGCTCCTCGAAGCCGGTGGCCCGGACAAGCAAAAGGAAATCCGCATCCCCGCCGCATTTTCGAAGCTATTCAGGACTGCCTGCGATTGGTCCTTCTACACGCAGGAGGAGCCAAACCTGGGGAACCGCAAGCTCTACTGGCCGCGAGGCAAAGTCCTGGGCGGAAGCAGTTCCCTCAACGCCATGATCTACATTCGCGGCCATCGCCAGGACTATGACCAGTGGCGCGACCTGGGAAATCCGGGCTGGGGATTTTCCGATGTTCTGCCATATTTCAAGAAGTCTGAGAACCAGACACGCGGGTCGTCCGACTTGCATGGCGACAACGGCCCGCTGCATGTGAGCGAGCAGCGGTGCGTTAACGCTTTGTCCCAGGCATTTGTGGAAGCGGGGACGGAGTCAGGATTTGCCCGCAACTCTGACTTTAATGGCGAATCCCAGGAAGGCTTTGGTCTTTACCAGGTTACCCAGTTAAAAGGCGCCCGCCACAGCGCAGCCGATGCGTTTCTGCGTCCAGCGATGCAGCGGCCCAATTTGAAAGTCCGTACTCAATCCCACGTTGCGGGCATCGTCTTTGAGGGAAAGCGCGCGGTGGGAGTGAGCCTGCTGGAAGGCACTGGCACGGTCCATGTCCACGCATCGCGCGAAGTCATTCTCTGTGCCGGGGCTGTTGGTTCCCCCCACTTGCTGTTGCTTTCCGGGGTGGGACCAGCCGACGACTTACGCAAGATCAATCTGCCGGCAATCCACGACCTACCAGGCGTGGGAGCGAATCTGCAGGACCACCTGTGCGTCCCGCTGTCCTATGAATGCACACAGCCCGTCAGTCTGGCGAATGCGGAAAGCGTTGCCAATCTGGTTCGCTACCTGTGGTCGAAAAAAGGGCCATTGACCTCCAACATTGCGGAGGCCGGCGGATTTGTGAAAGTGGCGCCCGATTCTGCCGTCCCGGACATGCAATATCATTTCGCGCCCGGCTATTTCATGGAACATGGATTCCAGAAAATCAAAGGCCATGCGTTCAGCCTGGGGCCGACTCATATACGTCCGCGAAGCCGAGGGCGTATCACTCTGCGCTCGCACGATCCCCTGGACGCGCCCCACATCCAGGCCAACTATCTTTCTGATGCGCGGGACATGGAAGCGCTGCTCGCAGGTGTCAAACTAGCACGCCAATTGGCCGCCGCCCCAGCGTTTGCGAAATACCGGGGACGTGAACTCTGTCCCGGCCCAGATGCTAAAGATGACAACGCTCTACGAGCGCACATCTCAAGAACTGCCGAAACGCTCTATCACCCAGTGGGAACATGCAAGATGGGAAACGACGCAACAGCAGTGGTGGACTCCGAGCTGCGAGTCCATGGACTGGAAGGACTCCGCGTGGTAGACGCGTCCGTCATGCCGGTGATTGTTGGAGGCAACACCAATGCGCCGACCATCATGATTGCGGAAAAGGCGGCGGATCTGATCAAGAACAGCGCAAGCTCGGTGAAATCAAACGAGCACGCTCCAGAATTGGCCCGAAGAATCTAGAATAATTATCTGTGGGAATGGTCGAGATTCCTTAAGGCGATCCAATGCAATGCCATCAGTGCAGTTGTATCATCTCCGAAACGGCCCAGACATGCTCAGGATGCGGCGTGACATTAACGCCCGAGTTGGGATCAGTCGCAGTCCCGAAGGTCTTCGCGGTCGGCCCCTCAGCAATCCCATCGCCAGTCCTTAGCATGGAGAACACGATAGAGACGTTTGGGTACGCAACCATGGGAGAGCGGTTTCTGGCATTCCTGTGCGATGCTTCCGTGGAGACAGCGCTGATCGGCGCCTTCCTGGCAATCTTCTATATGAGATCTTCGCTGAGTTTCGAGGGACTCAAAGAAACTGCGGTATGGGTGATACCCATCGCCTACATGACGCTGGCTGAGTTCTTCTTTCACGGCACCATCGGCAAGCGCCTGCTGCGTATTCAACTGCGCGCCGATCCTTCGCAAGCACAGTATCCATCACTGCTCAAGGTTTTACTCCGAGAATCGCTGGGAAAGTTCTTGTGCGGCCTTGTTTTCGGGATCGGTTTTGTTGTGGCTGTGGACCAACCTAAAAAGCAAACCTGGGCTGACCGGATGGCGAACACGGTGGTGCTCCGGACGGGCGTGGCCAGCCGCAATTTCAAAGTGCTGCTGATACCGGTTTTGCTCTGCGTCTACATAGGGCTGGCCATTGCCCTGACGTCGGTTCCCTCAAACTATAAGAAAGACCTCGCCGAGCGGTTAACGAAGGCCGAGAGATCGATGGAGGACCTTCACGAGAAAGTGCTTTTGCCCCTTTTCGCTGACGAGCGGCCGTCTCCCGCGGCGTACCAGCAAACCATGTCCAGGTTGCTTCCCATGCTGGATGAATACGACTATCTATTGGCAGGCGAACAAGACCTGGTTGAGAGGTCCCGTAAGCTGGCCAGGCCCTCTGACTTCGGCGACATCGAGCGGTTGAGCGCCTATGGAAAGCTGGTTCGTTTGCGCCAGGAGATTGCTGCGTTGCTGCGCAGGCATGCCGAGGCTGTGGTCACCTTCGATCCACAAAAGCAGAAATGGGACGACGTGCTCAATGATCGCCGTCAGGCGATGCATGAGATCAATTACAAGAATAATCAGATTAATCAGATCAGCGGAATCTACGTTCCCAGGAAGATCGCATTCGAAGAAGAACTTAGGTAAAAGCTCCCTCGTCAACGATCTCCGCCATGCTCTTTGATCTTCGTGTGCACATAATAAATTACGCCGCTGTAATCGTCCGTTAGCAGAAATGAATCCGTTCCAATGCGAAGGATGTCGCAAGGACGGCCATACAAAACTCCATTCTGCAAAAAGCCAGTGATGAAATCCTGCGGCTTGGAATGTGCGGTTAAGCGCACGACTCGATATCCGCGTTTCAATCGTTGCTTGGCCGAGCCATGCAGTGCGACCAGAAAATAATTCTGCAACGCAGCTTCGTGCGCCATGGAGTCAAAATACTCCAGGCCCAAAGGAGAGCTGTGAGCAGCAAACGTCGCGAACGGCTGGGGCGTTTTGGAACAGTCCGCTGCCCCTGGCGCTGAAGACCATACCGGATCCGGAAAAACCTTGCCGTCTTGGAAATAGCAATAGGGCCAGCCGTAGTTGGCGGCATCATTCCCGGAAGGGGCGGCTGAGTTGAACGCGAACAGAGTATCGTCCGGCGCATCGTCGCCGAGGTGGTCCGCACCCATATTGGTGGCATACAGCGTTCCACCGACAGGGCGCAATCCGACCGCATTGCGCAGCCCACGGGCGATGAGCCGCGCATTCTTGCCGTCTGGCGACATAACGGACAGACTTGCGCGCACTTCTTCTTTTTCTTTGCACGCGTTGCAGCTACTACCCACCGACACGTACAGCTTCTCTTGATTCTCCTTTTCGCCGAACGCTACAGTGCGGGTCAAATGCCAACCGCCGTATTTGTAGTTCAAGCCGTAATCCGGGTATGTAGCCAGGACTTCCGGTGGCGCCGTGGGTGATTCTTCGCCCAGTCGAAAACGGAAACGCTCGAGTTTGTCGGTCAGTGGAACGTAAAGCCAGGCTTGGCCCGCAGGATCCGTATAGAACGCAACATTATTTGGATTCCGCAAATGTTGCATGTATGGGATGACGCGTGCAAACGTGCCCGACCTGGCATCAAAGCCGTCAAGAATATAAATCGTGCCGCGTGAATTGTCGGCACGGTTGTACATGTCTGTGACAAAGATCCGCCCATCCGGCGACTTGGCCATGAACCGCACGCGCTTCAGACCCTGTGCCGCTACAGAGATATCGAGTCCCGCGGGCAGGTTCAAGGAAAACGTTTTGCCGTTGGCCAGATGGATAACGTGCGGCTCCAGTTTTAGACGATCTGGTGACTTGTTTGTTCTTGGCGAGCTTTGGTCCTGCGCTTGAACTCGGGCAGTTTGAGGGAAAACTACGCCTAGAGAGAAAGCCAGCGTGAGCAAACCAAGCCTGTAATAGAATCTACACATCAACATGTGTATAATATTACACATCAGAGGTTCTTATGGCAACGAACTTGGCAATTGACGAACGCCTTCTGGAAGAAGCCCAGCGTGTGGGAAAACATCGCACAAAAAAGGAAACTGTAAATGCTGCTCTTGATGAGTACATACAGCGCCGCAAACAGAAGCAGATTCTGTCCCTTTTCGGAAAGATTGACTACGACGAAAGCTACGATTACAAGCGTGAGCGCAGGTCGAAACGGCAATGAACGTACTCGTCGATACGCCGGTGTGGTCGCTTGCTTTGCGACGAATACCTGAGAATCTCAACCGGGAAGAACAAAAGATTGTCGCTGAACTCAGTGAACTGTCCAAGGAAGGACGCATACGAATCATCGGACCAATCCGCCAGGAACTGCTATCGGGCATTAGACTTTTAGAGCAATATGAAAAACTGCGCACTTCTCTGAGCGCATTCCGCGATGAGCCGTTGAGCACACCGGACTATGAAGAGGCCGCCAAAGCCGGAAACCGGTGCCGTGCGCAGGGCATCACTGTCACGTCAGTGGATATCCTGATTTGTGCCGTCGCGTTAAGCCGGAGCTTTCATATCTTTACGACCGATCACGACTTTCACGATTACGCCTCAGTCCTTCCGATCAAGCTCCACGCGCCGCGCCGGTAATCTTTGGAGCCAGAAATCATCTCCCATGCAAAAAATCATCAATCGCCTTCAAGTAAATGGTCGGCTGGTCCACGAACACCATGTGTCCCGACTGCGGTACGATCACCAGCTTTGATCCTGCAATTTTTTCGTGCATAGTGCGTGAAAGCGAAGGATCGGACTCATCATGGTCGCCGCAGATTACCAGCGTCGGCACGTGAATGGTCGATAGCCGGTCCGTGTACTCCACCGATTTCAAATTGCCGTCGATGATGAACTCCCCGTGCGAACCCCACATTTCGCGGTACAGGTCCCACGCGGTTGAAGTATTGCCGGACATCGGGTCGTAATTCGGATCAGGCCGGCGTTGATATAAAAACGGAAAATATCCGTCGCCCCATGCGAGTTTGGCGTAGTCGTCGGGGTAACGGTTTTTCTCCCAGTCTTTGCCTTTGCCGAAGAGCCCTGCTTTTTCGAGTGCATCGAGCTTATCGCGCTCGTCAGCGGGCATATTCTGCTTCATTCGTGCCAGCACTTCATTGATGGCCTTGGTGCTCTGGAATGTGCTGCCCAAAATCAGATGCGTCAGGTTCTTCTGGTATTTCAAAGCGTAGGCTTGGGCCAGCACGCCGCCGTAGGAGTGTCCCATCAGGCTGATCTTGCCGAGCCCGAGCGCCTGGCGGACGTCCTCAACGTCTTCCACCATGTTCTCGACGGTGTACTTGGTCGCGTCGTCCAGCTTCTGGGACCTTCCGGAGCCGCGCTCGTCAATGAAGATCAGTTTGTTGGTGCGGGCCAGCGGCAGCAGATGAGGGAGCAGGTAATCGTGCGAAGCGCCAGGTCCGCCGTGGACGATCATCAGCGGCGCGCCACGGCCAATGATCTTGTAATAAATGAGCACGCCGTGGGCGTCGACAAACCCCTCCTGCAATGGATAGACAGTGGGAATTTGTGATGCAATTCGGCCCTTCCCGGCCGGCCCATAGGTTGTTGGCGACGGCGGAGGCGGGGGCGGAAGCTGAGCCTGAGGAGCAAAGACCAAGGAACCCATCTTGTCGCCGGATGATTGTTGCGCCACAGAGGTGGCGCCCAACACCAGAGCGCAGACGATCACGAATATTAGTCGTTTCATGGCCGGTAATTATATTCAATTCTGCCCTGCCCGCAGAGCTTGCAAGAAAAGGTTTACAGTTCTTTTCTTTCATTGCGCCGCGAACGGAGTAGAATAAGGACATGAGAAGCCTACTTTCCCTCGCAGTGATCGGTGTAGCGGCACTTTTGCCATTAACTGCCAGCGCCCAGCACGGCCGAGGGGGAGGCGGACACGGTTCCTCGGGTTCATCGCGCGGCAGCTCAGGTTTTAGCGGAGGCCATGTGGGAAATGCTGGTTCGCGCAGCTTCTCTGCTCCGCGAGGCTTCGCTCCAAGAAGCGGTGGTTTTTCAACCGGGCGTCCAGCGGGAAGTTTTGCTCCAACGCACCGCGCATTCGTTTCCGGCAGGCCGGTGGGCCGGATTGGCGGCTTCAATAATGGTTTTCGCCGATTTGATCGTTTTCCCCGGCCGTTTATTTTTTCCGGCGGATGCATTTACGGTTCTTTCTTTAGCGGCTTCCCTTGCCGTCGATTTTTCTTTGGCGGCAGCTTCGTTCTGGGCTATGCGCCACTTTACGCCGATTACTCGTATTATCCCGATTACGCCTATCCTCCGCCGCCCCCGCCGGTGGCCGTCGACAGCTACAACAACAATGACGGCGATTTGAACTACGAAGTGAACAGATTGTCCGGCGAAGTTGATCAGCTCAGAGATGAACAACAAAACCGCCAGCAGTATGACCAACGTCCGGCAGAGCCGCGCGCGTCCAGCGCCGAACCGGCGGCCGTCGCGACACTTGTGTTTCGTGATGGGCGTAAACTCACTGTCCCGAACTACGTTATTACCGGCCAGACCATTTGGGTACTGAACGAACGCACCTCACGCCGGATACCGATTGCCGATCTCGACATCGCGGCCACCCAGCGTGCGAATGAAGCCAATGGCATTGATTTTCGCCTGCACTGAGTTTCTTCTTCTGAAGTAATTCTGCACTTCCCCAAACCCGCGACCAGGGTGCATACTGTTACGCTTTTCATTTTCAACGTAACGGAGCCGCGAAATGCACAAGCTGCGCAGTCACTTCATCGTTCTGGCCGTATGCGGATTGCTGGCAACGACCTGTCTCGCCCAGAAAAAGAACGCCCATGTCCCCACGCCTTCTGAATTCCTTGGCTTTGAAGTGGGAGCGGACCGCCAGCTCGCCGACTATCGTCAGATTGCGTCGTACTTCAAAGCGCTCAGTGCTGCTTCGGGTCGCCTGCAAATCGAAGAACTCGGGAAGACCACACTGGGCGAAGACATGTTCATGGCCGTCATCTCCAGCGAGGAGAATCTGCGCAACAAAGCCCACTACCAGGAAATTGCGCACAAGCTGGCTGACCCTCGCGGGCTCACCAAAGAGCAGATTGACGCGCTGGCCAAAGAAGGCAAGACCATCCTCTTGCTGACCTGCAATATTCACTCCACCGAAATCGGTTCCAGTCAGATGGCCATGGAGTGGGCTTACAACTTGATCACCGCCGAAGACGAAACAACCAAACACCGCTTGAATGACACCATCGTTCTGCTAGTTCCATCGCTGAATCCCGACGGGCAGATCATGGTCACCGAGTGGTATCGCAAATACAAAGGCACGAAATACGAAGGCGGCTCTCTTCCCTACCTCTACCACCATTATGTTGGGCACGACAATAATCGCGACTGGTACATGCTCACCCAGGTGGAAACCAAGAACGTCAGCCGCATGGTGTATCACGCATGGTATCCGCAGTTCTGGCTCGACGAGCACCAGATGGGTTCTTACGGACCGCGCATTTATATTCCGCCGAATGCTGATCCCGTCGCCAAGCTGGTGAATCCGCTGGTGCATCGCGGTAATAATCTTATGGGCGCCGCCATGGGATGGCGGCTCGAGGAAGCCGGAAAATCCGGCGTGATTTGGGGCTACTCGTTTGACGCCTACTGGCCCGGAGGAACGCGCAATACCGGTTGGTGGAAAAACATGTACGGAGTACTCACGGAGGTTGCCTCCGCGCGTATTGCGACGCCCATGCAAATCTCGCCCACGGAACTTCAGGGCGGAAGCAAGGGCCTGACCGAGTACGAGCAGCAGATCAACTTCCCCAATCCATGGCCCGGTGGGACGTGGCGGCTGCGCGACATCATGGATTACGAGTTGCTCGTCTCGAATGCTGCTCTCGAGACGGTCAGCAAGTATCGCGAGGAACTTCTACATGGCGTTGCGACGATGGCCGGCCAAGCCACGGCGACAGCGAACCCAGCAGAGTTCTGGCGCATTTCGGTTGACGACCAGCGTGATCCAGTCACCGCCACGCGCCTCGCCGCACTCATGCTGGAACATGGAGTCGAGGTGCGGCTTTCCGGCGACAAGAAATCGTTCCTGATTGGCACTGCGCAGCCTTACGGCCGGTTTGTCGACGAGATGCTCGGCATCCAACGCTATCCGGAGGTCAAGCCTGCGGCCAACAGCGGCATCCTTGAACCCTACGACGTAGCCGCGTGGTCCCTGCCCCTCATGATGGGAGTTCGCGCCGAGAAAGTCCGCTTGTCATCCGCCGAGCAGCAGAATGCCGCGGTCATCAAGAACGCGCCGTGGCCCAGCGGCGGGTTGGACGGCAAAGGCAGCTACTACTCGATCGCCGACGACAAGAACAACGTCTTCTCCCTGATCAATGCCATGCAGAAGGCAGGCGGCACGGCATTCTTGTCCAAATCTGTCAACCAACAACCGCAAATCATTTTTGCCGCCCATGCGCGACTTGCAGCCAACGCGGAAAAATTCCACTTACAACTCAAGGCGTCACCTGAACTGCCGGCGGGCGCTACGCCGATTAAGCCGGTACGCGTCGGCATGTACAAGCCATACATCCCATCGCTCGATGAAGGCTGGACGCGCTTTGTACTCGAGCAGTATGGGTTCGCCCTCAAAAGCCTGGAGAACAAGGAAGTCAAAGCGGGCAATCTGAACGCTGCCTACGACGTCATCATTCTGCCTGACTCCTCCAGGGAGGTCATCGTCGAAGGCAAGCAGAACCGCGAAGGCTACTTCGAGGAGCTTCCGCCAGAATACACCGGCGGAATCGGCAAAGAGGGCGTGCGTTCTCTAAAAGACTTTGTCGACAAAGGCGGCACCTTGATTGCGCTCGCTCGCGCCTCCGAGTTGCTCATGGGAGAGGAATTCAATCTTCCGGTACGCAATGCCATTGCGGGTGGAACAGGCCGCGGCGCGGGGGCTTCGGACTTCAACATTCCGGGATCTCTGTTGCGCGCTTATGTCGACACGAACCACCCGGTCGGCTATGGCATGCCAAATGAAATAGCAGCATTCGTTGACGGACCGCTCGCTTTTCAAACTTCTGCGCCGCCGCCTGACGTCCAGCGCACAATCATCGCCTGGTATCCCGACGATGCCAAAGATATTCTGCTCTCCGGCTATGCCCACGGCGCGGAACGCCTTCAGCGGAAAGCGGCGGCAGTGGCCTTCACTAAAGGTAAGGGAAAAATTGTGATGTTCGGTTTTCGGGTCCAGCACCGGGCGCAGACGGAAGGCACGTTTCAGTTGCTCTTCAATGCCATACTTTGGGGTGGAATGTAGAAGACGGCTGTCAGAGTTCCTAATTCAACGGCTGTTTCTCGAGATACTTCCCGATAACGGCGCCGCAGGCTTCCACGAGATCGCGATCGGCGTCCGCGGCAAAAGTGTCCGCGAAGTAGCTGCCAACGCTGATTTCGGCGGCCAGCTTTCCGCGAGCGAAGATGGGCACAACAATCTCTGATTTGACCAGGTCCGAAGCCGAGAGGTAACGGGGGTCCGCCGCCACATCATTTACCACCAGGGTCTTCCCGGTGGCGGCGGCCGCGCCGCAGAGTCCCTGATCAAACGTGATCCGCGCAACCGGGCTAAAGCTGCCCGTATAGGGGCCTAAAAAAAGTGCACGGGCATCTGCCTTGTCGACCACAAAGAATTTCGCGCAATTGTAGCGCGCCATCACGGAGTGGATGCGGTCCGCGACGCTCTGCATGAGCGCCTCGGCGTTGACCGCGGAGACGGCCAAGGCCTCTACTTCCTGCAACAGTATGGCGTGCGTGGACATTGCGTCACCTTATATATCGCAAGACAGTTGCTGCTTCAAGTTACTTTAGAGAGGATGCTTTTCCAGATACTTGGCCACGATGCCGGCACAAGCCTCTACAAAATTTCGGTCGGCCTCGGAGCTGAAGGAGTCGGTGAAGTAACTCTCCACATCGATTTCGGCGACCACTTTTCCGGCGACGAAAATAGGCACAACGATTTCTGACTTGACCATTTCCGAGCCCGCAATATAACGATGGTCTCCTGCTACGCTGTTCACCACCAGGGTCTTTCCGCCGGCGGCTGCGGCGCCGCAAAGTCCCTGTTCAAAAGGGATGCGTGTCAGCGGGCTGAAGCTTCCGACAAACGGGCCCAGAACGAGTACTCGGGGCTCGGCCTTGTCAACCAGATAGAACCCTACCCAGTTGTAGCGGGCCATCACAGCGTGGATTCGGTCGGAGACACGTTGCATGAGGGTCTCCGCGTTAGGAGCGGCGGCTGCCAAGGTCTCTATTTCCTGCAACAGCTTGGTGTGCATCGACATGGCAACATTTTAAATGCCGAAGGCAGACACCCGGCAACAAATTCTGTTTGCGGGGTTACGCGGGTACCTAAGCTGATACCTTGACGTTTAATGTCCAGGTCCGGAGTCGATTCCCGGCAGAAATCTGACTTCGGTGCTTGCTCTTAACCTTTACATTCGCCAATAATAGTTCACAAATCAAAAGATTCCAGGTGGGCTCTTCTAAAGTAACTTGTATGCCCAGGAAAAATGAATTCTTCCATGCCCAGATCCAAGATATGTTTCATGGTCGTACTGCATATGTCCCGGAAGCTTTTTTTGCCCGCTACGGTGTGCGCTCTTGTGCTTGCGGGGATCGCACAGACCCAGCAAAGTCCGGCAACGCAAAGTGCGCCGGCGCAAGCTCCGGCCCCGCCAGCGCCCGCAGCGGGACAACAGCCCAAAACGACTTATGAGTCGGCCACGGTACTGAAAATCACGTCACGGCTGGTGGTGGTCGACGTGGTGGCGCTGGACCACAAAGGCCAGCCCGTCACCGATCTCACAGCCGCGGACTTCACGGTCCTGGAGGAAGGCAAAGAGCAAAAGATTGGAGCGTTTTCCTTCCAGCATCCGGTAGCCACTCCAGGAGGGACGGCGGCGCTGACTCCGCCGATCAAGCTGCCTCCTCATATGTTCACAAATGTTCCCCGCTATAGCACTGGCGGAGCCTTGAACGTAATACTTCTCGATGCCTTGAACACGCAAATGACCAACCAGGCCTATGCCAAGGAGCAGATGATCAAGTTCCTGGCAAAAATCCCGGCGGGCCAGCCGGTGGCGGTTTACGCTTTGGGCACAAGGCTCCGGCTGCTGCAGGACTTTACCAATGATCCCGCCGCGCTGAAAGAGGCTATCGCTCACCTGAAGGACAAAAGCTCTGCCCTTTTGAACAATCCCACCGGAGGCCCCGAATTGGACCTGTTTGGTCCCGGGATTTTTGACGGACTACCGGCACAAATGCAACAGCGGATCCTGGTTTTTCAGGCGGAGCAAGTATCTCAGCAGACCGATCTGCGTGTTCGTTTGACCCTGGAAGCATTGGTCTCGATTGCCCGGACGCTTTCAGGCTATCCCGGACGCAAGAACCTGATCTGGGTGTCGGAAACGTTCCCCATCGTCATCATTCCAGACGGCAATCTGGCCTCTGGAGCCAGCTCCATGAGAGACTACTCCGCGAGTGTCGCGGCCGCTGCAACCATCCTGACCGACGCGCAGGTCGCCGTTTATCCGGTGGACGCCAAGGGGCTGACCAACGCCGGGTTTTATAGCGTGGGGAGTAATACAACCTCCACGGGCCAGTACGTGGGGAACACTGTGCGCGGCGGCGGACTCGGTGCGGAACTGAGTAAGGAATCTGACCAGAACGTGGCTACCCGCAGCACCATGAATGACCTTGCGGAGAGGACCGGTGGAAAAGCCTTCTATAACGGCAACGATCTCGATAACAGTATTTTCAAGAGTATCGAAGACGGGTCAACGTATTACACTCTCGCCTATAGCCCGGAAAACAAAGATTGGAACGGAAAGTTTCGCAAAATCACGATCAAGAGCAAGCGCTCCGGGGTCAAGCTGCGGTATCGTCTGGGATACTTTGCCGTGAACCCGAAGAGCTATGCCAAGCTCGACGACAAGCAACGCGCCATTGATCTGGGGCAGGCACTCAGTTTGGATTTCCCCATTTCCACTGCGCTGCCTTTTCGCGTCGGGGTCTACCCTCCTTCGGCTGAATCCCATAACCATGTGACCATCAACTACGCCATCGACCCGCACGCCGTCAGCTTCGAACTGCGAGAAGACGGATTGCAGCATGCCTCTGTCGACTGCGCCGCCGAGGTCTATTCCATGAAAGGCCAAACAGTGAAAACGGACCTGAACGGCATAACCGCTGATCTGAAACCTGAGGATTTCCAGAAGATCATGCGCGGCTTTCTTCCCTGTGGCGAGATCTTCGACTTGGCGCCGGGCCAATACATGCTGCGCGTCGGTGTCCGGGACAACGGTTCAGGACTCACCGGTACCACCAACGCTACCCTGACTGTGCCGCTCTCGACACCGGCCGACGCCAAACCCGAAGACAAGAAACCGTAATAAAACGCCACTTCTTGTTGGGAGACCCAGAAAGAAGATGCCCGCGCATGATATTCTCTGCGGTCAGTCTTTCCATGATTCCATGAGCCGACTTTTCTTAGTGCGCCACGGGCAAGCCTCGTTCCTTGAACCCGACTACGACAAGCTTTCCGCCAAGGGTGAAGCCCAGTCCCGCTTGCTGGGCGAGTATTGGGCAAGGCACAAGATGGTCTTCGATGCCGTCTACTCGGGTCCTCGTGTCCGGCAGATTGCAACCGCAAGAATTGCCGGCGAGGCATTCGCCGCGGCTGGGCTGCCATGGCCCGAGCCAGTCGTCATGCCCGAATTCGACGAGTTCCGTGCCGAAGCAGTGATGGAACAGAGCCTGCCGCGGTTGCTGGAGAGCGACGCCGAAGTCCGTAAGCTACACGAGGCATTCAAAGGCAGCACTACGCGCGAGGAGCAGTTCAAGCTCTTTCAGAAATTGTTCGAGGTAGTGATCGGCCAATGGGTCAGTGGAAAACTTCTGGCGCCGAACATCGAACCATGGTCCGAATTCTGCCGCCGCGTATCGGCGGGACTGGCGCAACTCACCAACGGCGGCCGCGACCGGACGGTAGCTATTTTCAGCTCCGGCGGTCCCGTCGCCCTGGGGATGCAACGCGCCCTGGACCTTTCGCCGGAAGTAACGCTCCGTACGGCATGGATGGTTAGAAACGGTTCGTACAGCGAGTTTCTTTTTTCCGCCAATCGTTTTACTTTAAGCTCCTATAATTCGTGCCCTCATTTAACTGAACCTGGTTTCCTGACGTACCGATAAGAGGCGCTGTGGATTTTCAAGACCATGCAAGCGTTGTCCGCCCGGGAGAAGAACTCGATCTCGCACGACTCGAGTCCTTTTTGCGGACCCAACTCCCCGGCCAGGCGGGAGCACTGGCCGTCCGTCAATTTCCCAGCGGCCACTCTAACCTTACATACGCCGTCGATCTGGGAGACCGGGAGATGGTGCTGCGGCGTCCTCCGTTTGGCAGCAAGGTCAAGACCGCGCACGATATGGGCCGCGAATACAACGTATTGTCAAAACTGCATGCTGTGTTTCCCGCGCCCAAGCCACTTGTCTACTGCGCGGACGAATCCGTGCTGGGCGCGCCTTTCTACCTCATGGAGCGGGTCCACGGCGTTATTCTGCGCCGAAATCTAACTGCCGGGTTGGAGATTCCGCCGCAGACCGCGCACCAGTTGAGTGAATCCTTCATCGACAATCTGGCAGCACTCCATGGTCTGGATTACACCGCAATCGGCCTGGCTGATCTGGGCAAGCCGCAGGGATATTTGGCTCGCCAGGTCAAAGGCTGGATCGAACGCTATCATGGCTCGAAGACGCACGATCTCGCAGAAGTCGAGCAAATCTCTACTTGGCTCGCGCAGCGCATGCCGCAGAACAGTGGCGCCACGCTGGTCCACAACGATTACAAGTACGACAACATTGCGCTCGATCCCGCTGACATAACCAAAATCAAAGCTGTATTGGATTGGGAAATGTGCACGCTCGGCGATCCCCTCACCGATTTAGGAACCGCCATTGCCTACTGGGTGGACGCCGAAGATCCGCAGGAGATGCAAAGACTACGCTGGGGGCCAACGATTCTGCCTGGGACGCTGAAGCGCGCTCAACTCGTGGAGCGCTACGCGGAGAAGACTGGCCGGGACGTTTCTCAGATCGTATTTTATTACGTGTTTGCCCTGTTCAAAGTCGCCGTGATCATCCAGCAAATCTACTACCGCTATCACCACGGATTCACCAAGGACCAACGCTTCGCTTCTCTTGGCGAAGTAGCAAAACTGCTTTTTCAGGCAGGGCTGCGCGCAGCAGAGAACGACAGGATTTGAAACACGCTTAGGTCTAAAACCATTCTCATGGATGATATAGGCCGAGTATCTTTCATGTTTTTGTCATTCCGACCCTGAGCTTGCGAAGGGGAGGAATCTGCTTCCCGCTGCCTAGGGAGATTCTCTGTCTACAAGCGATCGGCTTTTGCGCAGGGGCGAGCATTCTCAAAACCTGAAAAGAAAGCAGATTCCTCACTGCGTTCGGAATGACAAGGATCTGATACGCTCGCGCATTAACTGGTCTATAGGTAATATCGCACCACCCACTCAGCCACGCAGCAAGGCTTGTCAGAGCCTTCACTTTCCATGGTTGCCAGAAAGACAGCCTCCACTGCTTTGGGCGGGACATCTTTCAGTGACTGTAGAGTGAATCGGGCGCGAATTCTGGAATCGGCGCGCACCGGAGAAACAAAGCGCACACGGTTAAGGCCGTAATTGATGCCCATCCGCACACCGTCTTTTATCGTGAGAACCTGCGGCATAAACTGCGGCAGGAGAGACAGTGTCAGGAAGCCGTGGGCGATGGTGTCTTTAAACGGCGACTCCCGCCGTGCTCGCTCACGGTCAACGTGTATCCACTGATGGTCGCCGGTGGCGTCAGCGAACTTCTGAATGCGTTCCTGCGAAACGGCGAGCCAGTCGGTAACGCCGATCTCCTGGCCAATGTGGTCTTTGAGAGCGTCGAGGGTGTCAATCATGAGTGGAGGCATAAAGCTAAGTATTTAGTACTTAGTACTTGGTATTTAGCGGTCAGGCGCTTCTCGCCAACCAAACTAAGTACCAAATACTAACTATTAAGTACTGCCCTTCTCCACCATTTCCGGTCGTATGCTTTCCTGTCCGTCCCAGTATTTCTTGCGTAGCTCTTTCTTCAGCACTTTGCCGGTACCGGTCTTGGGCAGCGTTTCCAGAAACTCCACGGAGCGAGGACACTTGTAGTGAGACAGTCGTCCGCGGCAAAACTCGAGCAGTTCGGCTTCAGTGGCTTGGGTGCCCGGCTTCAGGACCACCAGCGCCTTCGGCGCTTCGCCCCATCTGGGATCGGGCACGGGTATCACCGCGACCTCGTACACGTTGGGGTGCGCCAGAATGGCCTTCTCCACTTCAAGAGAAGAAACATTTTCGCCCCCGCTCACGATGATGTCTTTCTTACGGTCCACGATGAGGACATAGCCGTTCTCATCCATGGTGGCCATATCGCCGGTGTGGAACCAACCGCCACGCAGGGCGATGGCGGTGGCTTCCGGCTGGTTCCAATACCCTTCCATCACGCCGTCACCGCGCGCCACGATCTCGCCAATGGCTTTGCCGTCAGAAGGGACGTCTCTGTCTTCTGGGTCCACGACTCGAATCTCCACTCCGGGAATGGCATATCCGGTCCGTGCCTGGACTTCATAACGTTGCGAGCCTTCCCACTGGATTCCGGATTTCATGCGGGATATGGACAGCACCGGCGCGGTTTCCGTAAGACCGTAGCCGGAATAGCAGAGGCAACCGATTTTTTCTTCGACTTCGCGCACTAAAGTGGGCGAAGACGCAGCTCCGCCAATCGAAATTCTAGTGAGGCTGCTCAAGTTGAATCGGTGACGGTCAGGCGAGTTCACCAGTGCCGTGGCCATGGTGGGCACCAGGCTGCAAGATTGCACGCGCTCGCGCTCGATCAGGCGAAACACTTCGACCGGATCAAACTTGCGAATCATCACGTGCATGCCGCCGAGGAAGGTAAGCGAGTGCGCCACGCCCCAGCCATTCGCGTGGAAGAGCGGGATCGTATGCAGCTCGACGCCGTCACCGGAAGTGTTGTGGGCCAGGCTGGCGTTGAGGGCGTGAAGATAAATGTTGCGGTGCGTCAGCATCACGCCTTTGGGCTGGGCGCTCGTTCCGCTGGTATAAAAGAGCTCTCCCAGCGCATTCTCGTCAATCTGCATGAGATCAGCCTGGTGCGGCGTGCTGCTCGCCAGCAGGTCTTCGTAATTCATCGGCTGCATCCAATTTACGCTGGACTGGCCATCAAGAAGAATGAAGGACTCCACGCAGGCGGCTTCCGCACGAAAAGATTCAGCCAGAGCAAGAAACTGTTCTTCGAGAAAGAGGACTTTGGCCCCGGCATCCGTAAGGATATAACCCAGCTCCTGCGAAGTGAGCCGGATGTTCAACGGTAGCAGGACGGCGCCCGCCTCCAACACTCCGTAATACGCTTCCAGGAGCCGATGACAGTTGGCGCTTAGGAATGCGACACGGTCTCCCGCCTGGACTCCCATGGCGCGCAGCGCGCCGGCGAGACGGCTGGCCCGGTCCGCAAATTGCGCATACGTAAAGCGCTGGTCACCACAGACGATTGCGGTCTTGTGTGGAAACTGCTGCCGCGCGTACCGCAGAAAGCGTATGGGTGTCAGTGGTATGTTCATAGTTTTCTCGGTACGCTCACTTCGGCGTCGTTACGGGCATGGCAGGCCGTTGGATGGCCCCCACTTCCCATGGAGCCGCAAGTACGGTCCGCCATTCGAGCAGCGCCGGACCCGGAAATTCCAGCCAGCCTGAAAGCTTTTCTCGCAGGCCCTCCAGGTCCGTCACCCGTTCGGCGTGAATGCCATACGCCTCAGCGAGACGGCAGAAATCGGGATTCTTCAAGTCAACTTCGTACTCATTGCCAAAAACAGAACGCTGTAGAAATCCAATCACGCCGTACTTATTGTCGTTGACCAGAAGGATCTTCACCGGCAAATCATACTGCGCCAGGGTTGCCAACTCATGAGAAGTGTACTGGAAACCGCCGTCGCCAGCCACGCAGACAATCTTGCGCTTGTCGCCATTGCGGCGCATGGCACAGGCTGCTCCGATTGCAGCAGGAAGCCCATACCCCAACGTTCCTGATCCCGAAGGATAGAGGAAGGTCCGCGGCTCCAGCGCCGGGAAAAAAGCTGACGCCCAGTAATTGAGAATGGACTGGTCGTGGGCCACAATGTCGCTGCGCGAAAGCGCGCTCCGCAGCAATCCAAGAGCAGCATAGCCATCGGCCTTCAGCGATTCCAACTGCTGCTTCTCCCGCGCTCTGGTTCCGACGGTGTCCCACCACGGCTTTCTCGGCTTTAATTTTCCAGCAAGTTCGAGCGCCGCGGCGCCGATGTCGGCGACCATCTGGAAGCTGGCAGGGAAGATACTTGCAAAATAACTGGCGTCCTCCGCAATCTTGATATGCGCCGCGGGTAATTTGAGCCCGAACCTTCCGGTATCAAATTCGGTAAGGCGCGCACCGACTGAAATCAGCAGGTCGCTTTCCAGCAGTAACTGCTGCACTGCGCCCAAACGGGAGACACAGCCCATCGAAAGTGGATGGTCGTCGGCGATCACTCCTTTGCCGCTGGTCGTGGTGATGAACGGCGACTGGAGAATTTCTATTAACCGAATAAGATTCCCCATCTTGTCCACGGCGAGTCCGGGACCCACCAGAATCACCGGCCGTTGCGCAGCTTCAATGTGCAGGCCAGCATCAGCGATCGCGGTCGTCAAAGGCGGCTCCGCTACCGCCTGCTTGAGTTCGGCGGGAAAGTCGGCAGATACGGACGCGAGCAAAAGGTCGTGCGGAATCTCCACAAAGGCCGGTCCCGGAGCCGTGCCTCGCAATGCGTTGATGGCCGCTGCCATGGCCGCGGGAATCTCGTCCGCGGTATTGACCCTCACGGCGTAGCGCGTGAGCGGCGCGAGGATTTCAAGTTGTTTAGGCGTCTCGTGCAGCGCATTGCAGACTTTGCCCAGCACCGGTGTCGCAACATTTGTGCCGATTAAGAGCACCGGAGTGCTGGTCTGCAGGCTCTCCAGCAAGGGGACAAGAGTAAACAGATTTCCTGGGCCGGTCGAAGCAAACACGGCGGCTGCGCGTCCGCTGGCGCGAAAAAAGCCATCGGCGGCAAACCCTGCTGCTTGTTCGTGGCGTACTACCCAGTGATGAAATTCGGGCGTCCGCCGCAGGACTTCATAGATCGCAATGTTATGAATACTGGGAATGCCGAAGCCGGAAGTTATGCCGGAACGCAGCAGGCTGGCAACGACCGCCTGCGCGCCTGTGGGCGGAGTGACTTTTGACGTTGGCTGAGGAGTGGCCGACATTATTGAAGAAGAAGAATCATAATCCGGCTCGCAAAGTGTCGCCAAATCGACTGGAAATGAGTGCACAAAAAAGAGGGACGACGCGAGCAGCTTTCTGCCCCGCGTCGTCCGTTTAGGTTAGAAGCCTATCCGCAAGCCAAGTTGGACTTGCCGCATGGGGAACGCCGAGGTAAAGCCCAGCGGAGTACTGGCTCCGGTATTGCTTCCGTGCACGTTGAACGTAGTGAAGCCGGAGCCTCCAGCCGATGTGGGAAGGCCGAAGTTGGGGCCCACTTCATTGTTTACACTGCCATAGTTGATGCGGTTGGTCAGGTTGAACCCTTCCGCCACCAACTGCAGGGTTGTTTTTTCGTGGATCCTGAACTGGCGGGTGAGACGCATGTCAAACGAGAAGTAGTCCGGCCCCAGACCGGTATTGCGTCCCGCGCCAATCGGACGGTCATTGGTGGAGTGGCGGTCGCCGTTCACGTCAGCACCCGCCAGCAGGTTGAACGGATGGCCGCTGTTGTAACGGAAAATCGGCGACAGTTGGAACCCTGATAAGGCCCGGCCCCAGGATTTCCCGGTATCGATGACCGAAGCGACCACAATTTTGTGCCGCTGGTCAAAGGTGGAAAGACCGCGCTCGCCCGCCAGATTCGTGTTGTCAACAGGGCCAAAGTCGCTGTTGAAGTCGGTTGCGGTATCGATGGCTTTGCTGTAAGTGTAATTCGCCATCACCGTGAAGTGCCCGCTAAAGCGCTTCTTGACCTCCAGAATGCCGCCTTCGTAAATGGATGAGCCCTTGGAGGAATACTGGTTGTTCTGGAGAAGCAGCGGGTTCGCGAAGCAGAGGAAAGGGTTGGCCGTACATTGCGGCGCTCCCCAGTTGTGGAAAGACACAGTCTTTCCGTTCGCCAAAGTAGCTGATTGAACGGGCGCGGCCGCCAGAGCATTCAGGTCAATGGCAGTAGGAAGTCCGATGGTGTGAACGTAGATGCCGCTGAGGGCAACGGACCATCCCTTTGCGATCTCCCGTTCAATTCCCACCTCAGCCTGCTGCGAATATGGGTTCGTGTAATTCGGCTGGCCGCTGAAGAGAACGGTCAACGGAGGAACCGGCCCAGTGTGGGTGACGGCGATACCGAATTGCGCCAGGTCAGCTGGCGTGATGCAGGCCGCATTGCCGGGCGCCGGAATCGTGCACTGGACTTTGCCCTCCGCGAACAGCGTCTGGAAAATCGCTGCCGACGTGAGGGCCGGATTTCCTGGCGCGCCCGTAAGCGGAACAAATATCTGCGCAATCTGCCGGTTGCCGTTCACCAGTCCCAGGGTTTGTACTACGTCCGCAATCTGGCCGTATATCGGAGAGTAAAAGATCCCGTAGCCCGCGCGGATGACCGTCTTGTGGTCCTTGAACGGGTCCCAGGCGATGGATGCCCGCGGACCAAAATTGTTCTTGTCGGTGACTAAGGACCCATATTGCGAATCCAATTCATAGCGCACGCCAATGTTGAAGGTGAAGTTTGGTTTGATCTGCCAGGTATCCTGCGCGTAAAACGACGTCCAGGGCCGCGGGTAGTTGTATACGGGGTTGCCGAAGCCCTGCTGATAGAACTGCGGGAGTCCCAGCGAGGCCGACTGGAGAGCGTTGATGGCTGCAGGATTGGTTCCCGCCAATCCACACGCGGCCGGCACCTGCAGGCAGGGGCTGATGATGCCGCCCGGCAGGTTGCCAAAAACAAAGCGGCCCGGGAAAAATGTGTTCGACTCACTGTGATTGCCGCGATAGAGTTCGTAGCCGCCGAATTTCAAAGTGTGGTGGCCGCGGACCAGGGTGATGTTGTCCGCAACTTCGAAGCGTCGCATGATGGTCTTGCTGGGCAGAAATATCTGGGTCCCGAGATTGGCGAAACCAGGGAGGTCGAGTCCCACTTCGCCTGGCGTATTCGGAATCACGTCAAAATGGGAGTAGTTGAACTGCAACCGGACTTCATTCAGGGTCCGGGGACTGAACTGGTGGAACCATGATCCCTGGAGTGTGTGATCGTACGCCGGCTTGATGGAGCTGCCACGCGAAAAGCCCGTGAGGGACGTTGCATCGGTGTTTTCCTCATGGTCATGGGCGAAGCTGTAGCGCAGGTACATCTGGTTCCTCTCACTGAACTGGTGGTCGAGGCGGGCAGACGTTTGGTATTCGCGCGTGGTGTACGGAAACAGTCCGCCATTGTTCTCGAACTGGTTTACCAGGAACGCGTTCCGAGGACTGGTTGCCGAGTTGACGGTCAAAACATTCTGCAAAATTCCCGCACAAGTGGCGGCAGGCAGGGCCGGCTGACCGGTGAGGCAGGGCACCGGAGTGGCGCCTTCAGCTGCAAGGCCATTCAGAATTGCCTGCTGGTTATTGGTGGAGCTGCTGCTGGGGCGAAAGATGTTGGTGTTGGTCAGCAGCGGAACTGCATTCTGGGCGTCCTGCATCAGGCCCTCGAAAGCGGCGAATAGAAAAGTCTTGTCGCGATTAATGGGGAAGCCGATGCTGCTGCCGAATTGTTCACGACCGAGATGGTCTTTGTGATGCACACCCACACTGTCCGGCAAAGCGGGATTGAACGCCTGCCCCGGCTGGAGCGCCTGGGTAAAAGAGAAAGGATTGGCTGCGTCGAGCGCATCCCTGCGGAACATCGCGAAGAGGCTGCCATGCACGTCATTGGTGCCCGACTTGCTTACGATGTTGATGGTGGCGCCGCTCGCGCCACCGAGGTCGGCCCCATAGTTGCTGCGGTTGATCTGGAACTCCTGCACCGCGTCCTGGCTTAGCGTGAGGCGGACACCGCCCGCGTCGTCGTTAGCTTCGCCACCGTCCACGGTGACGCTGTTGCCACGGCCGTTGCTTCCATAAAAGGAGAGTCCGCTCTGCGGCGTCTGTTTCACACGATAATCCTGGTCGCTCGCCATGTGGGTGGAATCCGTCACGCCCGGCGCCAGCAACGTAAAGGTAAGATAGTCGCGGCGATTGATGGGCAGATCGGTGATTAATTCCGATGAAATTGTCTCCGCCTGGCCCGCCTTGTCTGTTTCCACCACCGGCGGCTCAGTGGTGACTTCCACCGTTTCGTTCGCGGAGGAGAGTTTCAAGTGAAAGTCCAGAATCACGGTCTCCCCTACGCTCACAACCACGCCCTTTTGGAGGGACGTCTGGAAGCCAGAATGCTGTGAACTCACGTTGTAAATCGCCGGGAGCAGCCCGGAAATAACAAAGGACCCGTTGTTGTCAGAAACACCGGTGCGCTTTGTGCCCTTGGCTGCGTCCGTGGCCGTTACCGTTGCGTTGGTTATAACGGCGCCCGAGGGGTCCGTGACCGTTCCCCTGATGTCACCCGAGGCGCCTACACCTTGCGCGAACGCAGCGCCTGTAGCCATTAGCAGACTTACAAGAACCATACTCAGCAATCTGAACAACCTCATAGTTGATCCTCCTGTCAAAGTTGTGACGCAGGGGCGGCTTCGTGGCCGACTCCTCACGCGAAATCCTGAATGGGCATTCATTCATCCCACTGTGCTAGCACAGAATTAGCTGCCATGCTACAGCGGCAAGCCGAAAATATCCACATATTTTGTGTACCAGAGGGGTGACCGGCCTGCAGTCCCCAGCCCCATCGCGCAAGGCCCATGGAATAGTACGCCGCGGCTTCAGAATGTCCAAGCGTTTTTACGCGCTCCAGGCAGGGCTGCACACGCGGCAAAGCCTGGCTGAAACCGCTTCCTTCGAGTTCTAAGGATCTTTGAGAATCAGGCGGATTACCTGAATATTAGGAGTGCCGGACAATTGCAATCAGTCGGGAATGTGTCCCATCGGGGCCGCAAAACTCTGTTGAACGATAAGAGAGACGATGAGAGAGACAATGAAGGCTGGACGCCTGCATTGTCTCTCCACCATTTAGAAGCCGATGCGAAGACCTAACTGCAGGGTGCGAGGAGCCACCACCGAGGTAAAGCCCAGTGGAGTATTGGCGCCCGTATTGGCTCCATGCACGTTGAACGTGGGAGAGCCAGAGCCTCCCGCCGCGAGGGGAAGCCCAAAGCCAGCGCCCACTACGTTGTTTACGCTGGCAAAGTTATCTCGGTTAAACAGGTTGAACGCTTCAGCGACGAATTGCACGCTGGTCTTTTCATGCACTTTGAACGTCTTTGTCAGGCGCATGTCAAAGTCCATGTAATCGGGCCCCATACCGGTATTGCGGGCAGCGCCGATGGGACGGTCATTGGTGGAGTGCCGGTCACCGTTTACGTCCGATGCCGCCAGAAGAGTGAAGGGATGGCCGCTGTTGTAACGGAAAATCGGGGCCACCTGGAAATCGGAGAAGAACCGCTTTACACCCGTCCCGCTCTTCCAGGGAGTATCGAAGATGGCCAACACCACGACCTTGTGACGCTGGTCGAAGGTGGAAAGGGCGCGCTCGCCGGCCAGGTTGGTTTCGTCCTGCGGCGCGAAGTCACTATTGAAGTCGGTCACCGTGTCAAATGCCTTGCTGTATGTGTAGTTTCCTAACAGCGTGAGGTGCGAGCCAAAACGCTTCTTGACTTCCAGAATGCCACCCTCATACAGGGCCGATCCCTGCGAGGAGTAGACGTTGTTCTGGAGCAGCAGCGGATTGGCGAAGCACAAGAACGGATTGGCCGTGCATTGCGGCGCCGCCCAGTTGCGGAACGTTGTCGTCTGACCGCTCGCCAGGGTCACAGTTTGCATCGGAGCGGCCGCCAGGTTGTTCACGTCCAATGCCACAGGCAGATGAAGGGTGTGCACGTAAATTGCGCTGGCCGAAACCGCGACCCCAAAGAAGCTGCGCTCAATGCCGAACTCAGCCTGCTGCGAGTAAGGGTTCTGGTAGTTCGGCTGGGCGCTGAAAAGAACGCTCAGCGGAGGCACCGGCCCCGTGTGGGTGATGGCGATGCCGAACTGGACCAGATCGGCGGGCGTGATGCAGGCAGCATTGCCGGGCGCCGGGGTGGTGCATTGGATCTTACCCTGCGCAAACAGCGTCTGGAAAATGGCTGCCGATGTCAGTGCCGGATTTCCCGGTGCGCCGGTGAGAGGAACAAAGACCTGGGCAATCTGCCGGTTGCCGTTCACCAGTCCCAGGGTTTGGACTACGTCTGCAATCTGGCCATACACCGGCGAGAAAAAGATCCCATAGCCGCCGCGGATGACCGTCTTGTGGTCCTTAAACGGGTCCCAGGCAAATGAGGCACGCGGAGCAAAATTGTTCTTGTCGGTGGTGAGAGCGCCATATTGTGTGTCCAGTTCATAGCGCACGCCGATGTTGAAGCTGAAGTTCGATGCGATCTTCCATTGGTCCTGCGCGTACAGTGCCGTCAGAGGCCGGGGATAGTTGTACGTGGGACTGCCGAATCCCTGTTGATAAAACTGGGGCAGACCCAGGGACGCCGACTGGAGCGGGTTGATTGTTGCAGGATTCACGCCTAACAATCCGCACGCGGCCGGCACCTGCAAGCAGGGGCTGATGATGCCTCCAGGCAGGTTGCCGAACACAAAGCGTCCGGGAAAGAACGTATGGGACTCGGAATGGTTGCCGCGGTACAGGAAATCGCCGCCAAACTTGAATGTGTGGTGACCACGGACCATGGTGAAGTTATCCGCAACTTCCCAGCGCCGCATGATGGTAGTGCTGGGCAGGAAGATCTGCGTTCCGAAACTGGCGAAGCCGGGAATATCGAGTCCGGCCTGACCGGGCGTATTGGGAATTACGCTGAAGTTGGAGTAATTCCACTGCAGCCGCAACTCGTTCGTGGTCTTCGGGCTGAACTGATGGAACCATGCGGCCGCCAGTGTATTGTCCATCGCGTGCACCAGACTGCCGCGCGAAAAGCCGGTCAACGCCTGCACGTCCGGCGACTGCTCGTTGTCGTGGCCAAAGTTGTAACGTATATAAGCCTGATTGGTGTCGTTGAATACGTGGTCAAAACGTCCGGAGAACTGATAGAGGCGCGTGTTGTAGGGAAAAACTCCGCCGTTGTTCTCAAACTGGTTCACCAGGTACGCGCTCAGCGGGCTGGCTGCCGGGTTCACCGTCAAAATGTTTTCCAGAATATTGGCGCAGGTGATCGCAGGCAACGCAGGTTGACCCGTAAGGCAGGGCACAGGCGGATTCCCAGGCAGCGCCGCCAGGCCATTGATAATGGCCGCCTGATTGTTGAGGTGCACGCCATTCACGATGCCGCCGTTCTGTGGACGGAAAATGCTGGTGTCCGTGATCAGGGGCACCGCGTTCTGCGCGTCCGAGCGCTGGTTCTCAAAAGCAAAGAACAACCAGGTCTTGTCCGTGGTGACGGGAAAGCCAATCGTCCCGCCCCATTGCTGGCGGTTCAGCTTGTCCTTGACGTGGGAGCCGAAGCTATCGGGAAGAAGAGGATTGAATGCTTGCCCGGGAGCGAGTGCCTGTTTGATGGCGAAGGGGTTGGCCGCATCCAGGCCATCGTTGCGGAAATAGCTATACAAGCTGCCGTGCGTTTGGTTTCCGCCGCTCTTGCTCACAATGTTGATGGAGGCGCCGCTCGCTCCGCCTATGTCCGCCGCATAGTTGCTGCGATTGATCTGGAACTCCTGCACCGCGTCCTGGCTCAAATTCAAGCGGACGCCGCCGGAATCGTCGTTGGCTTCGGCGCCGTCCACGGTCACGCTATTGCCGCGGCCGTTGCTTCCATAAAAAGAAAGTCCGGTTTGCGGGGTCTGCTTCACCCGGAAATCCTGGTCGGCCGATAGCCGCGTGGACTCCGACACGCCAGGCGCGAGCAACGTATAAGTAAGATAGTCGCGCCGGTCGATCGGCAGATCCTGGATATATTGCTCCGTAATCACGTTCGCT
Organism: Acidobacteriaceae bacterium; assembly: GCA_003140235.1. Classification (GTDB taxonomy): domain Bacteria; phylum Acidobacteriota; class Terriglobia; order Terriglobales; family Acidobacteriaceae; genus Angelobacter. The sequence continues at coordinate 35,682 of PLJN01000168.1, forward strand.
TGCGCCGCTTTGTCGGTGTCCACCACCGGCGGCTCCGTGGTCACTTCCACGGTCTCGCTCCCGGACGACACTTTCAAATGAAAGTCAAGGACCAGGGTTTCACCTACGTTCACAACCACGCCCTTCTGCATCGAAGTCTGGAAACCGGCATGTTGTGATGTCACGTTGTATATCGCCGGTGAAAGCCCGGGGATAATGAACGCTCCCCCGCTGTCAGTAACGCCCGTGCGCCTGGTGCCTTTTGCGACATCCGTCGCGGTCACGGTTGCATTGGTCACAACGGCGCCGCTCTGATCGGTGACTGTTCCTTTAATGTCACCGGACGCGCCAACTCCCTGCGCACAAGCAATACCCGTCACCAGCATCAGGCATATGCAAACAGTACTGAACAGTTTGAGGGACTTCATAAGTTCTCCTATCCAAATTGTGGGAGCTTCGCCAGCGGCCCCTATCGACTTTCCTCTTGCCACATAAAGTCACACTAAGTCGACCGCGCGAACCGCTAGGAATTATCCACCGGAGTGACAGTTACTGTCAAAAGCCATTGAGCGATATCTGGCTTGCTTTTTCATGGTCCCCGAGAAAAATATTGCCTGCGGTGCGGATCAATCCTTCACAGCTGTCTTTGTCCCCGCCGCTCTTCGTTCAAATATGACGGCCAGCCGGGAGGAAGCGCGCGCAGGCGACAGCCTTTGCAGGATATCAATCTGACGGGCGTCAGGCCCAATGAGTATCCGCGGTTTGTTGCGCAAGATGCCTTTCACGATGGTCAGCGCCGCCGTTTTCGGAGAGGTCGGGGTCAGCCTCTTGAACCGCTCTTTGTCTTGCGCGGCTCTTGCTGGCTGTGCTGACGCCCCCGTCCGCGCATTCTCCGCAATGGCGGTGCGAATGCCTCCGGGATGGACGCAAGTCACGTGAATCCGCGTTCCCCGGAGTTCACTTCGCAACGACTCAGTAAAACCGCGGACGGCAAACTTGCTGGCCGCGTACGCTGTTTGGCCGGGCGGGCCCACCAGTCCAAAAACGCTGGATACATTCACAATGTGGGCTTCCGGTTCCCGCTCCAATAGCGGAATAAAAAACTTGCAGCCGTAGACCACGCCCCAGAAGTTGATTTTGAAAAGCCATTCCATGTCCGCCAAAGAAATTTCAGCAAACGTCCCATGGAGCGCAACCCCGGCATTGTTGATCAGGAGCGTGGCGCGGCCGAAATCCTTGCCTACCTGGCCGGCGAAGGCCTCGACCGCCGAGACATCCGACACATCGACGACATAAGTCCTGACCGTGGCCGAGCCGAGCATTTTGCTGGTTTCTTCAAGACCAGCGCGGTTGACATCAGCTATGGCGAGCTGAGCGCCGGCGGATGCAAGTTCCACCGCCACGGCCCGTCCGATCCCGGACCCCGCCCCGGTAACCACCGCAACGATGCCGCGAATTTCACGCATCAGACACCTCCGAAAAGAGCGCTGGGAAGTCTAGCATGAATTGATTGGGTAATTTAGTAACTTGGTAATTGGGTAATTTCGAACCGCATCCCGCACGGGAATGTTGCACACCAGTAAGAATCACGACGTAGAGACGCGGCACTGCCGCGTCTAACTGTTGGACTGCGGAAAGATCACGAGGTCATGGTGAACTTCACGCATTTCTTCTCAATTACCCAATTACCAACTTACCCAATTCCCCAATTCCTCTCGCCCAATTCCTTGACAGTCGTCCTCAACCCCTCAGACAATGAATTCATGCCGTCCCTCAGCAGCAAGCTTGCGCCCATCACCCTGCCCGATACGGACGGGCAGCCGGTCCAGCTTGGATCTTTGTGGGCCAGCCGTCCGGCGGTTGTGGTTTTTCTGCGCCATTGGGGTTGAATCTTTTGCCAGGAGCACGTTGCGCAGTTGCGCGAACATCAGCAGGCTTTCCAGGACAAAGGAGCACAACTCGCCGCCATCGGCCTGGGAGGCGCGGATTACGCCCGGCTCTTCCGCGAGAAAACCGGCATCACGTTTCCGCTCTTGATTGACGAAGAACGTCTGGCCTACAAGGCCGCCGAGCTCCGCAAGGCTTCCGTGGCCCACTTATTTCGCGCGGACAACAAGCTCGCGCGTCAGCGCGCCAGCGCCGCCGGACATCGCCAGCACAAAATCGGCAAGAATCCCTTTCAACTCGGCGGCAGTTTTGTATTTGGGCCCGGCAATAAGGACTATTTTGCCCACATCAGCCAGACCTTCGGCGACAATGCGTCGCCCGCCGATCTGCTGGCGGCGATTCCGTAGGTGAAAGAACGGCCTTTCAAGGCGATGAGAGTAATCAAACGCGATTCGATTTGTATCAGGGCTTTAGCATGTCCTGAGCTGAGTGTCTTTCATCTCATTGTCATTCCGACCCTGAGCTTGCGAAGGGGAGGAATCTGCTTTCCACTGCCAGGCGAGACTCTCGTCTCCAAGCTGCCGGGACAAACATTCTCCCAGGCTCAAAAGAAAGCAGATTCCTCACTCCGTTCGGAATGACAAACGCGCTGGCCGGCGCCAGGGCTGAAGCCCGCTTTCGTAAGACATTCTTTCACGGCCCTAAAGGAGCCGTTCTTCCACCGTTTCGCGCTGAAGCGCGATGAAAGGGCCGTTCTCCACCAAAAACTAACGGGAAACGTTTAGAATAACCAGTCACCCAGACAGCGCTCGCCTGCCAGCAGAAGGGACCATCATCCATGACCAAAGAAGAGATCATCAAGAAACATAAACAGTACCTCTTCCCTTCCATCAGCACGTATTACACCGAACCGCTGGTCACCGACCACGGCAGCATGCAACACCTCTGGGACGTGGATGGAAACAAGTATCTCGACTTTTTTGGCGGCATTGTCACCATCTCGGTCGGCCACGCCAACCCGCGCATCACATCGAAAATCAAGGCCCAGGTGGACAAGCTGCAGCACGCCTCCACCGTGTTCCCGAATGAAGCAATTGTGGCCCTGGCGGAAAAGCTAGCACAAATCACTCCGGGCGATATCAGCCAAAGCTTTATCAGCAACAGCGGCACGGAAGCCAATGAAACCGCGGTCCAACTGGCACGCATGTCCACCGGCAATTATGAGGTGGTAGCGCTGCGTCACGGCTACAGCGGCCGTTCACAACTCGCCCAATCGCTCACCGGACACAACACCTGGCGCCGTTCGCTCCCTGTCTCCGACCCGGGAATTGTGCATGCCATGAACGCGTATTGCTATCGCTGCCCGCTCGGCAAGACCTACCCCAGTTGCGAAGTCGCCTGCGCCCAAGACCTGGAGTCTGTGATCCAGACGAGCACGTCGGGGCAGATTGCCGCATTCATTGCCGAACCCATCCAGGGCGTCGGCGGATTCATTACTCCGCCCAAGGAGTATTTCAAGATCGTTTTCAAGATCGTAAAAGACTACGGCGGGCTGTTCATCTCCGACGAAGTGCAAACCGGCTGGGGACGCACCGGCAAACGCTGGTTCGGAATTGAACAATGGGAAGTCACACCGGACATTATTACGTCGGCCAAAGGGCTGGCCAACGGCACACCGGTCGGCGTGACCATGACCCGGCCGGACATCGCCGCAAGTTTCAAAGGTCTGCAAATCTCCACCTTTGGAGGAAATCCAGTTACGTCAGTTGCCGCCAAAGCGACTATTGATCTGATTGAGGAAGACCGGCTCATGGACAACGCGGAAGTCGTCGGAAATTATTTCCGTCAGGGACTCGAAGGCCTGAAGGACAAACACGATCTAATCGGCGACGTTCGCGGCATGGGACTCTTGCAGGCCCTGGAACTGGTAAAAGACCGCACCACAAAAGCGCCGGCCGCACAGGAGACCAACCAGTTCATGGAAGAGTGCCGCAAGCGCGGGCTGCTGGTCGGCAAAGGCGGGCTTATGGGAAATGCTATCCGCATGTCGCCGCCGCTGAACATCTCCAAGGCCGACGTGGGTGAAGCCATCGGCATCATGGACCAATCACTTACAGCCATGTCGCCGGCCCTGGCAGGCGCCGCAAGCCGGGGATAATTTTCTCATCCCGATCCCGCATAGCGGGAGAGGGATCCCTACCCTCTGAAAGATCGCCGTCATCGCACGTGATCGGGGAAGACCCTGATTTCTCCTATCAGCGTCATCAGCGTAATCAGCGGCAACGGTTTGTCTTTGCTGTTGGTTTTGGTTTTGGCCAATTGCCAATTGCTAATTGCCAACTGCTGTTTATCAGCGGTAAGGTTTTTTTGGTTTAGCTAAATACTAATGACTAAGTACTAATGGCTTCCTTCCCCAAAAAACAGATACCATCTCCTAAGAGGTGGAAGTTTTATGAACGTCAATTCCTCTCGTTTCCGTCTTGCACTCGCCATCGGACTATTGGCCGGATTACCGGCGAATATGGCGGCCCAAAAGGGCAAAGGTCCTCCGGTGCCGACGCCGTCTCCAACGCAACCCAATATTACGCAGCCGCTGTTCATTTCCGGTAGGGTCCTGCAGGAAGGCGGAGCAGCGCCTCCGGAACCTGTGGCCATTGAGCGGGTCTGCAACGGCTCCGCCCGCAAACAGAGCTACACAGATAGTGACGGTTCTTTCCAGTTTCAGCTCGACCAGAACCTCCGCTTTCAGGACGCAAGTGAGACCACCATCAATCCCAACACAGCCGGTAGCGCGACCCAGAAAAGCATCCTGGGGCCGGATGCCTTGAAGCTGCAATACGATGGCTGCGAAATCCGTGCTGTGCTTCCCGGCTTTATCTCCAGTTCGAGCGTGCTTCGCCTCACGGGCAGTAATACGCAATACGACCTGGGGACCATTTTTATCAAACGCCTGGAGAGCGCCCCCGGCACCACCATTAGCGTGACCACCATGAACGCTCCGAACGATGCCCGGCGCGCGTTNNAAAGGCATTCGAAGAAAACCGGTTCTCCGATGCCGAGAAGGAACTCAATACGGCGGTAAAGATTTATCCCAATCTTGCCGCCGCCTGGTCGCTGCTGGGCGACATCCATCAGCAACAGAAACAGTTTGGGCCGGCCATCAAGGAATACTCGCAAGCGCTGGCCGCCGACCCGCGATTTGTGAATCCCAGCTTCGGACTGGCATTGATTGCCATGCAGGAAAAAAGATGGCAGGACGCAGCGCAGTTCACCGACCAGGTGGCCAGAATGAATTCCCTGGCTTTCCCGTCGGCTTATTTCTATAACGCGGTCGCCAACTTCAACCTGGGCAGGATCGAGCCAGCCGAACAGAGCGCGCGAAAGTTCAAGTCGCTGGATACCGAACATCGTCACCCGGACGTCTGCCTGCTGCTCGGCCGGATCTTTGTTCAGAAAAAGGATTACGCGTCAGCAGCGCAGGAAATGCGCGATTACCTTGCTCTCGTGCCCAATGCAGAAGAAGTGCGCCAGTGGCTCAAACAGTACGACGAGACGAACGTGGCCAAACAGCAGCAGGAATAACTTGCTCCTGGTGAAGAGCGGCCATTCATGACCGCGTGATGAAAGAAAGCCTTCCCTT